>JAISJC010000027.1 GCA_031261745.1 Oscillospiraceae bacterium
GACACGGGCAACAAGCACAGCCCGACCGTGATTGCGGCCGCAATCACCTCGCAAATCAACAAGGCGCGCCTGCCGACGCATATCGAGCTGGGCGCGATGTCCTACGGTCTGACGAAGGATTCCGTCGTCCTCTTGGAGCAAATCCGCACAATCGACAAAACGCGCCTGCGCGAACGTATGGGCGCGATAGACGACGAACTGATGAACCGCGTGGACAACGCAATCGCGGTCTCCTTCGGTCTGGGCTGAAATGCAAAAGGGCGGGTCTTGACCACGCCCTTTTGTTGTGCTATAATACATTCAGTCACAAGCGTCAGCGCGGCGCGGCAGAGCCGCGTCAATATCGAGCGCAGCGAGATTTGCCGCAACCACGGCTTTGCCGTGGTGAGGATTTTTAAGGAGCTACATAACAAATGAAAAAAAATATTCTGATATTCCTCTCCCTCGTCCTCGTCATTGTCGCGACGACCGCCATCGTCCTCGCCGCCGGCAGCGCGGGTACGCAGGACGACCCGCTCGTCACCGTCAGCTACCTAAATGACAAGTTCAAGGCCGACATCATCAAGTCCTTTGACGAAAAAATCGCGGAGAAGAGCGCGGAGCTGTCGAAGAAAATCGACGAAAAGCTCGGCACCGCCTCCGCCGGAACGACTTCGCCGCCCGCCGAGGTGTATTTCCTCGTCGCCCTCGTCAATGGGCAGACGCTCAAATGCGAGGTCGGCGCGGAGGTTCTGTTGCGTGAGGGTTACTTTATGGTTTCCGGCGCGGGCGTCTCGGACCTCACGTCGGGTTCCGAGCTGTCACCCGCGGAGGACGCGCTCGCCCCGCTCAACCATCTCTATCTCATCTCGACCAAGGACAGCGGCTTTTCTGTCACCTCCGACGCGGCGACCGTCCTCGTCCGCGGCACCTACACAATCGCGTAATCCCGCGCAAAATTCATACAATCCCAATCCCGCGCATATGTTTATGCGTGGGATTTTTTGTATTCGGAGGTTTATCAAAATGGAAAAGTTTAACGTCACCCGTAATGATTTAGTTTACGGCGTCGCCGCCGTCACGCGGAACGGCCTTATGACCGAAATCGACTTTTCGGGTACCGCGCCCGACGAAAAAATCTACCGCCTCGCGGCGGTCTGCAACGGCGGCTACGTCACGCTCGGCGTCGCCGCGCCCGACGATAACGGCAAACTCTCGTTCCGCAAGAGCTATTCAAAGAACGCGCTCCGCGACCTCGGCTTCGCCGACCCCGACGGCTTCGCCCTCGTCTTGCCCGGCGAGTCAGTGTCCGCACCGGAACCCGCCGCGCCCGTTTTCGCCCCCGCGCCAACCCCCGCCCCCACCACCGCCGCAGCGGCCCCCGAACCCCCTGCCCCCCTCTCCGAGGGGGGTGTCGCGCAGCGACAGGGGGAGTTGTCCCCCCTTTTCGCCCCGCTCGCCGACGCGTCGTCCCTCTTCGCGGAACCCTCCGGCTATTGCGACGGCGAGCTGACGGGCGCGCTCGCGCGGCGCGAGGGCGGCATAACCTACCTCGCCGTGCCGCTCGACGCGGGCGAACCGTTCCCGCTGATTCCGGTGTTCTGCTTCGGCGAGCCGGAGCGCATCGACGGCCGCGATTTTCTCGTATTCAAATTAAATAACGGCATTTTGACTGCATAATCCCCCGCAATCGGGAAATACTGTCAGGGAAATTACAACAAGGAGGATTAGCAAATGCCGAACATTTCCACAAAAGAGCTCTCCGCAATCGAAGACCAGATCGGTCAGGAACAGACACTCGTCAAGAAGTATCAGTACCTCGCGCAGATGTCTCAGGACAAAAAAATCCAGAAGTCTATGGACGAATTCGCGCAAAAACACCAGAAGCACGCGGACACGCTGCTCACATTCTTAAACTAAGGAGGAATCAAAATGGCTAACTCAACAACCTACACCGATAAGGAGATCCTTCAGGACACCCTTATGGCGCAAAAGCACATCACCGACGCCTACAACACCTACGCGGGCGAGTGCTGCAACGAAAAGCTCCGCACCGCAATGCTCGACATCCTCAAAGAGGACCACTGCATTCAGGCGGACATCTTCTCGATGCTGCAATCCAACGGCTGGTACGAGGTTCAGCCCGCCGAAGCCAAGATGATAACCCAGACCAAGCAGAAAGTCACCTCCTCGAACTGACCGCAAACGCAAAAACGCCGCCGCCCTCTTCGGGCGGCGGCGTCAATATGTTCGTTATTCCTCGGTGTCCGTGTCTGTCTCCGCTTCCGCAGATTCTTCCGCTTCCTCGACCGCCGCCGCCGGAGCCTCGCCCAGCGCGCGAATCGACAGCGAAACCTTTTTCCGCTCCGTGTCAATCTCGGTGATCTTCACGTCAACGACGTCGCCCTCGTTCAGCACCTCCGACGGGTCCTCGATGCGGTGATCGGCAATCTGCGAGACGTGAATCAGTCCGTCCACGCCGGGGATAATCTCCGCGAACGCGCCGAACTTCATCAGCTTCACGACCTTGACGGTCACGGTGTCGCCGACTTGGCAGGTCTCGGTGAACTTCGCCCACGGATTCTGCCCGCGGTCCTTGTGTCCGAGTGAGATTTTGCCGTTTTCGCCCTTTTCCTTGTCGAACGAGATGACGTAAACTTCCAGCTCGTCGCCGACATTCAGAATGTCCGCCGGCTTGTTGATGTGCGTCCACGACAGCTCGGATACGTGAACCATTCCGTCCACGCCGCCGATGTCTACGAACGCGCCGTAGCTCGTGAGGCTCTTGACAACGCCGGTGTAACGCTTGCCCTCCTCGATTGACGCCCAGACGGCTTCGGACTTCTCGGCGCGCTCCGCGCGTGTCACGTCGGAGATGGAGCCGACGACGCGGCGGCGCGGCTGATTGACCTCCGTGACGATGAGGCGAACCTTCTTTTTAAGAAGCTCCGACATCTGCGCCTCGCGCGGTAATCCCGTGCGCGACGCGGGGACGAATACGCGTACGCCGCGAACAGTGACGACTACGCCGCCCTTGTTCTCCTCGGTGACTACGCCTTCGAGTACCGCTTTGGATTCCACCGCGGCTTCGATGTCGCTCCAACTCTTAATCGCGTCGAGGCGGCGTTGTGACAGCATAATCGTGCCTTCAACGTCGTTGACGCGCATAACAATCGCTTCAAGCTCGTCGCCGATTTTTACCGCTTCTGCGGTTTCGTCGCCCGTAAGTTCCGTGATGGGGATGTAACCCGACTGCTTCGCTCCGAGGTCAACGGTAATTTCCGTCGGCGTAATCGCGGCGATATAACCGGTAACACGCTGTCCGGTATGTATCGTCTTGAATGACGCGTCATACAACTCGTCAAGCGTCAGCTCGCGCTCCTCCTCCACGGGTGCCGCCGGCGTGACCGCCGCCTCTCCCGCCGTATTTTCAGTGGATTCGTCGATTCTGACTTCTGTTTCTTCAAACATCTTGCGTTTGACCTCCTTAATTATACACGCAGGGGTGGATGCCCCCGCCGTGACCGCTATGGTGTGGTGCCGGTAAAACGACGACGTGTCAAGCTCGTCTGCGCCCTCAATCAACTGCACATTCGGGTTCTCCTCCCGCGCAATCTCATAAAGCCGCCGCGTGTTCGCGCTCTCGCGCCCGCCGATTACGATAACCGCGTCAGAGTTGCGCGCGAGTTCGCGCGTTTCTTTCTGCCGACGATTAGTCGCATCGCATATTGTATCAAAAATAATCGCGTTTGTACACTCTTTTTTTATGAATTCGGTGACGGAATTGTAAATTTCTCGCCGCGACGTCGTCTGGAACACGACCGAAATTGCCGTTTCGCGCATATCCGCGTTTTCGCGGAGCCAATCGGAAAGCTCCTCCGTCGCCGGAAAAACCCTGCAATTACTTGCGTAATCCGCAATCGCCAGCACCTCCGCGTGCTGCGGTTCACCTATAATAATCACGAATCGCCCGTCAATTTCGGCATTTTCAACAATTTCGTGAATCTTTGCGACGAACGGACACGTCGCGTCGATAATCTCTATTTTTCTCGCAACAAGCCGCGAATATTCGCGCCGGCCTATCCCGTGGGAGCGTATGATTACCGCCGCGCCCTCCGGCGCGTCCTCCGCGCTCTCAATCTCGGCTACGCCGCGCCGCGCCAAGTCGTCCGTGACCGCGCGGTTGTGAATCAGCGGACCGAGCGTGAAGCATTTGCCGTACTTTTTCGCGGCGTCCTCCGCCATAGTTACCGCCCGCTCCACGCCGAAGCAGAACCCCGCGGACTCCGCGACTACGACTATCACGGTCTCAGCTCCCGGATTTTCCCCATTATCTCCTCGGCGAGCGGCTGCAATTCCTCCGGTTGCAGCTTCCGCTGCTCCGGATTGATGAAAAACGACTCGCCGAATACAATCGGCGTCTTGCGGAACCACGGCTTTTTCGCCGGAATATACATCGGAAGCACGGGTACGCGCGTCTTGTCCGCGAGGCGTATAATCCCGCTCTTCGCGTCCACGCTCTCGCCCTCGCTCACGCGCGTGCCTTCGGGAAAAATTCCGAGCTTTTCGCCCGCTTTGAGGTAATTCAGCGACAGCCGCACGGAGTTTATGTCCATCTTGGAGCGGTCCACGCATATCATCTCCGTCGCCTTCGCGACCGCGCCGAGTACGGGGACCTTAAAAATCTCTTTCTTCGCGAGTACGTGGAGCTGATGCTCCCGCCCGATAAAACACATCATCAAAAACGCGTCGATGTTGCTCGAATGGTTCGCGTAGACGATGAACGCGCCCTCGCGCGGAACGTTCTCCAACCCCGTAATCTGCGGCCGGTAGAGAATCCGCAGAATCCGGTTCGCGAACGGAAAAAGACGTTGGTAGACTTTACTTTGCGCCATTGCCCGTCAGCCTTTCATTGATAATGTCCAGGATTTTGTCAAAACTCTCGTCGAGGTTGAACGCCGACGTATCGACGACGATCGCGCTCTCCGCCGCTTTCAGCGGCGCGTTAGCCCGCGCGGAATCGTTCGTGTCGCGGTAGTTGATGTCGCGCAAAACCTCGTCGTATGTAACCTCGCGCCCCGCGGCGAGCATTTCGTCGTACCGCCGCTTCGCGCGGATTTCGGGGTCCGCCGTCAGAAAGATTTTCACGCCCGCGGACGGCATTACGACGGTGCCGATGTCCCGCCCGTCCATAATCACGTCGTACCGCACGGCCATATCGCGCTGCATTTGCAGCAAAAATTCCCGCACAGCCGTCTGCGCGGAAACGTCCGACGCGTAAATCGAGACCTCCGGCGAGCGTATCTCGTCCGTCACGTCCTCGCCGCGCAGTATCACGCGCTGCGTGCCGCTCCCGTCGTACTTCATTTCCAGCGTAATTTCGGGCAGCAGCCGCTTCACGCCCGCCTCGTCTTTCGACGCGACGCCGCGCCGCAGAACGAACAGCCCGATTGAGCGGTACAACGCGCCCGTGTCAACGTATATGAGGCCGAGTTTCTTCGCCGTTAATTTCGCCAGCGTGGACTTCCCCGCGCCCGACGGCCCGTCAATCGCAATGCTTTTCGTTTCCATTTACAGTGTTATCCTTCGTGTTTACATTTCAGAGGGAACGCTATTATACATTATAATTTGCAATAGGTCAAGACATATATTGCAGCGTCCCCAGCCCCTCCTCAAACGCGACGCCGTACCGCCGGTCCGTCCCGTTGTCCAGCGTCCTTTTCGCCGCCGCCGCCGTGAAGTCCGCAGCCCGCTGCATCGCCGCCTGCGGCTCGCGGCCGAGCAGCAGCCCCGCCGCGAGCGCGGACGCGAACACGTCCCCCGTCCCGTGATAGCTCCCCGGAACCCGCTCCGCGAGCGCGTACTCGGTTTTCCGCGTTTTCACGTCAATGCACGCCGCGCCGAGCCGCCCCTCGTCGCCCTCAAAGTATACGCCCGTCAGCACGGCGAGCTTTTTCGGTATCGCCGCGAGCTTTGTCAGGATTTCCTCTATGTATTCCCGCGTGTACGGACCCTCGCGGTACGGCTCGCCGAGTATCAGCGCGGCTTCCGTCAGGTTCGGGACGATGATGTCCGCCCGCTCGCACAGCCTCCGCATTCCCGCGGGGAAATTCTCGTCGAACGTCGAGTACAGCTTCCCGTCGTCCGCCATCACGGGGTCAACGACAATCAGCGACCCCTGCGCCGCAAGCTCGCGGAAAATCTCCTCCACGATTCCGAGCTGCTCCGGCGAACCGAGAAAGCCGGAGTACGCCGCGTCGAATTTCAGCCCCAGCGACTGCCAGTGGCGGAAAATCGGCATAATATCCTCCGTCAGGTCGCGGTATGTGTACCCCGAAAACCCGCCCGTGTGCGTACTCAGCACCGCCGTCGGTATCACGGCGGTCTCAATCCCCGCCGCCGACAGAATCGGCAGCGCGACCGTCAGGCTGCACTTCCCGAAGCACGAAATATCGTGTATGGCAACTATGTTCTTCATAAATCTTCCTTCTTCGCAATTATCTCCATATGCGGGTACGCAAATTCAATATGCGCGTACTTGAAGTGCTTATGCACCTCGCGCAGAATGTCGCTCTTCATCGCGTAGGACGAGCTGAGGTTCTCCGCCCAGACCCAGACTTTCAGGACGATGCCGCTGTCCTCAAACCGGTTGACGAGGACGCCCACGGGGTCCTTGCCGACGGCGCGGTCGCGCTCCGCCTGCGCGTCGTCGAAATTCGGGTGCCGCAGAATCACGTTCGTGACGACCTGAATCGCCACGTCGATGTTCGATTCGTAGGTGATAGAAAATTCCAGCGGCATATAGAGCCGCGCCTCGCCGTAGTTGGAGTTCTCAATCGCCGCCTTGTTCATATCCGAGTTCGGTATGAACAGCCGCTTGTTCTCCGCCGTGCGTATTACCGTGTGCCGCAGCGTAATCTCCTCGACGGTCCCCGTCGCGTTCAGCCCGATGTGGCGTATGATGTCGCCGATTTTGAACGGACTCGTCAGAATAATAATCAGTCCGGAGCATAGGTTTCCGATAGGCTCCTGGCACGCAATCGACAGCACGACCGCCGCGACGCCCGACGACGCGATAACCGCGCTGACCGTCTGCTTCGCGTTGCCCGATATGACCGCCGCGACCGCCGCCGCGTAAACCAGTCCGAGCAGGGCGTACCGCGCGATTCGCACGTAGCCGAACGTGCGTCCCGCCGCGCGCCGGTTCTTCTCAATGCGCTTGAAAACCGACGAGACGACCTTCGTCGCGACCGCGGTCAGAATGATGATAATCGCGAGACGGATGACAATACTCGGCGCGCTCTTGTTGTCGCCCGATAAGAGGTCGCCGAGCTTCGTTAGGAACAACATTAATATCACCTCAAATCTATTGTACCACATCGCGTGCGCAATTGTTGTTGTGAAATTGTATAAATAATGCTGTCGAAATTAGCGGTAATGCACAACGATTTTGTTTGGATTTAACAAAAATTACAGATTGGAATATTTTAGTGTTTCTTTTTGTAAAGTTTAAGCGTATAATGGCAACAGAGAAATACAAATCGGTTACATAATTGTAACAATTAGGGATGGGGGGAACAGTTGAGCCTACCGGCTCGAACGCGCGAAAACACGCGCGGGAAAGGACTTTAATATGAAAGAATTTATGAGAAGGCGTATCCGCCGTATCACAGCGGCACTGTTTATCGCCGCTATCGCGCTCGGCGGGGTGCTGACGACCGCGCTCGACAGCGAGCTGCCGGAGTTTCCGTCCGGCGAGACCGCGCCCGCGGTGTCCGCGATTGACGAGGCACGCCGCGTCACGGTACTTATCAGCGGCGGTGCGGAGCCTCAGGCGTTCTACGGTGAGAACCGCAGCGGCGTCGCGTATGTCAAGGTGCGCGAGTTCGCGAACGCGCTCGGCGCGGTGTCTACGACGGCGGAGGACACGATTACGGTCACGAGGGGCGGCGTCGGCGTCACGATTAAGCCCGGCGACAGGTATCTGACCGGCGTCAACCACTACGTTTATATCAACGGCGACGTGTTCATCAAGGGCGGCGACGTTTACGCGCCCGTTCGCGCCGTCGCCGACGCGCTCGGCGCGGAGGTGGGTTGGAGCGGCGAGTTCAGGACCGTACTTATCGAGGCGAACCGCCAGAATCCCGCCGCGGACACGCCGTACACGCCGGAGGATTTGAAGTGGATGGCGCAGATTATCGCCGCCGAGGCGCGCGGCGAGAGCTTTGAGGGCAAGCTCGCCGTCGGCAACGTGGTTATGAACCGCGTCGCGTCCCCCGGCTTCCCCGACTCGGTCTACGGCGTAGTTTTCGATAAAGCCAGCGGCGTCCAGTTCACGCCCGCCTATTCCGGCGCGATCAACAACACCCCGCCGGAGGAGTGCGTCGCCGCGGCGGAGATCTCGCTGCGCGGCGGCGCGGAAATCGTCGGCGATTCGCTCTATTTCGCCTCGACGACGAAGTGCTGGGCGGCGAGAACGCGGGACTTTTACGGCTCCGTCGGCGCGCATTACTTCTACGTCTAAATATTAACAATATATAACAAATCCCAAATTCCCAAAGATTGCTCTTTCCAAAGGGCAATCTTTGTGTTATAATACTCCGAATACTCAACAATCCCAAATGGAGGATAATCACTATGATTAAAATGTACACCGCGTATACCGAAGAGATTGATGACCCCGAAGCCGCCGTCGCGGATATTCTCGAAAAACTCGCGCTCGACGGGAAGCTGCTGAAAAGCAGCCTCGGTCTTTTGCACTGCTATTACGATTTCGTCGAGAGCGGAGCCGTCGCGGCTATCTGCGCCGCGCTGCCGTTCGATGTCGTCGGAAATTCGTCGATCAGCGTCTCAACGGTCGGGTTTACCGCTGTTTTCGGCCTTACGCTCACCGTTTTGACGAGCGACGACGTCACGTTCACCGCCGGCATCTCCTCGTCGTGCTCCGACGGGGTGGACGCGCCGCTCACGGAGCTGTATAACCGCGTCGTCGGTCCGCTCGCGCAGGAGCCGAAGCTCCTGCTCGCTTTCGCGCCGCTCCTCGCCAATGTCGGCGGCGACGAGTTTACGGACAAGATTAACGAGCTTTCCGGCGGAATCCCCGCGTTCGGCTCGCTGTCCATCTCCGATGAGGACGATTTTTCCAAGTGTTTCACGTTCTGCAACGGCGAGTGCGTCACGGACGCGTTCGCGCTCGCCGCGCTCTGCGGCGACGTGAATCCGACGTTTGCGAGCGTCTCGATTCTCGAAGAGAATATGTTGAAGCACCAGGCAGTCGTCACCGCCTCGGAAAAGAATATTCTGAAAAGCGTGAACAACATCACGATTGAGGAATACGTGACCAGTATCGGTCTCGTTGACAAGGGCGATATGCGCTCGCTGATCTCCACGCCGCTCGTCGCGGAAACCGAGGAAGGCATCGTGTTCACGCGGACCTGTCTCTTCGGCGACAACAACGGCGGTGCCGTTCTCTGCGGCCATATCCCCGTCGGGTCCAAGCTCGGCTTCGCGATTATGGGCGGGTCGGACGTAATCCGCTCTACGGAGGAGGAGACGGCGGCGGTCATCGCGCTTGCCGAGCGGGAGAACCGCGGAATCATCTTCTATTCCTGCGCGTCGCGCAACTGGTCGCTCGGCGTGAACAGTATGGCGGAGCACGAAAAGGTCGAGGAAGTCGTCGGCGGCCGCGCGCCGTACACCTTCTCGTACTGCGGGGGAGAGATTTTCCCGCGCACAATGCCGGACGGCACATCTAAAACGCTTTTACAAAACGCGACGCTCGTCATCTGCGTCCTGTAAGCATAAAAAGGGAGATCTCTGCAAATGGCGGACACTGTCGAAGAACTTCAAAAAGAAATAAAAAAACTCAACCGTCAGCTTTTGATGCAAAACAACCGCATAGCAAGGTTTGAGACGATTGCCGGTACGCGTGACAACCTCACGCTTATGCTGCGTGAGGAGCAGTCGAAGCAGGACAAGTATATGAACCTCCTGCTGGAAAACAGCCCGAATCTGATTCTCATTCTCGACGAATCTCTGCGCGTCATCTTCTGCTCCGGCGTGTTCGTGAAGATGAGCGGCCTCGAAAAGGTCAGCTTCACGAACGGCATCGACTTTTACAGCGTTTTCAAGGGTTTTTACGTGCAGGGCAATGTCGAGGGTCTCTTCGCGCTGGCTCAGGCGGCCGCGCTGGACAGCACTACGCATACGCTCGACTTTGAGTCCGACGCGCTCGGCCCTGGTGAGCTGCGCAAATACACCGCTTACGCTACGCCGATGATTTCGGCGGCCGGCACTGTCGAGGGCGTAATGATGCTCTTTAACGACAATACGGATATCCAGAACGCGCGCGAGGCCGCGGAGCGCGCTTCGGTTGCGAAATCTACGTTTTTATCCAATATGTCGCACGAAATGCGCACGCCGATGAACGCGATTATCGGTATGACGACGATCGGCAAGTCCGCCGAGGACGCGGAGCGCAAGGACTACTGCCTCGGCCGCATTGAGGACGCGTCGAACCACCTCCTCGGCGTCATCAACGACATTCTCGATATGTCAAAAATCGAGGCGAACAAGTTCGACCTGTCCGTCGCGGAGTTCAATTTTGAACGTATGCTGCAAAAGGTCGTGAACGTCGTAAACTTCCGTATGGACGAAAAACACATCGTCTTTGAGGTCTTTATCGACGACAGGATTCCCGCCGCGCTGATCGGCGACGACCAGCGTCTCGCGCAGGTCATCACGAACCTTCTCGGCAACGCCGTCAAGTTCACGCCGGAGTTCGGCGCGGTCAAGCTCGCCGCGTCCTTAATCGGCGAGGAAAGCGGTCAGTGCAGGCTCTTAATCGAGGTTCGCGACACGGGAATCGGCATCTCGGAGGAGCAGCAGGTCCGCCTGTTTAATTCCTTTGAGCAGGCCGATAACGACACGTCGCGCAAGTTCGGCGGCACGGGATTAGGCCTTGCAATCTCTAAGAATATCGTCGGTCTAATGGGCGGAAACATCTGGGTGGAGTCCGAACTCGGCGAGGGTTCGACCTTCGCGTTCAACGTCCTGCTCGGCCGCGGAACAGCGAAAGCGCATCACCGCCTGTTCGATATCGACGCGGCGTTGATAAAGCCGCGCATAATGGTTGTGGACGATATGAAGGACGAGCGCGACTATTTCACGGAGATTATGCTCCGCCGCGGCATCGTCTGCGACACCGCGCCGTCGGGCGCGGACGCGATAAAACTGATGGAGACCCACGACAAGTACGACATCTTCTTCGTGGACTGGCGTATGCCCGGTATGGACGGGATTGAGCTGACGCGCAAAATCAAGGAGCGCGGCGCGGACAAGTCCGTCGTCATTATGATTTCCTCCACGGAGTGGAGCGAGATTGAGGACGACGCGAAGAGCGCGGGCGTGGACCGCTTCCTGCCGAAGCCGCTGTTTCCGAGCGTCGTCTACGACTGCATCGCGGACTGCATCGGCATCGACGAGGACGAGGTTGAGGACGACGAGAGTGTTGAAGAACGCTTTGACGGCCGCCGCATCCTCCTCGCCGAGGACGTCGAGATTAACCGCGAGATTGTCACGGTGCTCTTGGAGCCTACCGGCCTTGTAATCGACTGCGCGGAGAACGGCACTGAGGCTGTCGCGATGGTTGAGGCCGCGCCCGCCGCGTATGACCTCATTTTTATGGACCTGCAAATGCCGGAGATGGACGGGTACGAGGCGACGCGCCGCATCCGCGCGCTGCCCGATAATCACGCGAAGTCCGTCCCGATTATCGCGATGACGGCTAACGTGTTCCGCGACGATATTGAAAAGTGCCTCGCGGTCGGAATGAACGACCATATCGGCAAGCCGATAAATATCGAGGAGATTATCGTCAAGCTGCGTCGCTTCCTCCCCGTTCAGCCGTGAAGCGGTTTCTGACGTTTCTGGTTCCGCCGGTTCTCGCGGCGGCGACTTTCTATCTGCTCGCGCCCGTCGGCTCGGTTGCGGAGGCCGCTTCGCGGAGTTTCGGTGCCTCCTGGCGTCTGACGGCGGGACGGCTCACGTCCCTGCTGCCGTTTTCCGTCACGGAATTGCTCGCCGCGCTCCTGATTCTGTGGCTTGTTTTCGCGATAGTCCGCATCCGTCACCTGCGCATTCTGGGTGCGCTGATTCTCACCGTTACATACGGAGCGGCACTCTTCCTCTGGTTCGGCTGCGCCGGGTATTTTGCCCCGCCGGTCTATGACGGCGTACTCACGAACCGCGGTATCACGACCGCGGAGCTTATCTCCGCCGCCGAGTATTTCCGCGACGGGGCGAACCGCACCGCGAATTCAGTCTCACGCACCGCCGACGGCGGCTTCAACGTGAGCGTGGACGAGATAATCCTCCTGTCCGGGGACGTCTACGACGCAATCGCCCCGCGGTTCCCGCGCCTCGGCAAATCCAAAGCGGTTCCCAAGAAAATGCTGTCGTCCGGCCTTATGAGCCGCACGGGCTTCACGGGCGTTTACTTCGCCCTTACGGGCGAGGCGAACGTCAACGCGGATATGCCGCGCGCCCTGCTTGCGGCCACGGTCGCGCACGAACTGGCGCATTCGCGCGGAGTCGCGCGCGAGGACGCGGCGAATTTCTTCGGAATCGCGGCGTGCGTCACGTCCGGCATTCCGGTTTTTGAGTATTCGGGGTACCTCGACGGCCTGCTGTACCTCGGCAACGCGCTGTATAACGCGGAGCCCGCGGCGTATTACGCCCTCTCCGCCGAATATTCGGACGCGGTTCGCCGCGACCTGAAAGACAATTCCGACTACTGGGCGGAGATTCTCACGAAAAACGACGACAACCCCGCTATGGCGGCGGTTTCGGCGGCGGTGAACACCGCGTACGACGGCTTTATGCGTTCAAACGGACAGGACAACGGATTAAAAACCTACGGCGAGTGCGTCGATTTGCTCGCCGAATGGATTGCGCTGCGGGAGGATAATTGACGGAATGAAGAAACTGTATAAGTGGTTTTCGGCACTGCCGGCGCAGGGGAAGATGTTCAATATCGTGGCGGCACTATCGATGGCGGGCGCGCTTTTCGGGCTGTTCTCTACGGTGCTTCAAGCGTCCAGCCTGATTTCCGGCGTCTCGGTCGGCGCGCTTGTCGTCGGCATTTTCGTGCTGTTTCTGGGCGTTAACCACACGCGCCGCTGGCTCGTCGGCGAGATTCTTATGACGGCGGTGCTGTGCTGCATCGGCTTCCCGTTCATCTTCTTTTCCAGCGGCGGAATTTACAGCGGAATGCTCGCGTACCTCGTTATGGGCGTCGCGATTATCGCGCTGCTGCTCGAAGGGCGCGCCTTTACGGTGATGCTGTCAACGTACATCGCGGTTTGCGTCGGAAGCATTGTCGTCAGCTACCTGCGGCCGGAACTCGTCACGCCGATTAACAACGAAAAGATGATTTTCGTCGATGTCGCAACGTCTTTTACCGCCGCGTCGATTCTGGTTTCGCTCATCTTCAAGTACCATATACGTGAGCAGCAGCGCGTCCGCGCCCTGCTCGAAGCGGAGCGCGAGCGCGCGGAAGCCGCCTCCCGCTCAAAGAGCGACTTCCTGTCCAATATGTCGCACGAGATGCGCACGCCGATGAACGCGATTATCGGGATGGCGACAATCGCGAAGGACACGCGGGACAACGACCGCCGCGACTACTGCCTCGACAAAATCGACGAGGCGTCTACGCACCTGCTCGGCGTCATCAACGACATTCTCGATATGTCGAAGATTGAGGCGAACAAGTTCGAGCTGTCCCAGGTCAGCTTCAATTTTGAAAAGCTCGTGCGCAAGGTCGAAACCGTTTTGAGCTTCCGCGTCGAGGAAAAGCACCAGACGCTCGAAGTCGAGCTTGACCCGAACGTCCCCGCCGCGCTGATCGGCGACGACCAGCGTCTCGCGCAGGTCATCACGAATCTGCTCACGAACGCCGTCAAGTTCACGCCGGAGGACGGCAAAATCACCGTCGCGTCCAAGCTCCTCGAAGACGAGGACGGCGTGTGTATGGTGCGCGTCGCCGTCACCGACACGGGCATCGGCATCACGGACGAGCAAAAGGACCGCCTGTTCACCGCCTTTGAGCAGGCCGACAACAACACCTCCCGCAAGTTCGGCGGCACGGGTCTCGGCCTTGCAATCTCTAAGCGCATTGTCGAGATGATGGGCGGTTTCATCCGCATTGATTCCGTTATCGGTCTGGGTTCGACGTTCGCGTTCACGTTCCGCGCCGCGCGGGACTTCTCGGCAACCGAGGAATCCGCACCCGCCGACGAGGGCGACGCGGACTTTTCGGGCCGCCGCATTCTCCTCGCGGAGGACGTCGATATCAACCGCGAGATTGTCCTCGCGGTCCTCGAACCGACAAACGCAGTCATCGACTGCGCCGAGAACGGCGCGGAGGCCGTGCGCCTGTTCACCGGGAACGCCGGCGGCTACGACGCGATTTTTATGGACATTCAGATGCCCGAAATGGACGGGTACGAGGCGACGCGCAACATCCGCGCCTCCGCTTTCCCCAACGCGAAAACGATTCCGATTATCGCGATGACCGCCAACGTGTTCCGCGAGGACGTCGAGAAATGCCTCGAAGCCGGAATGAACGACCACGTCGGCAAGCCGCTGAACTTCACCGAGGTCATCGGCAAATTACGGCAGTATTTACCGGACGATTAAAAATCGTCCGGTTTTCTTTTGCGACAATATTTTCCGTTCGGCTTGTCTATAATCATAAGCAGGTGATGTCCTGTGCGAGTGATTTACATAGACGAGCTTTTTGCCGCGAACCTGATTCTTGACTATTTCCTGCTGCTCGCCGCGGCAAAAATCTGCGCAATCCCCGCGCAACGCCGCCGCCTGTGGCTCGCCGCCGCCGTCGGCGCGGTTTATGCCGCGCTCTCGGCCCTGCCGCCCGCCGCGTGGCTCAATAATCCCGCGGTTAAAATCGTCTCCGGCGGCGTTCTGCTGCTCCTCGCGTTCGGGTTCCGGAAACGCTTCGCGCGTCTCGCGCTCGTGTTTTTCGCCGTCTCGGCGGCGGCCGCCGGCGCAATTATGGCGGCGGTTTACCTCGGCGGCGCGACGCTCGCGCGCGTTGACCTGCGCGTGTTAATCGCGGCGTTCGGCGCGAGCTACCTCGCCGTCACGCTCGTGTTCCGCCGCGCCGCAAGGGACGCGGGCGCGTTCCGCGCCGTCGAGATTTCCGTGGAAGCGCGCAAAACGACGCTCCGCGCAATGGAGGACACGGGCAATTCCCTGTCCGACCCGCTGTCCGGCTCCGCCGTCTGCGTCGTCTGGCTCGACGACATTTTGCCGCTCTTCGCCCCGCGTCTGCGCGACGAACTCGGCGACGCGGTGAAGCGCGCAAACTACGACGCGCTTATCGCGCTCAATTCTCAACCGACGGGCGTAAAATTCCGCCTGTTGCCGTACTCCGCCGTCGGCGTCGCGCGCGGCGCGCTGCTCGGCTTCCGGCCGGAGGCAATCACGGTGGACGGCAGACCGCGCAGCGACCTGATCGTCGCCGTTTCGCCGAACTGCGTCACCGATAACGGCACCTACAACGCGCTGATTTAGGAGGAAATATGGACAGTATTCAGATATATTACGCGCGTCTCGCGCTTCGCGCGCGGGAGATTATGGAGCGGTTGGGCCTGCTCCTCCCGCCCGGAATTCACTATATCGGCGGCAGCGAAACGCTCCCCGCGCCGCTCTCGCGCGAGGAGGAGGCTATCGCGCTCGACGGACTGACGGCGGGCGACGAGGGTGCGAAAAAAACGCTCATAGAGCGGAATTTACGCCTTGTGGTTTACATCGCCCGCCGCTTTGAGAACACGGGCATCAACATCGAGGACTTGATTTCCATCGGCACCATCGGGCTGATCAAGGCTATCAACACCTACGACCCGACGAAGAATATCAAGCTCGCGACATACGCGTCGCGCTGCATCGAGAACGAGATTCTGATGCACCTGCGCAAGGCGAGTTCCCGCCGTACGGAGGTCTCGTTTGACGAGCCGCTGAATACCGACTGGGACGGCAACGAGCTGCTGCTGTCCGACATTCTCGGCACCGACGCGGACATCATAATGCGCCCGTTGGAGGACGCGGCGGAGCGTCAGCTCCTGCACGACGCGATAGAAAAACTCTCGGAGCGCGAGCGCGAAATCATCGTAATGCGCTTCGGCCTCGCCGGAATCGAGGAAAAAACCCAAAAGGAAGTCGCCGACCTGATGGGCATCTCGCAGTCCTACATCTCGCGCCTCGAAAAAAGAATAATCTCACGCTTAAAGCGTGAGATTAGCAGGTACATTTGAATTTATTTCCTGTTCTTCTCGTACAGCAGCCGCAGCCCGTCGAGAATAAGGTTGTCGTCGAGTAAAATCGTCTCGCGGCAGTGCGGAACGACTTTCGCGGCGAGGCCGCCGGTCGCGACGACGGTCGCGCTCTCACCCAGCTCCTCCGTGAACCGCCGCAGCATTCCGTCCACCATCGCCGCCGCGCCGAACACGATTCCGCTCTTCATCGCGTCGGTCGTCACGCCGTTAATCGCCTTTTTCGGCGCGTCAATCGGCACCTTCGGCAGCAGCGACGCCCCGCGCGAAAGCCCGTCCGCGGAGAGCGCGACGCCGGGGCAAATCGCCCCGCCGATGTACGAGCCGTTCCGGTCAATCACGGTGATTTTCGTCGCCGTGCCCATATCAATGATGAAAATCGGCGCGGGATATTTCGCCAGCGCGGCAACGGCGGAACAGACCATATCGGCCGCCAGCTCCGCCGGATTGTCGATGAGGATATTTAGCCCCGTCTTGATGCCGGAGCCGACGAGGAACGCCGGAAGTCCCGTCAGCCGGTTCACCGCCTCGCGGAACACATTCGTCAGCGGCGGCACGACGGAAGATATCGCCGCGCCCGTGAAGCTGTGCGAATCAATATCGTTGAAGTCGAGTATGCTGCGGATTCCCGCGGCATACTCGTCCTCTGTTTTGAGCAAATCCGTCACCATCCGGAACACGCGGACGATTTTGTCCCCGTCGATACAGCCGATGACGATATTCGAGTTTCCGATGTCTATTGCGAGCAGCATTTTTATGCTTCCTTTCGATTTACAGGCAGGTAGTGCGAGAGGGCCTGCCCGATTGCTCCGCCGACGACCGTGCAGACAATCGCCTCGACGACCGCGTTAGCAGTAATAAGAATCGTTATCATTGTCCAGACCTCCGTCGTCCCGAACGCGCCGGTCACGAGTTCGTTCGCCCCGAAGAATCCGATGAACGCGGCGACGAAGAAAATCGTGTTCAGCACGCTGCCGCACAGCGAGGTCAGCGCGATTGAGATGACGCGTCCGCGTTTCGGAATGTGCTTGTCGAGAACGCGGTAAAAGAACGCCGGCAGCCATCCGGCGAGAAAGCGCGGAGCGACGCACATAACGAACAGCAGGACCGCCGAGAGTGCGCTCTGGTTGAGAATCGCCGCGCCGAGCGCGTCCGCGCCCGTCAGTGCCTGCGAAAAGCTCGTCAGTCCGAAAACGATACCGAGGATCGCGCCGCCCGTCGGACCGAGGATTACCGCGCCGATTACAACGGGAATCATATTGAACGTGATTGTCATTACGGGGTTGACTTTGAGGTAGCCGAGCGGTGTGAAGCCCATTACGAGGAGGATTGCGACGAGTACGGCGAGGCGTACAATCTTGCCGACAGAGAAAATGCCTGTATTCTTTTTCATTTTAACTTCCCCTTTGCTGCCGCCCCGTTTCTGCGGGTGCGACGCATTATTTGTTGTCAGCAGACAACATTAAGTCATTATATTATTACGCAATGAGAAAGTCAAGAAGAACTTACAGGGTCAAAATTGTTTCACGTGAAACAATTTTGAATATTTTCGCTCCTTTTTATTGAAAATTATTTTTATCGTGTTATAATAGCAGAACATACAAAACGAGGTAATCAAATGTCAAAAGTTATCGCGATTACGAATCAGAAGGGCGGCGTGGGCAAAACCACGACTGCCGTGAACCTTGCCGCCGCCCTTGCGGAGAGCGGAGCGCGTGTTCTGCTGTGCGATATGGACCCGCAGGGCAACGCGACGAGCGGGATGGGTATCGACAAGAACGCCGCGACGGTCAACATTTATAATGTGCTTATCGGCGGCGCGGAGATTAAGGGCGCAATCCGCCGGACGCGCTTCGGCGACGTGCTGCCCGCGAACAAGAACCTGTCCGGCGCGGGCGTGGAGCTTGTCGAGGCGGAGGACCGCGAGTTCGTGCTGAAAACCGCGCTCGCGCCGGTGCGCGACGAGTACGACTACATTCTCATCGACTGCCCGCCGAGCTTGGAGATGCTGACGCTCAATTCGCTCTGCGCGGCGGACACGGCGTTGATTCCCGTCCAGTGCGAATATTTCGCGTTGGAGGGGCTGTCCGACCTGATTTCGACGATCCGAATGATCAAGCGCGGACTGAACCCGACGCTGGACATCGAGGGCGTGCTGCTGACGATGTACGATTCGCGGACGAATTTTTCGGCGCAGGTCGCGGACGAGATTAAGAAGTTTTTCGGCAAAAAGGTTTACAGCGTAGTCATTCCGCGTAACGTGCGCGTCTCCGAGGCTCCGAGCCACGGGGAACCCGTGACGACCTACGACCGCGCTTCGCGCGGCTCCGCCGCTTATTTGGAATTGGGCAAAGAATTTTTGAAGAGGAATAAATGATGGCAACAAAAGACAAAAAGGGCCTCGGCACCGGTCTCGGCGCGCTCTTCGGCGACGCGGCGGGCGCGCTGCCGAACGATTTTGAGTACCTGTCGATTACGAAGATTGAGCCGCGCCGCGACCAGCCGCGCACGATTTTCGCGCAGGAGCCGCTTGAAGAACTCGCCGCGTCAATCCGCGAGCACGGCATTGTCTCGCCGCTGACGGTGCGCCCGATGGCGGACGGATTCTATCAGATTATCGCGGGGGAGCGTCGCTGGCGCGCGGCGCGTCTCGCGGGACTTTCCGAGGTTCCGGCGCGGATATTGAGCGTTGACGACCGCGCCGCAATGGAGTTGTCGCTGATTGAAAACTTACAGCGCGAGGACCTGAATCCGATTGAGGAGGCGTTGGGATACCAGTCGTTGCAACGGGATTTCGACCTGACGCAGGAGGAAATCGCCGCGCGAATGGGCAAGTCCCGCCCCGTCGTGGCGAACGCCCTGCGGCTCCTGACGCTGCCGCAGGAGCTGATGGAACTCGTACAGGCGGGCGAACTTAGTACCGGCTCCGCGCGCGCCCTCGCGACGATCGGCTACAAAGAGGATATGATTGCGGCGGCAAAAAAGGTCGTGGCGGAGGGTCTGTCCACGCGCCAGGCGGAGCAGCTTGCGAAGCAGCTCGGCGGCAAGCTGAAAAAGAGCGGCGAACCGCTGCGAACCCCGAAGGTCGATTACGCCGCGGAGTTTGAAAAATCGCTGTCCGAGACGCTCGGACGCCGCGTAAAAATCACCGGCGCGTCTCGCAAAAAGGGGCGCATCGAGATGGAATATTACGGCGAAGAGGATTTTGAACGCCTGACGCAGTGGCTCTTCGCGTACAAGGAGAATGAGTCGTGAGTGACAAAGAAAAAGCGGTTAGAAAAAGCTCAAAGCGCGCGGTAATCGTTTACAGCGCAATACTTTTCGCCGTCGTCCTGTTCTTCATCGGGCTGTCGTATTTCATCGACCGGCGCGGCGACCACACGATTGACGCGCTCCACGTCGAAAACAGCTCCGCAATGGAGCGAATCGAGGCGTTGCAGACGGAAAACGTCGATTTGCGCGCCGAAAATGAGGATTTGAAACAGCGTCTGGACGCGCTCGAACTCGAACTCGACCGGATGAAAACAAAGTACGAGGATTTGTGGCTTGAACACGGCGTACTGCAAAATAATTATAATGAGCTGCTCGAATACGGGGCGGCGTCAACGGAGGAAACGGAAAATGATTGACATTAAGATTATTCGCGACGACCCGAACGGTGTCAAGGCACTTTACGCGCGCAAGGAGGCGGAGGTTTCCGCGGAGATTGACCGCATTCTCGAACTCGACGCGAAACGCCGCGAAGCCATTGCCGCAGTAGAAGCGGACAAGGCGGAGCAGAACAAAGTCACGAAGAAAATACCGGAGATGAAGAAGAACGGCGAGGACACCTCGGCGGTCATCGCGACGATGAACGAGCTAAAAGAGAAAATCCGCGCCGCCGAGGCCGAGCTGAAAGTGACCGAGGACGAGTACAACCTCCTTATGCTCTCCCTGCCGAACCTGCCGGACGCGGACCTCGCGCCGGGCGGCAAGGAGAATAACGAGCCGATTCGCTTCTTCGGCGAGCCGAAAACCTTTGATTTTCAGCCGCAGCACCACGTCGACCTCTGTACGAACCTCGGCTTAATCGACTACGAGCGCGGCTCGAAGCTCGCGGGCGCGGGCTTCTGGGTCTATCGCGGACTCGGCGCGCGGCTCGAATGGGCGTTGCTGAATTATTTCATCGACACGCACCTCGGCGACGGGTATGAACTGATACTCGTGCCGCATATGTTGGAGTACGAATGTGGCGTGACGGCGGGGCAGTTTCCGAAGTTCGCCGACGAGGTTTATAAGATCGAAAACCCGACGGACGACCGCACGCACTATATGCTGCCGACGGCGGAGGCCGCGCTCGTATCGCTGCACCGCAACGAGATTTTGAGCGAAGCGGAGCTGCCGCGCAAGTACATTTCCTACACGCCGTGCTTCCGCCGCGAGGCGGGTTCCTACCGTTCCGACGAGCGCGGAATGGTGCGCGGACACCAGTTCAACAAGGTCGAAATGGTCCAGTACACGCGCCCGGAGGACTCGGACGCGGCGTTTGAGGAGCTTGTCGGCAAGGCCGAAGCCCTCGTCTCCGGCCTCGGATTTCACTTCCGCACGGTCAAATTAGCGGCGGGGGATTGCAGCTCCGCGATGGCGCGAACCTACGACATCGAGATTCAAATCCCGTCGATGGACGGCTACAAAGAGGTCTCCTCGGTCTCAAACGCGCGCGAATATCAGGCGCGGCGCGGCGCGCTCCGGTTCCGCCGCGAGGCGACCGGCAAAATCGAATTTATGCACACGCTCAACGGCTCCGGCCTTGCGACAAGCCGCATTTTGCCGGCTCTCGTCGAGCAGAACCAGCTCAAAAACGGGTCTGTCGTCGTTCCGGAAGTGCTGCGCAAGTACCTCGGCGGGCTGGAACTGATTGCGGGCGATGAATAACCCGAAATTCCGGCGTTATTTTGAGCTGCTGATCGAGTGGAACGCGAAAATGAACCTCACTGCGATCACGGACGAGCGCGACGTTGAAACGCTGCATTTTCGCGACAGTCTGGCGGTCGCGGATTGGATTGCGGAGGAAACTCCCTCCGTCGCGCTTCGCGCGACACCTCCCTCAAAGAGGGAGGCTAAGTCCCCCTCCAAGAGGGGGAGGTCGGCGGAGCCGACAGGGGGAGCCGTAACCCTCATCGACGTCGGGTCGGGCGCGGGGTTTCCGGGGCTGCCGGTTGCGATTGAATTACCGGATATTGGCGTCACGCTGCTCGACGCGACGCAAAAACGCGTTGACTTCCTGAAAACCGTTGCGGCAGAACTGGAATTAACGAATGTCGAGTGCATTTGCGGCCGCGCGGAGGACGTGTCGGGCGCGAAAATATTCACTGACAATGCGAAAATATCCAAAATTGTTTCACGTGAAACAATTTTGCGGGAGACATTTTCCGTCGCGACGGCGCGCGCCGTGTCGCGGCTGAACGAACTGTGCGAGCTTTGCCTGCCGCTCGTGAGGGTCGGCGGCGCGTTCATCGCGATGAAGAGCGTTGATACGGACGCGGAGCTTGCGGAGGCCGCGAACGCGATTGCGGTCCTCGGCGGCGAACTCGAAGAGGTCCGCGATTACACGATTGAGGGCACGGACGTGCGGCACCGGCTGGTGATAATTCGCAAAATCGCGTCGACGCCGCCGCAATATCCGCGCCGCTACGCGAAGATTCAGAAACAACCGCTGTAATTGCAGGGGCAAATGTAGGGGCGATTATCAATGCGCCCGCGTAAAGGTGGCAAATGCGAGAATTAGTAAACGCAATATTGAGTGAACCGGAATTGGCGAGAACCGTCGCCGCGATTGACGCCGGGGGTTGTCCCGCAGTCATTTCCGGTCTTTCGCCCGTCCATCGGGCGCATTTTGCCGCCGCCGTTCGGGAACGAACGGGGCGGCCGCTTGTCCTGCTTTTTGCGGACGAAATGGAGCTGCGGCGGTCGTCGCGGGACGTCGAAACGCTGACGGGAGAGCGCGTGCTGACGCTGGCGTCGCGCGATTTCATCTTTCGGGATATGGAGGGCGCGTCGCGCGAGTACGAGCAGCAGCGCATCTCCGCGCTCTACGCCGCCGGATTAAGCGTTGCAGTGCAGCAGGAAATCGGCATTTTCGCGACGACGCCGTGGGCGTTGATGCAGCGCGCGATCCCGCGCGAAACGCTGCTCTCGGCGGCGGAAACCCTCGCGCCCGGAGAGACGCACGACATCGACGCGCTGTGCGAAAAGCTGACGCGCGCCGGCTACGTGCGGGCGGAGCAGGTGGACGGGCGCGGACAGTTCGCGCGGCGCGGCGGAATTCTGGATTTTTACTCGCCGGCGCACGAGCTGCCGGTGCGCGTTGAGTTCTACGGCGACGAGATTGATTCGCTGACGTACTTCGACGCGGCGACGCAGCGGCGCGGGGACAACTGCGACTTCGCGATAATTATTCCGGCGGCGGAGACGCTGCCGCAGCTTGCGCCACAGGGGGTTGCGGGGCTAATCGACGCGCTTGAAGCCCTCGCGCAGAACGCAAAAGGCAGCCGCGGAACGGCGCAGCGCGAGCGGCTCGCCGCGGACATTGCGCGGCTGCGCGACGGGCGGAGCTTCCCCGCCGCGGACAAATATATGGAGCTGATTTACCCGTTCGCGACGGCGGCGGACTACCTGCCGGAGGACGCGGTGGTGCTGATTTCGGAGCCGCTGCGCGTCAAGGAGGCGGCGGAACGCGCCGAAAAACAGAGCTTTGAGGAGCTTCAACCGCTGCTCGAAAGCGGGGCGATGGACTCGTCACTGCTGCGGTTTAACGAGACGGCGGAGGGGATTTTCGTTGCGCTGGAACGGTTTGCGGTCGTGATGAGCGACGCGTTCACGACGTCGCACTACCCGCTGACGCCGCGCACGCTCGCAAGCGTCTTGACGAAGCAGCTGCCGAGCTACGGCGGGAGCCTCGACACGGCGGCGGGCGACATTTCGCATTACAGCGCGGGCGGATATCGCACCGTGATTACGGTTTCGAGCCGCGAGCGCGCCGACGCGCTCGTGCAGTTTCTGGACGACCGAAAGGTCAGAGCCGCGCTGGATTACGGCCTGAACGATATGCCGCCGGAGGGCGGGATTTCCGTTGCGGTTGGGGCGTTATCGGCGGGAATGGAGTACCCCGGAATCAAGCTCGCGGTCATCACCGAGGGACAGTTCTCCGAGGGGCGCGAGCAGCGGGTCCGCAAGTCCAAGGCTAAGACGAACCGCGAGCGCGTCCAGAGCTTCACGGACCTCACGGTCGGGGATTTGGTCGTCCACGAACACCACGGCATCGGGCGGTACGGCGGCCTGCACCCGATTGCGACGGACGGCGTAAAAAAAGACTACATTAAGATTGAATATTCGGGCGGCGACAGCCTCTACATCCCTGCGACGCAGTTGGATATGGTGTCGAAGTACATCGGCGGCGGGGGCGAAGATTCGCCCGTGCGCCTGTCGAAAATGGGCGGGTCCGAGTGGGTCAAGGCGAAGTCGCGCGCGCGCGGCGCGGCAAAGGATATGGCGAAGGAGCTGATCGCGCTGTACGCGGCGCGTCAGCGTTCGCGCGGGCATTCGTTCGCGCCGGATTCGGTCTGGCAGTCGGAATTTGAGGACAAATTCGGCTACGCGGAGACGGACGACCAGATAAAATCCGTCGCGGAAATCAAGACGGATATGGAGCGGTCGTCGCCGATGGATAGGCTGCTGTGCGGCGACGTGGGCTACGGAAAGACGGAGGTCGCGCTGCGCGCCGTGATGAAATGCGTGCTGGACGGGTACCAGGCGGCGATACTCGTGCCGACGACAGTCCTTGCGCGGCAACACTTTATCACGGCGAGCAAGCGGTTCGCGGGGTACCCCGTGAACATCGAGGTGCTGTCGCGGTTCCGCAGTCCCGCCGAGGTCAAAAAGTCCCTGCGGAATATCGAGACGGGCGCGGCGGACCTTGTAATCGGGACGCACAGGCTGCTTTCAAAGGATTTGAGCTTCCGCAAGCTCGGACTTTTGGTGATTGACGAGGAACAGCGGTTCGGCGTGACGCACAAGGAGCGGCTCAAAGAGCTTGCGAAGAACGTGGACGTGCTGACGCTCTCCGCGACGCCGATTCCGCGGACGCTGAATATGGCTCTGTCGGGAATCCGCGATATGTCCGTGATTGAGGAGCCGCCGACGGGGCGGCAGCCGGTCCAGACCTACGTGATGGAGCACGAGTGGGGCGTTGTGATTGACGCGATTCGGCGAGAGGTGTCACGCGGAGGGCAGGTTTACTACCTGCACAACCGGATTGAAACCATTGACCGCACGGCGGCGAAGATTTCGCAGCTGCTGAACGAGGGCGCGGCGGACTCGGAGCGGATTTCCGTCGGCGTCGCGCACGGGCAGATGGACGAGGACTCGCTCGGCGACATTATGGAGCGCGTGTCGGACGGCGACGTCTCCGTCCTCGTCTGCACGACGATTATTGAGACGGGAATCGACATTCCGAACGTGAATACGCTGATAATCGAGGACGCGGACAAAATGGGGCTGTCGCAGCTGCACCAGATTCGCGGGCGCGTCGGGCGTTCTCCCCGTAGGGCGTACGCGTATCTGACGTTCCGCTACGGCAAGGTTCTGAGCGAGATTGCGGCGAAGCGGCTCGGCGCGATTCGCGAGTTCGCGGAGTTCAATTCGGGGTTCAAAATCGCGATGCGCGACCTTGAAATTCGCGGGGCGGGGAACCTTCTCGGCGCGGAGCAGAGCGGCCATATGATGAAGGTCGGGTACGATATGTACCTGAAACTGCTCGAAGAGGCGGTCTTGGAGGAAAAGGGCGAAAAAATAAAGCCGCGCGCGGAATGCGCGGCGGACATTTCGGTTTCGGCGTTGCTGCCGGATTATTATGTGCCGTCGGGAGAGCAGCGCGTGGACCTGTACCGCCGGATTGCGCGGGTGCGGACGGAGGAGGACGCGGACGAGATGATCGCGGAGCTGATTGACCGATACGGCGACCCGCCGCCGGAAGCGGTGAACCTTGTACGCGTTGCGACACTAAGGTCGCAGGCTGCGGAGCGCGGGATTGCGGAGATAACGCAAAAGGACGGAAAGCTGCGCTTCCGGCTGGCGGAATTCGATATGAACATCATTTCCGCGCTGTACGCGCGGGCGGAATTCAAGGGGCGGATTCGCGTCGAGGCGGGGCAGGAGCCGGTCGTGAGCCTGACGCTGAAAAGCAAGGACGCGCTCGGCGAGGCGGAGAAGCTCGTGGCGGC
>JAISJC010000031.1 GCA_031261745.1 Oscillospiraceae bacterium
GGTGATGAATACGATTTTGTCCTTGAAATCTTTCATATTTGGGTAACTCCTTTTCGTAATTAGTAATACTATCCATAAGAATAACGCAAAATTACTCTTTTGTCAACGGACAATCTAAATATTCTCGTTGACAAATGCGACGAAAAAATTTAGAATAGATATATACAATAGTTTTGAACCGCGAAAGGAGAATTTATGATATGGCGGATTTAGTGGGAGTAAACGGTCAGAGAGAGAAATTCCGTGTTGTGGGGCAGCCGAACCTGCCCGGAAAGTTATCATACGCGCTCGCGACCGGCGTCGCGAAGTTCGGCATTGACTATGTGTTGCCGAATATGCTGTTCGCAAAGTTTTACCGCAGCCCGTACGCAAACGCGCGGGTTTTGAGCGTTGACACGGCGGACGCGCGGGCGATTCCCGGCGTCGTCGATATTCTGACGTGGGAGGACCCTGACATAATTGCTCTGGAATCGCGCGGTGAGAGCTTCGGCCCCAAGCGCGCGTGGCTCGACAACTACGCCGACTTTGACGGCGCGGAGGTCGCGGTTATCGTCGTCGCGGAGGACGAGGATATATGCGAGGCGGCATTGCGCGCGCTGAAAGTTGAGTGGGAGATTCTGCCGGCGCATACGTCACTGCACGAGTCGAAGAAAGAGGACGCGTTCGTCCTGCGCCCGAACGCGGGCGAGGCTCCGGCATTCGGAGGAATGGGCGGCGGAACGCCGAACCCGCCAAAGCGCGGCAACGTCGCGTACTCAAACGTCATTTCGGGCGACATTGACGCGGGCTTCGCCGAGGCGGATCACATCGTCGAATACGAGCTGCGTATGCCCGCGTTCGCGTCGCATATGCCGAATCCGTCGGGTTCCGTCGCGTGGTGGGAGGACGATTTTTACAACGGAGAGGGCAAGACGCTCCACATTGAGGGAGCCGTGCGCGAACGCCGCGCAATCAGCGAAATGTACGGAATGCCGCTGAACAAGACCGTTCAGGAGGGTCTGTTTATGGGCGGCAAATACTGCGACTGGGGTCTGCGGAAGTCGCAGGAGGTCACGCCACTGCTCGCGAAGCGCACGGGGCGGCCGGTCCGCTGCGTGAACACGCGCGAGGAAACCTTCGATTTTATAATGAAAGAGCGTTTTATGTACATCAAGCTCGGCTTCACAAAGGACGGCTTGATTACGGCTATGGACGACTTTTCGATCGCCGACGGCGGCAGCTGGGGCAGCTCGAACTTCGGAACCACCGGCGACCAGACGCTCGGCTCGTACAACACATTAAAGTGTAAAAACGTGCGCCAGCGAATGGAAATCGTGGACTCAAACCGCGGAATGATGTTCGTCTCCGGTCAGCACTGCCCGTTCAACTGGGACATCGGCACGATGGCGATATACCTGATATCAGAGGAGCTTGACCGCGACCCGATTGAGATCGCGCAGCTTAATCTCCACGGGCCGGAGTCGCAGGACGACACAAATCCCGTGCCGAGCTTTGAGGCGTGCCTTGATGCGGGGCGCAAGCTGATGAACTGGCAGCCGCACCGCGCGGGAATGAAACGCCTGCCGGACGGACGGCTACACGGCGCGAGTTTCCGCTATCAGATGTGTCCGCGCCACTCGTTCTCAGGGTATGACAGCAAACTCGAATACAAGAACGGCCGCGTCCATATGCCGACGCAGGGTCCTGTTTTCGGCGTTTTCGCCGTCGAGTGCAACGCGATGGTCGTCGCGGAGGAACTGGGACTTGAATACGACGATGTGGATATTGACTTCGACTATCGCGAGAAATTCACACCCGTCGGCGGCGGGTCCGACGGCACCACCGCGTCCGCGTGGGTCACGAAAGAGTGCGCGAATGTGCTGAAACGCCGCCTCTTGGAGGCCGCAATTGCGGAGGCGGACGCGCCGCCGAACCCAATGATGTTTATGTTCGGCGGAACGCCGGAGCCGTCGCCGTTCAAGGGCCTGACGGTTGACGATATTGATTTGGACGGCGGCTGCGTCGTCGTAAAAGCCGACCCGACGAAACGCCGCCCGCTCGCGCAGGCGGTGCCGAACGACGTTACGGCGCACTATTCGGGTCGCCCGCCGATGGCCGTCTGGGCGATGGGTATGGGCAAAGTCCTCGACACGATGAACATCGCGTTCTGTGAGGTCGCCGTGGACGAGGAGACGGGCGAGGTTGAAATCCTGCGTTTCGGCGTCGTCGCCGACCCCGGAAAGGTGATGCGCCCGACGTCGCTCGAAAGCCAGATTGACCAGGTTATGTACTTCTCGCAGGGCTGCCAGCTCCTCGAAGATTTCGTGTACGACCCCAAGACGGGCGTGCGCCTGAACAATAATATGGTGGATTACAAAAAGCCGGGCATTCTCGACGTGCCGCTCGTGGAACGCGAATTCCTCGAAACGCGCGCGGGCAACGCCGCTTACGGCTCCAACGGTATTTCGCACTCGCTCGCGAACACGCACCTCGTGATTATCGCAATCCACAACGCCATCGGCAAGTGGGTTGACCCGCCTGCAACGCCCGACGTAATTCTGCGTGCGCTCGACAAGGCGTAAATCCGAATAATTTGAGAAGTGAGGGGGAAACCCTCACTTCTTTTTGCCTGAAACTCAACAATAATGAAATTAAATTAAATAATATTAAAATTACTATTGACAATATTGAAATATAGTGCTACAATTCGTATCGAGGTGATGATTATGGCGGTTATGCCGACGAAATGCCCCGCGTGCGGTGGGGAGACGCGGGTGCGCTCGCTGCAATGTCCGGAGTGCGGCACCGAGGTGCAGGGCTATTTTCCGTTGAGCCGGTTCGCGCAGCTCGGCGGGGAGCAGTTGAATTTTTTGGAAACCTTCCTGCGGTGTCGCGGGAGCCTGAAAGAGGTCGGGGCGCAGCTCGGAATCTCGTACCCCACGGCGCGGAACAGATTGGACGCAATGCTCGCCGCGCTCGGCTACGCGGAGGCGCGGGACGCGCGCGCGGACAGGCTCGAAATTCTGACGCGGCTGAAAAGCGGAGAAATCACGGCGAACGAGGCATTAAATTTATTACAGGGGGGACTTGACAATGAGTGAAGAGCGCAAAATGATATTGGAAATGCTGAAAAACGGTGAGCTTACCGTTGCCGACGCGGAGCGGCTCTTAGATGCCGTGGGCGAAACGGACGATAGCACGGAGATTAGCACGTCAACGCGCCGCCATAAAGGCGCGAAGCCAAAACGCCTTGTGATACAGGCGTACGAAAACGGCAAACGTGTTATAAATCTGCGTATTCCGTTCTCGCTGGTCGGCATCGGAATTAAACTCGGCGCGAAGTTCAGTGCGGGCAAGACGATGACGGTTGACGGGGTGGAAACCTCGATTATGGAGGGGATTGACCTCGAAGAAATTCTCTCGGAGCTGGATTACGGCGAGATTACGCTGCCGTATACGCTCGTGGACGTTGACGACGAAAACGACAAAGTGCTGATTGTACTTGAATAGACTGCGGCGCGCGCAAAAAACGGGAGCGAATGCTCCCGTTTTTTGCGTCCGTACAAAATTAAAAAGGTACTTGACTAATTATGTAATCGGGCGTATAATTAAGGTAATAAATGATAACATAACATAATTAAATAAAGGAGAAATGCCAAAATGGATAAGATTAACGGAGCTGTTGCGTTTGTAACCGGCGGGGCGTCCGGTCTCGGCCTCGGCATCGCGAAGGCCCTCGCGAAGCACGGCGCGAGCGTCGCGATTGCCGACGCGCGTCAGGCCGCGATCGACGAGGCGTTGCAGTGGTTTAAGGCCAAGGGCTTTACCGCAAAGGGCGTATTGCTCAACGTCACCGACCGCGAAGCGTATATAAAGGCCGCCGCCGACGTGACAAAGGAGCTTGGAAATATCACAATTCTCGTGAACAACGCGGGCGTCGCCGCGGGCGCGGGTCCGGCTTGGCTCGCGACTGAAAAGGACTGGAACTTTATGGTTCAGGTCAACATTCTCGGCGTCGCTAACGGCATTGCCGCAATCGTGCCGCTGATGCTGGAACACAAGCAGCCGTCCTCCGTCGTTTCCACGTCATCCACGGGCGGTTTCTTCGGTGTGACCGGCTCCGCCGTGTATTGCGCGTGCAAATTCGCCGTTTCCGGACTTATGGAAACCCTCGCGGGCGACTTAGACGGTACGAACGTCACCGCGCACGTCCTTTACCCCGGACCGACGAACTCCAACCTCGGCTTTTCCTCCGCACAGGTGCGCCCGGCGGAGCTGCAAAACGCCCCCGCGCCGGCACCGGCTCCCGCCGCACCGAAAGAGGGCGAGGAGGCTCCGCGGTTTGAGATGCCGCCCCTGCCGTTTATGAACCCTGAGGAGCTGGGCGAGCGCGTCGTGCGCGGCATTCTGCGCGGCGACCTGTTCATTCACACGCACCCCGAATTCAAGGCGGGGTTGCAGCTCCGCTCCGACGCGATTATAAAAGCGATACCCGACGAGCCCGAAAACACCGTCCGCAAGGACGTCGTGGCGCAATTCGGAACGCTGATGTACAACCCGCTATATGAAAAACAGACCACGCCGGGACTGCCCGACTGGACTGTGGACTGGGAATAAGGGAGGACGCGAATATGGACGATATGCCGATTATTCTGCGCGGCTACACGGAGGAAAAAATCGCGCAGAACGTACGCAATGCCGTTATGCAGCAGGTTTATGCACGGCACAACGCCAAGCCTGAGGTTCAGGAGGTAAACAACAGGCTTGCCGTGGCGTATCAAGAAACCAACCGCCTTACGCAGATACCTGTTCCGCGCGATGAAAACTGGCAGTCGCAACGGAACGAAATACAAGCTGAGATACAGGAGCTTATTAAAAAGCAGGGACAGCAGAATATGCCGCTGCAAGCAGAAATTGAACGCGAAGCCGCGGAACTGACGCGCCGCGAAATTCTCGAATACCGCGCGTCCCGCGCGACCTCCGGCGGCTGCGCCGCAATTGAGGAGCTGCGCGAGCTGATTGAGGAGCTGCAAGGTCGCATCGAGGAGCTTGAGGGACAGGTCGAGGAAGCGCAGAGCGCAGCGGAAGAGGCACAGAGTACCGCGGAAATTGCGCAGAGTAACGCCGAAGATGCCCAAAGCGCGGCAGAGGAATTGTCGTCAAGAATTGACGGATTAGAGGAATAAAAAATGCAACCCCCGCTGCCGCAGGCGGTGGGGGTTTGTTCGGTTCGGGGGCTGAAATTACACAAAAAACCTCGCGGTCTGTCCGTGCTTCGCGCTGACCTCGCACAGCACCGTCGGGTACGCGGCGCGCAGCAGGCTCCGCAGAACGGGAATGACGGTATTTTCGGTGCGGAAATGGTCCGCGTCAACGACGTTAATCCCCAGCTCCCGCGCGTCGAGGAACACATCGTACTTCACGTCGGCGGTCACAAGCGTGTCGCAGCCCGCGTCGAACGCGCGTTGCAGGTAATCCCCGCCGCTGCCGCCGACGACGGCGACGCGCGACACGGGGCGGCCGGAGTTGTGAAACCGCAGACCGTTTCCGCGCAGCGAGGATTTCAGTTTTTCAAGAAAATCGCGCATTTGCAGCGGCTTTTCAAGGTTGCCGACGCGCCCGTAGGCGGGGAGCGGCTCAATCGGCGTAACATTTTGCAGCCCGATTGCGGCTGCGAGCGCGTCGTTCACACCGCCGTCGGCGGCGTCGAGGTTCGTGTGCATACATATCGCGGAAATGCGCCTGTTCAGCAGCCGCATTATTTTTTTGCCGACGATTGTGCCGTCGGTGACGGATTTCGCGGAAAATAAAATCGGGTGGTGCGACACAATCAGCTCCGCGCCAAGCTCCGCCGCCTCGTCAATTACCTCCGACGTGATGTCGAGTGCGACGAGGATTTTCGTCACGCCGGCGCGCGAATCCCCGACGAGCAGGCCCACGTTGTCGAAGTCCATTTTCGCGTCAACGGGCGCGAAATTTGTCAGCGTTTCCAGTATGTTTTGAATAGTGGGCATTGAAATCAACCCTTTCTTGCGGTTACAATTACATATTTCCTGCGACCCTCGGTCACCTCCGCGAGGCGCAAATCCGAATAGCCGCGCGCGTTGAGATGCGCGAGAAGAACGTCGGTTTTCGTCTGTGGCTGTAAGATGAGCAGCGTTCCGGCGGGGAGCGCGCTCTCCGCGCGTTCGAGAATCCCCGTAATCGTTTCGCCGCCCATTCCGGCGACGATTACGCAGTCAAGCTCCGGCGCGAGCGCGGGCGGAATGCCGTCCGCGAGGTGAAACGCGATTGCGTCCCCAACCCCGTACTTTGCGGCGTTTTTTCGCGCCGCGTTCAACGGTCCCACCGCGACGTCTGACGCATAAAGCCGCGCGGCGGAGCCTTGAAGCGCAAGGAAAATCGGGATAAAACCGTGGTCTGTTCCGACGTCTAAAACGCGAACGCCAAGCGGTACTCGTGAGGCAATGCCTCCGAGCCGCTCGGCGAGTTTAATGTGTTTTTGCGGAGATGGCAGAGTTATTTCGTCTGCGCGAGGCGGGCGTTGAGCTGCTCTAAGAACTCATCCGCGTCAACGCTGTGGACTTCGCAGGCTTCGCCGAGGGTTTCGCCGGAGCTCATAGCGCAGCCGAGGCAGTGCATACCGATGGAAACGAAAAGGGGCGCGGTTTCCGGCGCGAAGTCGAGGATATCGGCGATTACGGTGTCCTTGGTGATTTCAAATGACATAGGAAAATACCTCCTGATTTAGTATGCTATTATCATACCATATACTACGCGCAATGTCAAGACGCATATTTTTTCGGGCGCAGGTATGAACCCGCGAGCCAGACGGCGGCGAGCGCGAGCGTGGGGTTCCGCGTTTTGATAACCAGATACGCGCCGAGGACGAGAAGCGCGGCGATTAGCGCGGCCGACGTGATTTTGCGCGTGACCTCGGCGGCGCGCAGACCGAACAGGTGCGCCACAGCTCCGAAAAGCGCGCGCCCGCCGTCGAGCGGGAACGCGGGCAGCAGGTTGAAAACCCCAAGCAGCAGCGACAGTCCCGCGAGGTGCGTTGACGGCTCAAAATCAAACACGCGCCCGCAGAGCGAGGCGGCGACCGCGAGCGCGACACTCGCGCCGGGTCCCGACAGCCCCGCGATGACCTCGCCGCCGTAGCTCAAACCCGAATAGCTCATTGACGCGCCCGTGAGCGACAGGCGCACCCGTGAAACCTCTCCGCCGCACAGCCGAACGGCGATGTAATGCCCCAGCTCGTGCGCGAAAACGGCGACGAACGTCAAGATGATAAAATACCCCGCGTTCAGAAAATAAATAACGGCGGGGAGGAGAATCGCCGTTGCGGAGAATTCAAATTTCCGCAGGGCGTCGCGCACCCGCGTTATGCCCATTGGACGTAAAACTCTGGATTGACGTACAGCCCGCCAATTTTCAGCTCGAAATGCAGGCAGTCGCCCGTGGCGTTGCCCGTGTGCGAAACGGACGCGATTTTGTCGCCCGCGCTGACGGCGGCGTCGGGTGCAAAAAAGACCTCGCCGCAATGCGCGTAGGTCGTTGTTATTTCGCTGCCGTGGGAAATGATGATGTAATTGCCGAGCGTCACCGACTCGCCCGTGAGCGTCACAACGCCGTCCGCGAACGCGTAGACGGGGGAACCCTCCGCGGCGGCGATGTCTGTGCCGTAGTGGAACCTCACGTCGCCAGAAACGGGGTGCCGCCGATAGCCGAAGCCCGACGATACAATGCCGTCCGTCGGGCTTCGGTACGCTATTTCGATTGTCGGCGTACCGTAAGTAACGCCGGCGGGAATCATATAGTCCGCGTAGTTGTACTGAGATTCGGCGAACGCCTCCAATGCGGATTTCGCGAGGTTCTCGCCGTCGGGAGGCGCGGTGACTTCCGGTGGAATGCCGGTCGGCACGGTTTCCTCCGGCGAAACGATCGGGACTGTCGGTTTCGGCGCGTCCAAGTGCGCGGCGGCGTCTACCGCTTCCGCTCTGTCCGTGCGGAAGGCAATGGACCACGCGTCGCCGAGGGCCTGCGTGAATTTGCGCTCGCCCGAAAGCCCCTCGCCGATGACCGCAAACGCCGCCCGGTAATCGACAAACGCGGTGACCTTATCGCCGACGGCCTTGGAGAAGTGCGGGAACACATAATGGATCACCACCGCGAACGCCAGAACCGCCAGACACGCGAGGGCGCGGCTGTGTCGGCGCGGTCCGCCGGAAACGGAGCCGCCGGAATGCCGGCGGCGTCGCGGCGCGTGTGAATATGCCCTGTGTGCTGCGTAATCGTCCATATTTTCACCTCATCGGGATTTTCCTGTTGGTGAATTATATGTACAAGCGGAGAGAATCAGAACCTATTCCGTGAGCAGTAAACTCGCGCCGATAATGCCGAAATCCTCGCCGAGCTGCGTCGTCTTAAATTCCACGGGCAGGTCGTTCGTATTGAATCCGTCGAATTTTGCGCGGACCATATCGAGCAGAGGCAGCTCCATATTGAGCAGTCCGCCGCCGAACACAAAACAGTTGATGTTCAGCGTGATATACAGGTTGAAAAGCCAGACCGCCATATAGCGCGTCATCTGTTCCAACGCGCGGACGGAGAGCGCGTCGCCGGCCTTATAGCCCGCCGCGATTTGCGCGGTGGAAAACGGCTCCGTGAGCGTCGTAGTCTCGCCGTCGGCAATCCATTTGCGGATATGAATCGGGATATTCGCCGCCGACGCGTAAGCGGAGACGCAACCGCGGTTGCCGCAGCCGCACATCGGCCCCTCGCCGGGCGTGACGATTGTGTGACCCGATTCGCCGGAGAAACCGTAGCTCCCGCGGAACAGCTTGTCGTTGATGATAATGCCGGAGGAAAAACCCGTACTCACCAGACAGTACAGCATATTTGCGTGACCGCGCCCCGCGCCGCGGCGATGTTCCGCAATCGCGCCGACGTGCATATCGTTCCCAATGGCTACGGGAATCCCGCCGAGACGTTGCGAGAGGTAATCCTTAGCGTGAAAGTCTTTCAGCTTCGGCAGGTTTGCCGTCTTAATAATATAGCTGTCCTCCGCGCGTACAAATGACGGAACGCCGACGCCGACGCCGCCCAGCGCGTCCTCTGCGATTCCTGCGTCTGAACACAGACCGCGCACATTTATCGCGATCTCATCGAAAAACTCTTCCGGCGCAAGAGCCGCGTCGGACAGGTGCCGCCTGCGTGCGGCGAGATTACCGCCCTCGTCGAAGAGTCCGTAGGCGGTCTTAGTGCCGCCGACGTCAATACCGATTGTGTATTTCATTATTTGTTACCTCTGATATATAAGTTATATTTGGTTAAATTTGCTTTTTATTATAACACTCCTTGACGCACCGCGCAAGTGTGTGATATAATTTAGGATATACAATAGACGGAGGAAATAATTATTATGAAAAGCACCGTCCGGGAATATCAGCGGCAAATTTGCCGCGGCACAGACTTATGAGGCATAATCAGGTAACAATCACAAATAATACTCAAATAAACCATATGGAGGTCGCCGGTATGAAAAGTGTTAAAAAGCATAGTTTCCTTTTGTCGCTCATCGGAGCAGCCGTGCTTATCGCGGCAATCGCAACGCTTATTATCGTTTTCCGTGACGAAATTGCGTATTTCTTTGAGAGCTTACGCGACAAGCTGTATGCTGTCAAGGACGAAATCCTCACACCGGAGGAATACGACGATTACGCGGACGTCGGCGGCGACGGAGAATAAGCGCGATGGAATTTAGGCGAAACACGCACGGTGAGGGTCGGTTGTCCACCCTCACCTGCATTTCCACGGAACGGGGGCAGGAGGTTGCGTCCGTCCTCGTTATGGGCAATACCGACTGCGTGCTGATTGACTGTCAGTGGACGCTCGCGAACGCGCTCCGCGTGACGGCCGAAATCCTCGAAACGGGACTGAACCTCACCGCGATTTACACGACGCACGCGCATCCCGACCACTACTTCGGAATGGGGCATATCGCGGAATACTTCCCGAACGCAAGGCTCTACGCCCTGCCGGAGGTCGCAAAGGTCATCAACAAGCAGTTTTTCGGCAAGCTCGACTACTGGCTGCCGAAAATCGGCAAAAACAACGTCTGCACCAAGGTCGCGCAGCTCGAACCGCTCACCGAAAACGTAATTGAGCTTGAAGGCGAGCGGATTGAGATTATCCCACACCTGATGGGCGATTTGAAGTACAATTCCGTCGTCTACATACCGTCGATTAAGACGCTTTACGGCAGCGACGTGCTGTTCAACGACGCGCATATGTTCACCTGCGAAATCACCGTCGAGGGGCGCGCGCAGTGGGCGCGCGATATGGATTACCTCGCGACGCTCGGCGCGGAAACGCTGATACCCGGTCACGCGCGCCCCGGAATGCCGTTCGACGATTCGAGCATTAAGTTTACAAAGGACTACCTGCTCGCGACGGAGGAGGCGATTGCGAATACTCAAACCGCCGCGGAGTTCTACTACTTTATGTGGAAACGCTTTCCGACGGCAAACTACCTCGACAGCAACGAGATGAACAGCGAGGTCTACAAGGGCGGCCGCGTCTGGGACTGGGAAGAGAACGGGGAATAAATGAAAAAACCGCGCGTTACATATGAGAATTTCAAGACGTACACGCTTATATTTCTCAGCGTCGCGTGCGCGTTCCTGCTCGCGTTCGCCGTATGCGCCGGAATTGCGGAGAACGCGGACTACAAGGCGGAGCAGGCGGCGTTACAGGCGACGGTTGAGCGGTGGGTGTGGGACGACGAGGAACTAAGTGAAAATTGGTTCACCGTTGACGACTCAAACCCCTACAAGTCCTACGCGGCGATTGTTTCGTTCCTGACCAACGGGCGTGGTATTTCGGGCTCGGAGAAACCGGTTTTACGCGTTGCGTCGCTCGTGTGCTTTGCGTTTTTCATCGTGTTTGCCGCGGCGTCCGCACTTGTTGCCCTTGTGTTTTTTAACCGCTGTCCGCATTGCGGCGCGTCATACGGACGCGGGGGCTGGCTGTACGACCATTGCCGCGGCTGCGGTGCAAAGAAAGAACGGTAAAACTTACCTCGGAACAATTATCGCGGCGAAAGCGTCTAA
>JAISJC010000064.1 GCA_031261745.1 Oscillospiraceae bacterium
ATCATAAAAAATAACTCCTTAAATTTTTAATAAAATTGAGTTAGTAAGCCATATCCAAAAGTCATTCGGCATTTTGCTGAATGTATATCAGTTACCGTGCGTTAGGGGATAATTCCGTTATTCTTTCAAAAAAAGGGTTGACAAAACGCAACGCAAATGATAACATACTGATTTAATAGGTTATATATGCTATTAAGGAGAGATTTATATGGCGCGATTCGGTATGTTATTGGATTTGGAACGCTGTACAGGTTGCTATTCCTGCGTTGTGGCGTGCAAGCAATACTTCGATACGAATATGGAGGTTGACTACAACCAGGGGCGCACAATCGAGTGGGATGACGACAAGGGTACGCACAGCCGCTACCTTTCGACGATGTGCAACCACTGTGAGGACGCCCCGTGTCACGAGGTCTGTCCCACGGGCGCGACGACAAAGTCGCCGCAGGGACCCGTTCTGACAAACGATGATAAATGCATCGGCTGCGGAGCGTGCGTGAAGGTCTGTAAGTACAATCAACGCTATCTGACGGCGTTGCCGTCGGGCGGATATAAGGCGGAGAAATGCACGCTCTGCCAGGATAAGCTCGCGCGCGGCGAGGAGCCGGTCTGCGTCGCGCTCTGCCCCGCGCACTGCCGCATTTTCGGCGATCTCGACGACCCGGAAAGCGAAATCAACTACGCGATTAAGCTCTACGGCGCGTCGCACCTCGCGGGGACGAGTACATATTACGTTCTGCCGGAGGGGATGCCGATTCCGGAGATCGAGAGCGGTCTGTGGAAAATCGACAGCGTAGAAAAACGCCGCGCGCCGGAGGATCCCGATTACCGCGAGTTGACGGACGGACTAATTAAGTCGCGCGATTTCCTGCGGCTGAACAACTCGACGCCACCGGAGGACATCGGCGGCGAGTATAAGTACAGCCACTGCGTAATGTGCAACCACGTGCCGCGCTGCGGTATTAAGGCCCTCGTCAAGGACGGCAAGATTCTGCGCGTGGAACGCCGCGAGGACTACGGCAACGAGACTCTATGCCCGATGGGAGCGGCGGCCGTGCAGGATATTTACGCGCCGGACCGCGTGCTGTTCCCCCTGCGCCGCACGAATCCCAAGGGCGAGCCGAGCCAGTGGAAGCAGATTACGTGGGACGAGGCGTTGACCGAGATTGCGGAAAAATTCAACGGAATCAAAGAGAAATACGGCGCGGAAAAAGTCCTGTTTATGACGGGCGACCCCAAGGAGCCGCGCGCGATAATGCAGCGGCTGGCGTACACGTTCGGCTCGCCGAACTTCGGCACCGAAAGCTCCACCTGCTCGACGGCGACGACAATCGCGATCAAGCTGATCTACGGCATTAACAGCCGCGCGACACACTCTCTCGCAATGGGTTCGCCGCCGGACATCAACGACACGAGCGTCTGCATCATCTGGGGTAACAACCCCGGCACGAGCGCGGCGTGGTCGTATGACAAGATGAAAACGACGAAGGAATTCGGCAGCGTCAAGTACATCGTCGTGGATCCGCGCGTGACCTCGACGACGGAAAACTTCGCCGACGTACATATTCGTCTGCGGCCGGGAACGGACGGCGCGCTCGCGCTGTTCTTCGCGGACCAAATAATCAAGAGCGGCAACTACGACAAGGAATTTATCGCGAACTGGGCGCACGGCTTCGACGAATACGCCGCGCTCGCCGCGGAATATTCGCTCAAAAAGACCGCGGAAATCTGCGGCGTGACCGAGAATATCCTCAAAGCTGCCGCTAAACTGCTCGTCGAGCGTGACAAGCCGATTACCGTGAAAAGCTCGTCCGCGCAGCCGCACCACACGAACGGAACGAACAATTACCGCGCGATGATGCTGCTCATTCCGCTGACGGGGAGCCTTGATATAGAGGGCGGTCACAGGATTCAGGACCAGCCGCTGGACGTGGACCTCTCCGGCTCGTCGTTCAAGTTCGCGAAGCTCGACCTCTATCCGGAAATCCGCTCAAAGCGCGTGGACACGCCGTATCACCCGCTGTGGGACGCCGTGGACATTGACGGCAATATTCAGATTAACTCAATTCCGGAGTACGTAAAGACGGGCGCGATACGCGCGTGCCTGATGCTCGGCGGAAACGCGATGATGTGGGGCCAGTCGCACGAATATCAGGAGGCGTTCCGCGATATGGAATTCGTCGTCGCGGCGGACTTCCGCGACAACCCGTGGACGCACGATTACGTCGATATGCTGCTGCCCGCCGCTATGTCCTTTGAGCGCGGCGCGCCGCTGACGTTCGCCGGACGGCGCATATTCCTGCGCGAGCCGATTATCGAGCCGCTCGGTGAAGCGCGCTCGGATTACCGCATTTGCTGCGACATCGGAACCGCTCTCGGATACGGCGACGTGTTCTTCGGCGGCGGTGAGGGCGCGGAGGAGGAGTGCCTGCGCGAGGTGCTTCGCACGCTGGGCGGGCCTAAGGAAATTACGCTTGAAGAGCTGCGCGCGGCGTCGCCCGACGGCGTGATAATGCCGCTGAAAATCCGCGGCAAGGACGGCGGAGTCAAGTTCAAGAAATGGGAGCTGGGGATTCTGCGCCGCGACGGACAGCCGGGATTTGACACGCCGAGCGGCAAGGTCGAATTCATCTCCGAGGTTCTGCGTGAGTATGGACTGGATCCGAGACCGGTTTATATTGAGCCGGTTTACAGCCCCATATCCACGCCGGAAATCGCGGAGAAATTCCCGCTGATTATGAACTGCGGGTCCCGTGTGCCGTTCTATTCAAACGCCAAGGAGCGAGAACTGCCGTGGCTGCGCCGCTTTATGCCGGAGCCTGTTGTGCGCCTGAATCCGCAGGATGCGAAGTCACGCGGACTGGAAAACGGCGACACCGTACGCGTAACCGCGCCGGTCAACGAAGTGGGTATCGTGCTTAAACTGGAAACCACGGGGACCGTAAAACCGGGCGTTATCGACATTCTGCACGGTTGGCCGCAGGCGAACGCGAACGAGCTGATTACGCGGGACTTCGACCCGATAAGCGGCTTCGTGCCGTTCCGTGAAGGGCTGTGCCAGATAAGCCGCGCATAAATACAGACGAAACCGCTCCCCGAACTTTTCGGGGAGCGGTTATTTATCGCGAAAAACGGTTATGAGTGCGCGGCGACGGCCTTCACAAGCTCGTCCGTGAGGAACGGGAGCGACGCGCTTTTCGGCGTGCCGACGACCTCAATTCCGCAGCGGTTGAGCGGCAGCAAAATCTTCTGTGCGGGGCTTTCCGAAACGGCGCGGGCGATTGCGGGCGTAAGCTCGCCGAGCATTGCGTTAGCCGAGATTATGCCGATAACACCGACAATCAAATCCACTTTCGGCGCGTTCACGACGACGGCGTTTTCGCCCGTCGCGCCCTCGTCCGCGCCGGCTTTGAGCATTGTGGCGGTCGCGATTGCGTTCGTACCGAGCGCGAGAATTTCCGCGTCCGGAAGTTCTTTTTTGAGCTTTTCGACGATGGATTTCCCGATTCCGCCGCCCTGTCCGTCAATTACAGCTATTCTCACAGCAAATTCTCCTTAATTTAGTCCACACTATAATACTATATCGGCGTTCGCCTGTCAAATGTAATTGTAAAAATGCGCGCAACGTGATATAATTACGGAAATTAACTTTGAGGGGGCGATGCCAATGGTGCCGTTGTATCATCTGGGTTTTAAGAGCGAGCCGCAGGCGGAATTCGCGATTTTGCCCGGCGACCCTGGACGCGTCGAGGAGATTGCGCGGCGGCTCGGCAATCCGCGCTTTTTCGCGCAGAACCGTGAGTACACGACTTGGCTCGGCGAGGATAACGGGCGCAATATTATTGTGATGAGTACGGGAATGGGCGGACCGAGCGCGGCAATCGCCGTCGAGGAGCTGGCGCAGTGCGGCGTGCGCACGCTCGTGCGTATCGGCACCTGCGGAGGAATGGCGGAGCGCGTGCGCGGCGGCGATATCGTGGTCGCGACGGCGGCAATCCGCGCGGAGGGAACTTCGCGCGAATATGTGCCGATTGAGTTCCCCGCCGTGGCGGATATCGAGGTCACGAACGCGCTGATTTCAGCCGCAAAGGATTGCGGCGCGGCGTATCACGCGGGAGTTGTGCATTGCAAGGACTCGTTTTACGGTCAGCACTCGCCGGAGCGTATGCCGGTCGGGTACGAGCTTCAAAACAAATGGGAGGCGTGGCTGCGCGCGGGCGCGCTCGCGTCCGAAATGGAGAGCGCGGCGGTGTTCACGGTTGCGCAGACGCTCGGTCTGCGGGCGGGTTGCGTCCTCGGCGTTCTGTGGAATCAGGAGAGACGCAAAAGGGGACTCGACGACGCGGACGGCGACGCCGTGACAGCCGCAGACATTGCCGTGGCAGCTGTGCGTAAACTTATGGGGAGCGGGCGCGGTTAAAGCGACGTATACGATTCGAGGAAGCCGCGGACGTCCTCCTCCGTTGTCGCCCACGAGGTCACGAGACGCACAACGGAGCCGGACGCGCCGTGGTTGCCCATAATGTTGAAACCGTAGCTCTTCGACAATTTTTCGACATCCGCGTTTGAAAATATCGGGAACTGCAAGTTAGTCGGCGAATCATACGCGAATTTCACGCCGCGCGCGGCAAGACCGTCGCGCAGCAGCAGCCCCATTTCGTTTGCGTACGCCGCAAGCTCGAAATACAAACTGTCGCGGAACATCGCCTCGAACTGCGCGCCGATTACGCGCCCCTTGGCGAGCATCGCGCCGTGCTGCTTCTGCGAATATTTGATGTTTTGCGCGAGTTCAGCGTTCGGGATTATGAGTGCTTCACCAAACAGGAAACCGTTTTTTGTTCCGCCGACCGTGAACGCGTCCGAAAAGTTCGCAATATCTGCGAGCGTGAGACCGCGCTCCGCCGCCAGTGCGTTGCCGAGCCGCGCGCCGTCGATGTAGAGATACAGTCCGTTAGTGCGGCAGAAGTTATAGAGGGTTTTCAGCTCATCCCGCGTGTAGACGGTTCCCGTCTCCGTTGCCTGCGATATGTACACGAGCCGCGGCGCGACGACGTGCGGGGAATTGTATTCGCGCAGCAGCTCCGTGATTTGCGGCGCGGTTATTTTGCCGTCGCCCGACGGAAGCGTGAGGATTTTATGCCCTGTCGCCTCAACGGCACCGCATTCGTGTCCGTTAATATGCCCGGATTCCGGCGCAATTACGCCCTCATACGCGCGCAGCGCGTGGGCAATCAGAACGAGATTCGCCTGCGTGCCGCCGGAAAGGAACACGACCGCCGCGTCGGGGCTTTTCACGGCGTCCCGCAGCAGCGCGGCGGCCTCGGCGCAGATGAAATCCTCGCCGTAGCCCTCCGTCTGCTGTAAATTTGTACGTTGAAGAGCCTCGTAAATGCGCGGGTGCGCGCCCTCAGAGTAATCGTTTTTGAACGAATGCAGAATCATAGAATTACTTCCTTTCGCAGATATGGCAAAAAACCCGCCGTCGGCGGGTTTTTTGCTTTTGGTAAGGGTGAGCCGTGCGGAGCGCGTCAATCCCAGCGCAGCCGAGTTGCCGCAGTCGGGCTTTGCCCGACGAGGAGGCTGAGTTGCCACTACGGTATAATTAAGCCAAACGCGAAAGCCCGTGCGTTGCAAGGGTCATTAGGGTTTGTGAACCGTAGTTTTCGTTCTTTTTCCGACGAAAACCAAGGCGGAGCTTTGTGCGGCGCAGTGACACGTTTACAAAACAAAGCCAAAACTCCGTCAATCCACTATCGGGAGGTGAGATAGCACAAAACGCAAGCCCAATCAAAATAAAGACCGAGGTATGATCGCCGCATTTAATGCGATAATTATACCCCGGTTTTTTCATTTTGTCAAGACGAGGAGGTCATATATGAAAAAAACGACGCAAATTCACAATCGCTTTACCGGTTATACGACAGAGGACTGCTCCTGCGAATACTGCCGTTACTACGGCGGAAAGCGGCACGGCTGTAAACTCTCCGAGTGCTGCTGTCTGACGGAGTGGCTTCGGTCGCTCCCGCGCGGTGGCGGCAAGCCTCGCCCAAAGGAGGAATTGCCGCCGTGGGTGTGAGCGTGAAAATGGTCACCCGCGCCCGACAGACCGACTTGCTCACATATCTGAGCGAGAAAGAACCGCACGAGCTTATTCGCTGTAATGGTTCCGAGTATAGGACAAAATCGCACGGGAGCCTCGTCATTTCACACGGTCTGTGGTACTGGCATCGTGGCGGCGTCGGCGGCGCGTCCGCGCTGGATTATCTTATCAAGGTGCGCGGTATGGACTTTGTGGCGGCTGTCGAGGCGGTTTGCGGCGAACGCGCCGAACCCGCTCCCGCTCCCTCGTCGCCGCAGAAAAAGCCGCCAAAGCCACGCGAGCCGCGCGAATTCGCCCTGCCTGCACTGACCCGCTTCGCGGCTCACACGTTGCCGTATTTGCAAAGACGAGGGATTCACTCAGAGGTTATCAGCCGATGTTTGAGGGCAGGAACTCTCTATGAGAGCAGATACAAAGGAGAATCGGTCTGCGTATTTGTCGGTCACGACCAAGACGGCAAGGCACGGTTCGCCTGTATGCGCGGTGTTTACAGCGATTTGAAACAGGACGTTTTCGGTAGCGACAAGCATTACAGCTTTCACATTACTCCTGAAAATCCTGACAGCACCGATCTCGCCGTGTACGAGGCCCCCATCGACGCGCTGTCGGGTGCGACATTGCGATTGCTCGATGGCGAAGGCGTTGACTGTTATCGGCTGTCGCTCGGCGGCACGTCGCCTGTCGCGCTCTTTTCGTTCTTGGAACGGCATCCTCAGATTGAGCGCGTGTCGCTCTGTCTTGACGCTGACGAAGCGGGGCGCGAAGCGACGGCGAAAATACAGACGCTTTTGTCGGAGGAGGAACGCTTCGCGCATATCCGAGTACGCGATACGCCGCCGCCTGTCGGCAAGGACTATAACAATACGCTGCGCCAAATAGTCGAGCAGGACCGCAGTCGCGGTATTCGCAGGTTCTGCTTAATACTATCTTAAAATATGAAGGAGAGAAAAATGAAAAACAATCAGATTCAGCACTTCCGCAGCGACGAGTTCGGCTTGCTTGAAATCCTGACGATTGACGGCAAGCCCTATTTCCCCGCGACCGAATGCGCGAAAGTTCTCGGCTACTCCAACACAAAGGACGCTATTATCAGACACTGCAAGGGGGTCGTGAAACACGACTCCCTTACGATTGGCGGCAATCAGTCCAAAAACTATATCCCCGAGGGCGACCTCTACCGCCTCATTATCCGCTCAAAACTCCCTGCCGCAGAGCGGTTCGAGCGTTGGGTGTTTGACGAGGTTCTGCCGTCGATTCGGAAGTTCGGCGCGTATGCCGCGCCCTCGACACTCGACGAAATGCTCCGCAGTCCCGAATTTGCGGACACGCTGATTCGTCAGCTTGACCGCGAACGCAAAAAGAACGACGCGCTTGAGGAGCTTGCCGCGGAAACTCTGCCGAAAGCAATCTACTGCGACATCGTGTTGCAGAGCCGAAATGCCATTCCCGTCAGCCTGATTGCAAAGGACTACGGAATGACGGCGGCGAGGTTCAATCGGCTGCTGCACGACCTGCGTATTCAGTTCAAGGTCGGCGGCGCGTGGTTGCTCTACCAGCCGTTCGCGGGCAAAGGCTATGTGAGAACGCAGACGTATCAGGTGAGCGAAACGACCTCCGCGACGCACACCCGCTGGACGCAAAAGGGGCGGTTGTTCCTGTACGAGCGTCTGAAGGAGTACGGCATCGTGCCTGTTATGGAGAGGAAGAATGACAACGCCGCCTACGGGCGGTGTTTTTCGTAGGTGGCGCGAATGACAGATATAGTTCAGGCTCTTATGGATGAGGTTTACGGCGAGTGGCAAAAGGAAGATAACATGGGCAAGAGCAAATGGGAGGTTCTCGACGGGTTTTCGGAGGCTCACAAAATCGCGGTGGTATTCGGAAACTTCAACTATCAGGTCGAAAACGGCGGTCTTAATCAGTGGATATATAACGGTTACTTCCGTGATGACGCCAAAAAGCTCATTGAATACCTTGAGGTTGGCGTGGGATTCGATGAGCGTTTTCAGACGGTACTCGACACAGTTTACAAGCTCGACCAATGCGCGCAAGAAACGGAATGTGATAGATACGGTTGTTACCGCGACCTCGATGACGATGACGGCGACAACAGTTTCATCGGTGACATGATAAACAGCGACGCATTTGATACTTGGTATTACAAGCATTGCGGTGAAAGCGATTGGTGGGAGGCCGTGTGTGAAATAATCGAAAAAACGAAGGGGCGCGAGACCGTGCCTGACGGTCGGAATCAGCCGGATGCCAAGCAGAAAACGCCGTCCGTCTTAGACCAAATCCGCGAGGCAAAGGCCGTGCCAAAGCAGCCGTCCAAGAGAAAATCGCAAGAAAAAACGCACGGAGAGGAGCTGTAAATATGCCTGATGCCACCGAGAAATACGAGGCTTACCTCGACGAGAAAATTCTGCCGTTTATAAACTACGGCAAGCTCCAAATTTCATATGAGACGGATTTGGTTTACGCGAAAGAAGTGCTTACCCGCTTGCACAAAGCAATGGTCAGGTTCTACGGCAGCAAGACGCTTTCCGAAGAAGTGAGCGAGGACGGTTTTGTCATAGTCCCCGGCGTCGTCTGCGGGAAAAAAAGCGGACAGATGTGTATCGCCCTTTTCAGCCTTGACCTATCTTCCTCCGGAGAGCATTGGGGTACTGATTTCATCTGTGACCGCGGAGTTGTTACGCAAGGCGACGACACTGTCCCGCGGCATATAGCCGAGGAGATAACCGCGAGGTATTTGCCATATGATTACGCCTATACCGCTGTCATCCCCGGAGATATCCACTTAGGCTATCAGTTTCAGCGGCGGGACAAATCTCCCGAGAATTTGTTCGGACTTTTCAAGCGAGAGGATTCCGTTCACGCAAAAATCAAGGAGTCAATGAAAACTGTTGCGACGGTGCCCGCTAAACCGAAAAAGCGTGGTAAATCGAAGCCGGAACGGTAGCATTTATCTATATAACTATGGAGGTTAATTTGTTTGGAAGAAGATATAAGAAATGACGTTATTATAAGCGTGATTTACGCTTATTCAGGGGCGAACGACGAGAGAGTTGACGAAACCGTGGACTTTCCCGCGTCACAGGAAACGATTGACCAACTGCTCAGAAACGCCGGGATTGACGGCGTTCACGAGCGGATGTTCTTTGCTGCCGCATACGAGTCAAAAATTGAGGGGCTGATAGACGCGGTTGATTCCATTGAGGCTAAGACTAATGGAGTGAGCCCCGACGAGATGAACACAATCGCCAAAAGTGTTCAATCGCTGGATTCCGACGGGCGCGAGAGATTTGCGGCATTGCTCGTGTTTGAGCGGCCGTCTTTCAGTGTAGAGAGTCTAATCGACCTCGCGGAAAGCTGTGCAAGCGGTGATACGGAAATCTGTGCCTTTATCGTCAACGCGGGGAAATACGATGAAGGAAACAGTGTCGGGATTATCGTTCCGCTGCCCGCGACAAAAGAGAGCATTCAGGCGTTAATGGGCGAGATTGAATTGGACGGCAAACGGTATTGGGAGTATTTCATAAGCGATTATGTGACCGCGATTCGCGGTCTTGACAAACGCCTCCCGCTTTCGGACGTAACCATCGACGAACTGAACTATCTCGCCGCGAAGATAAAGAACTTGACCGGGGACGACAGGGACGTTTTCAGCGCGGCGATTGAGTCCAATCGCCACTGCTCCGGCATCGTTGACCTCATAAATCTCACGGATAACTTGGGCTGCTTTTCACTGCAACCCGCTTTCGGCGCTAAACACTACGGCGAGTTCCTGATTGACGAAAGCAGAGCTGCGACTTCCGACTTGATGGAATGGCTTGCAGATTCACAAGAAGCCGGCGCGCAATTCCTCATTTTGCATGTTGAGCGGCTGGAAGAAAACGTGGACTTGGAGAGCCTCGGACTCGCTGTAGCAAAGGACGAATATGGCAGCTTTACCGAGACGGGCTACATCACTGAACACAAGGTATTTCAGGAGAGTTATCACGAAGCGGAGGATATACCGCACGAGTATCGCGTATTCGCTTATCCAAAACCGAAGGCACCGATGCGCGTAGAGAACGTGGATATCCCCGTTCTGCTGTGTGAGATGCTCGCCGTCACAGGCGAACATTCTCATAGAGAATCGAACAGACTCGCCGTAACTATAAGCAGTAACAAAACAGATTATCTGTTTCTGTTTGACGGGCGGAACGCAGTGCTTGCGGAAACCGCTGAAGCCTATCATAGAGGTTCTCCCGAATACGACTTTTGGATTCTTTGCGGTGACAATCGAAAAGCGCGGGCGTTTGCGATCCATACGAAGGATTTTGTCGGCGGCACCGTTGTCGGTGACATCGCGGAGATAGACACAGTGAAACAGAAAGCCGACATTATAAAAAATGCCGCGGATGCCGAGATAGACATTGCGTTGAGTGCATCGTTATTTACCAACACAAGAGCGGTTTCCTCGAAAGAACTATTAGCAGATTTGGGGAAACCGTTTATGGCGCAGGCGAAATTTCCGCAGCCTGAGTTTATCAGAATTGGGTGCTACGCGGCAGAGGAGATTATGGCGCGGGAAGATTCAGATGTGTACAAGCTGTTCCCCGAAGGTCCGAAGCGACTTTCGGCAATGCAAGCAATTCGCAGCAAACTTAAATCACCGTATCGCAGTGAATATGCCGTAAAGCCGGAAGAATTATACGGACTTGAAAAGTGGGCAAAGCGTGAAGTTGAAAGTGTCCGGCGTGCATTAGAGAAAATAAAGAACTCGCCCGATATCGAGCGTTAGGAGGAATAGCATTTGGAAAACGAGGAAAAAGTCTTTATAAAAGCGCAAATTGAGAACATCGCCGCGCGTGTGGGCGGAACAATTGCCCAGGGGTCGATAACCTTTCCGACAACAACGGAAGCAGTTAAAGACCTGTTTTCAAATATAGGCTTGGACGGCAAGCGGTATTGGGAGTATAGCGTTCGCCATTATGACAGTCATTCAGGACGGCTGGCGCTCAGTCTGCCGAAAGACGCGAATATCGACGAGTTGAATTACTTAGCGGTTAAGCTGGAGGCTTTGGGTGAAGACGGGATGAATATTTTTAAGGCTGTCGTTGAAACAGGAGAGCATTGTGGCAGCGTCGCTGAGATGATAAACCTCATTGAAAATCTTGACCGTTACGACTGCCTTCCGTTCTGCAACAGCGCGGACTACGCGGATTTCCTCATAGATATGGACAGCGACGGTAACGACGAAGCCATCGGCAAACTGCAAAAATCCGATGACCCTGCCGACCGCTCTCTCGCGGAATACATTAATCGCCTTGAATATCATCTCGACATTGATAGCTATGGGGATGCTGCAGTAGAGAGGGAAAACGGCGCTTTCACTGAAGCGGGCTATTTGCGCGGGGGTGAGGACTTTGAGGAGATTTACCACGGGCTGCAAGACATTCCTGTCGAGTATTGTGTGTTTGACTTTCCCGAATCGGGACCGCCGATGCGAGTAGAGAGTGACGACCTCGCCGCGCTGCTGTGCGAAATACACGCGGTCAGCGGCGAGTTCGCGCCGGACATCGCTCGCAATGCACCTTGCCTTGTGAACGGCGTCGGTGAGGATTATCTGCTCCTTATTAACGACCACGCCATACATTTTTGCGAAGCGGAACAGGCGCTTTTGTCGTACTCCGAGTTTAACGTGATATGGTCGGACAGTTATGATGACCCCTATACGCGAGGTTTTGCATTTCACATCACAGGCAGAGAAAACGGCCGCGTTCAGGGTTCGATTACCGAGGTGGATATCGTCGAGCATATCACGGCGCAGAGGGAACTGCGTGAGGAGTCATATATACCCGTTGCGGAGACTGTACTGCTTTCGGATTTGAACACGCGGTATATGTCTAAAGCCGAGAACCCGCACATCGGATACCTTCGTGTCGCACAAAGCGCGGCGCGGGAACTGTTGGCGCGAGGCGATGCGGCGGTGTTCCGTATGATGTCGGGCAGAGCGTGGCAGCTATCGCCGGTTGACGCAGTGCGCGGAGGTATGTGGGTTCAAGAGCATCGGGAGTTCGCAATAAAGCCCGCCGATTTAGTCGGGCTTGAGCAATGGGCGAAGCGCGAGGTCGCGGATATTTCGCACGGGGCTAACCGGAACACGCCCGACAGAACATCGCCTGAAAAATAAAGAAAAAGAGGAGGAGATTGCATTTGGCGAATGATGAAAAGCGTATGATTGGTTCATACGAAGAACTGTTCTCAATCCGGCTCGCGGGTCGAGACATCGTTATCGCGGAGGACAGCAATATCGCGTCCGAACCGTACCTCATTTGCGAGCGTTCGTGGGACAACCCGCTCGGCATTGACGAATATCGCAATGCCGGCGTCAGCACGGATTATCTTGAAATAATGCGCGAGTTCGCAATGAGAATCAACACGAGCATAGACCTTCTCGAAGCGGAGCGCACGGAGCGCGGACTTCCCCACACGGTAATGACCGCGGCGGATTGCATACCGGGCGGGATGCAGGAGGATATGGTGGGCAAGGTCGTTTTAATCAGCGCGAGCAGTCTTTCGCCGGAGTACCGCTCGTTAGATAATCAGCTCGCGCTTTGTACGGGAGGCAACGGCGCGCGTCCGAACGCTCGCGGTCAAAAGGTGTATTGCACAGAACTCTACACGGGCAAGCAATTTTACAGGCTGCGCCATAACATCGCCGGCGTAATCGCGGAGGAAAAGTTGCCCGAATGGGCAAAGGGAAAACTCGCGGCACTCCGCTCGCCGCCCGAACAGGATTCCGTCGTCGAGAAAATCCGCGAGAGCAAGCAGACAGAAACCGAGCCGAGGCAAAAAGACGAAAACCGCAAAAAGCGCGAACAGGAGCATTAGGCGTGTCAAAGCGCGGACGTAAAATTAAGCCGAGCGCAGCGTCACCGCCGCTCATATTCTACCGCTGCCCGAAGTGCAAACGCGAATTCAATGTTCGCCAAGAGGCTGTGCAATGCGAAGCGGGACACCTGCGCGTGGTATCCGCGCGCGAGGTGCAGTACACGGTGAAACCGTATCCGTTCACTGTCGAGGTCGCTTTCAACAACGGCGAAAAGCGCATCTACCGCGCGGAAGACCTCGGCGGGTAGTTACTGAGTATTGAAACGCGAGGCAAAGCAAATGCACAGAGACGAGTTTGACGACATCAAATCTGTTTACGCGGAAAATCCATATAATTCAGGACCGGAGCTTTGGCTCCGGTTCAATACATTTTCAAGGAGTTAATTACGCATATGATTCAAATTGACCACGATTTCACCGGCGCGGAGATAATCCGTGGCGATACTCTGCAAATATTGAGAACCTTCCCTGACGGGTTGTTCAGCGGTATTATTACCGACCCGCCCTACGCCTCCGGTGCGGCAGACCAGAACGCGCGGCAGAAGTCCACGGCGCAGAAGTATTCGAGCATAAAAAGCGGCAATCCGCTGCCCGACTTCGAGGGCGATTCCAAAGACCAGCGGTCTTGGACGCATTGGTGCGCCGAGTGGCTCGCCGAGGCGCGGCGCGTATCGAAGGAGGGTGCGCCCGTCTGCCTGTTCATCGACTGGCGGCAGTTACCCGCGCTCACCGACGCGCTCCAGTGGGCGGGCTGGATTTGGCGCGGTACGCTCGTTTGGGACAAGACCAATTCGCGCCCGCAACGAGGTCGTTTTCGTCAACAGGCAGAGTTCGTTGTGTGGGGTAGTAACGGGCATATGCCCTTAGACCGCGCCGCGCCCGTTCTGCCGGGCGTATTCCGTCAGTCGATGCCCACATTCACAAAGCGTGTACACCAAACGGAGAAGCCTCTCGGCGTGATGCGCGAGATGGTACATATCGTCGAGTCGGGCGGTATTATCCTCGACCCGTTCGCCGGTGCGGGTACTACGGTTCTCGCGGCGAAGTTGGAGGGCTACCCCGCTGTCGGTATCGAGCTTTCGGCGCATTACGCGCGGGCGGCGAAAAAGCGCATCGAGGAGTTCGTCGAGGAACCCGAAACCACCACCGAAAACTAATAAATTAATTAAGTCCACAACGGGAAGGAGGTGATTATTATTGCAAGAGGAACTTGAAAATAAGTGTATTGCAGTATCATTTAAGGCAACCAAACTGACAAGCAGGGTTTTTGCAAAAGCACTCGCCGCTACTCTGCGACAGATGAAAAAAGCTCACAACAAACCGAGAATCGGGCAACAAAGCATTAAGAGGTTAAACCGCACTGTCGGCGGAGCGACGGACACTGTTGAGGTCGGCGAACGCATCGAATCCTTTGAGAAATATGCCCGCAAAAATCGAGTGAGCTACCACGTTGAGAAGAATACCGGAACGCATCCACCGCGATGGACGGTGTATTTCAAGGCGGAGCAGGCAGGTGGTCTGACAGCCGCATTTGAAAAATATACAAGAGATATCTTATCGGTCAAATCCGAAAAGCCCTCTGTCCGCGAGACGATGCGGAAGTTCCGTGAACTCGTAAAACACGCGGTCATCGACAGGACGCGGCACAAGGAGCGAGGCGGGCAGGAACGATGAAGATAACGTCGGCTTTGAAAAAGTATATCCTGCCTAATCTGCCGTATGCCGTGTTTTGGGTAGCGTTTGCGAAAATCCACGCGCAATATCATATTCTGCCCTATCCCGATTGGGCTGTCGGGCTTGCGGGTGCGGTGACAATTCGGCTTGTAGTATTATACCGCAAGCTGAACGCAAAGAAGTGGCGCAAAGACGAGGAGTACGGGAGCGCGAGGTGGGGTACTCGAAAAGACATCGCGCCCTTTATGGACGCGAATACCGAGAACAATATCATTCTGACGCAGACCGAGGGTCTGACGATGAACCCGCGCCCCTCGGCTCCCAAGTACGCGCGTAACAAGAATATGCTCGTCATCGGCGGCTCCGGTAGTGGCAAGACGCGATTCATAATCAAGCCGAATCTGATGCAGTGCCGCTCAAAAGACTATCCTGTGTCATACGTTTGCACCGATCCGAAAGGCACCCTGATTGTTGAAACAGGTAAAATGCTACGTCATTACGGCTACCGTATTAAGGTGCTGAACACTATTAATTTCAACAAATCAATGCATTACAATCCTTTCGTGTACATCAAGTCCGAAAAGGATATTTTGAAACTCGTTACTACTTTAATTGCGAACACAAAGGGCGAGCAGAAGGGCGGGGATGAGTTCTGGACGAAGGCGGAGACACTTTTATACACCGCACTCATCGCCTATCTGCATTTCGAGTCGCCGCCGAATGAACGCAACTTTTCTACGCTCGCCGAGATGATCGGCGCGATGGAGGTGCGCGAGGACGACGAGGAGTTTAAGAATGTAGTTGACCTGATGTTTGATGCGCTGGCCGCAAAAAACCCCGACCATTTTGCCGTGCGGCAGTACACCAAATACAAATTGGCGGCAGGTAAAACAGCAAAGTCAATCCTCATAAGCTGTGGCGCAAGACTTGCCGCGTTTGACATTGCCGAGATTCGGGAACTGACGCTGTATGACGAGTTGGAGCTTGACACGCTCGGTGACGAAAAGACCGCGCTGTTCATCATCATTTCGGATACGGACGATTCGTTCAATTTCCTTGTCAGTATGTGCTACACGCAGTTGTTTAACTTGCTCTGCGAAAAGGCGGATGATTTTTACGGCGGGCGGCTACCCGTCCACGTCCGGTGCCTCATAGACGAGGCGGCGAACATCGGGCAAATTCCGAGACTTGAGAAGCTGATGGCGACCATACGCAGTCGTGAGATTTCTGCCTGTCTCGTCCTGCAGGCGCAGTCGCAACTTAAAGCACTGTACAAAGACAATATGGATACGATTATCGGCAACTGCGACTCCGCTATCTTCCTCGGCGGCAAGGAAAAGACTACACTTGAGGAATGGTCAAAGCTGCTCGGCAAGGAGACTATCGACTCTTACAACAGCAGTGAAACAAAGGGTAACTCGCCGTCCTACGGCAAGAATTATCAGAAACTCGGCAAGGAATTGATGACGATTGACGAGCTTGCCGTTATGGACGGCGGCAAGTGCATTTTGCAACTGCGAGGCGTTCGGCCGTTTCTGTCCGACAAGTACGATATTACACGCCATCCGCTGTATAAGTACCTCTCCGATGCTGACAAGCGAAACGCTTTTGATATTGAGAGGTATCTGTCAACACAGTTGAAAGTTATGCCGAGCGATATGTTCGAGGTCTACAACATTGAGGTTGATGACGCCGAGGACACATCGCAAATCTCCGCAAAAGTCGCCCAATAAAATGCGCTAATCGGCGCAATCACTTAGCCCGAATCGGATAATACCGTTTCGGGGATTTTTACTTATATAGGAGGAGAATATGGATTTTTTCAATAGCGCGATCGATACCTTACAGACGCTTGTCATCGCCATCGGAGCGGGGCTGGGCGTGTGGGGTATCATAAATTTGCTCGAAGGCTACGGTTCGGACAACCCGGCGGCAAAGAGTCAGGGCATCAAGCAGCTTATGAGCGGCGCGGGAATAGCGATTGTCGGAATGGTTTTGGTTCCCCTGCTCTCAGGGCTGTTCAGTTAAGCGGGGTGACGCTGAATGGACTTCCTGTTTGACGGTATCAAGGAGTGGATCAAACAGGGTTTAATCGACGCAATCATATCGGCTTTCAGCGGGATGTTCGACACCATTAACGCACAGGTGAACGACATCGCCACGCAAGTCGGAAAGACGCCGGGAGAATGGAATCCCGGCGTCTTTTCTATGATTCGCTCCCTGTCTGATACGGCTGTCATCCCCATCGCGGGGATGATATTAACTTTCGTACTCTGTTATGAACTAATACAGATGATAACGGAAAAAAACAATATGCACGACTTCGACACGTTCAACCTGTACAAGTGGATATTCAAGACCTTTTGCGCCACATACATTCTGACCCACACTTTTGACATTGTAATGGGGATTTTTGAGTTGGCGCAGAACGCAGTGACCCGAAGCGCGGGTATTATAAGCGGTAGTCTTGACGTGAGCGCGGGAAGCGCGCTCGCCGACCTGCGAACACAGCTTGAGGCGATGGGCGTGTGGGAGCTTATGGGGCTGTGGCTTGAGTCCAACATCATCAGTCTGTGCCTGACGGCGATGACAATCTGCATTTTTGTCATCATTTTCGGGCGTATGATTGAGATATATCTGACTGTTTCCATCGCGCCGATACCGCTGTCTACAATGGCGAACCGCGAGTGGGGCCAGATTGGGAACAGCTACCTCAAAGCCCTGTTTGCACTGGCGTTTCAAGGCTTTCTCATTATTGTCTGCGTGGCGATTTACGCTGTGCTGGTGGGAACTATCCCCTCGGCGGGAAGCGTACACGGCGCAATTTGGGGCGTAGCCGGATATACGGCGTTGCTCTGTTTCGCGCTGTTCAAAACGGGTTCACTCTCCAAGAGCGTGTTCAGCGCGCATTAGCATTACATTATATAAATATATGACATTCAGGAGGACGCAAAAATGGTTGACATAGCAGACATCACAGTAGAGGCGCGAGCCTATCCACTCAAAGAAAAACATAAAAACACGCTTGCTTACGCGAGCGTGAATATAGGCGGTATCGTCGCAATCAACAGCGTTCGCATCAGTGACAGCCGTAAAGGAATATTCGTTGCGATGCCGCAGCAGAAAACGAAAAACGGCGAGTACAAGCCGTACTGCTTTCCGCTGACCGCCGAACTCCGCGACAAAATTAACGCCACTGTACTCGCGGCGTATGACCTCGCATTGCAGGAGAAAGAGGAACCGACGAAGGAGTCCGCAAAAGCAAAGATAAAAGAGGCGCGGGAGAACCCCGCACCGAAGAAAGAAAAGGGCGCGGCGGTGAAAACCGAACCCGCGCGTTAGTGAGGTATCGGAATGGATGAACAAGTAATTGACAACAGAACGTCGGAAGCGATTAACGGTGATCTGAAAATTGGTGACTGGGTAATCTCCATATCGGAGGATAACTATGGTTATCTTGTTGGTAAGGTAACGGCAATCGGTGACCATGACCTCTCGACATACAATGCACAGCACTATTCCGAAATCGTTTTCGTTAATTTAACCGCAGCAGACTACTCCGAACAACGCATAGCGGAAATTGAGCGTGATTTCTCAAAGTCATACAAAAGGCCGATGCGTATGAGCGAGCTGTTTCTTGATGATGTCAGGATGTCTGCTACTGACCTAATCCGCATTCCGGAGACTGACCACAAACGAATTGAACAGCTAACGGGCAGTCTGGCGGGAGTGAACGCTTACATCGATGAGTTTATCGATTTGAATTCGGGAATAGGGTTAATAAAACAAGCAGACCTCGAACCCGACCTAAACATCAAATTGTACGCATGGGTTGAGTACAAGGGCTTGCACTCAACCACGCTTTATATCCCCTATAACGATACTGAGCGCGAATATCTGACGAAATTTCTCACAGTAATGGGGGCTGAAAACCCGACCGATGACTTACATATTATTAGGGACGCGAAATCTGTCGATGTTACAGTGCGGTTATCATCTACATCGGATTTTGGTAAGGCTCTCGCCCCGCTGTTCACGGAAAACGATACGATTTCCGAAGTCAACGCGCTCTGCAGTTTACTGCGTATCTGCTCAGAAGAACGTCTTGCCGATATCTATGGCGAACTGGTTCACGGGAACAGCAGTACGATTAAGCAGATGCTCGACGCGCTGAAAAGCGCGAAGGCGGCAGGCGTCGCAGAGGAACACCTCGTTGCCGAAACTGTGGCGAACACCGAGTCGGAAAATGAACGTGAGAACTTGTTTGAGGAAATTGCGAAAAAGCATTGCCACATTGAAACCCTACAACAGCGTTACAGCGACAATTTGGATTTTCACGATGTTTCGGTGTGGGGACTGCGCGCGGCACTGGAAGCCGCGTATAACGCCGGTATCTCCTACGAAAAAGACCAGACAAAAACTGCGGAGCAGGATACCCCATCCGTGATGGATGTCATTCGTAAAGCAAAAAAGGAGTCGAGGGATACACCTTCGACTAAGAGCGCGAAGTCGAAGGGCAAAAAGCGCGGATGGGAAATATGATTATTAAGGAGAATATATGCCAAACGATAGCACAACCGAGGGCTTGAACGGCGAGATTCGCGTGGGCGATGTCGTATTGTCCAACGGGAATACGGATTATTCCTACCTCGTCGGAGAGGTCACAGATATTATCAAGTTCGGCTCTCCCGAACACGAATCGGGCAACGCGGGCGACGACGTATTCGTCAACTTTTCGGTGGCGAACTACTCTGTCACACGCAAATTCGAGATTGAGAAACAGTTCGCTAAATTTAGAGGTAAACGTAAAGCGTTTGAGAAACTGCCACTTGACCTCGTCGCTATGCCGCCCAATTCCCTAATTAGGATTACCGGGCTTGACATAGATAAGATGAACAGTTTAGTAAAGTACATAAACTTTGCAAAGACTTTTGCGGTTTCGCCCGGTCTGTGGCCGAAAGAGCGCAGAATCTTTACCTTGCCCGAAATCCTTGAGGCAATGGAGCCGCAGTACAAAGCCGCGCGGGAGTTAATTGAGGAAACAATAATCGGGCTAAAAGTATTTGCAGAGACGACAGACAGCGATGAAAATGAAAAAGCCGCCGCGGATATGGCTGAGTTTCTCGCCGAATTTTGGGATGTCGAGTCGGATATCCCCACGCCGGATTACTTAACCGACGAACAGCAACAGGCGACCGTTCGCGGGTTGGAACGTCACGCTATTGAACTTCTTGATGTCGGCGGGATATCCAACAACAAATTCATCGCAGACGTTCAGTCGCTGCTTGACGCTATCCCTGCGGTTTGGGAAAATTGCCGAGAGTCGGCGGCGACAGCGAAGGCGCGGATTAGCGCGGAAGTGAACAGCGCGATTGAAAACCTTGAAACCGTAAAGCTGTATAGTCCGCTGGATTTCTTTCTGCACAATCCGCGTGAGGAAGCGGAGAATAACGAATACGGTATGTATGGACTCTCTGACGAAATGTATAAGATTTCGCACAATGCGGCATACGAGCATCTTGACGCCATTGAGCTTTATTTGCGGCGTGACCGAGATGGCACATACGACACCGAGCGCGGACTTGCGGAGTATCTTCACGAGCCGCTGAAAGACAAGGTATTCTCGCTACTGCCGAGCATTGAGTTTCACGGCGACGAGTTGTATTGCGTCGCGGTGATAAAGCTCTCGGAAACCTTAACGCCGAAAGACGTGTCCGAACTCAAAGACTGGTGGAGCGGACAACTTTCGGACGGTTGGGGCGAGGGGCTTGAGCAGCACGAAATAAAGGTAAATCACGGCGAGGAGTTATATATCCGTCCGTGGACTTCGGACGGCAGTTTCTTTGTGGATACCGAACGCGAGTTTGCAGAGCGTCTGCACATCGCGCCGACTGTGGAGGGACCGACGAAAACTCCTGCGGAACAATTATCGGACAAACTCGCCGTCGAACTTGCTGAGTACCACGCAGAGATGCTGACGAAGAGCAAGGAGCAAATTATCGGGCTGGCGTTTCATCTGTCGGCAATGTCTGACGCATACTTCTGTCTGTCCGAGGAACACAATTTCACGGACGCGCAGATTGCCGCGCTCCTTACTGTTCCCTCGCCGCTGCGCGAGGTCGCGGATATGATACGGAATAACACCAACGAGTCAATGATGATGTTGGACACGGACGCCGTTCTTGCATCGGCGGGTGCCAAGGTATCTGAAGAATTGCGAGGCGCTTATGCGCCGGATTACAACGGGAAGGGGTATATCATTGCGGAATCTGACGGCGACAGCTATATCGCCGGCGCGCTTCATATTGAGAAAAACGACAGTGTAAACGTGTACAGTAGCGACGCCGAGGCGGTTCGCGCCGCAGAAGCGGACGGCGTAAAGCTGATTCACGGGATGCCGTTTGTACCTGACGGCTTGTATATTGACACGCCGGAGAACAGAGCCGTCATCGGTCGGGTTTTCGAGGAGCATCGGCTCTCTCTGCCCGCCGAGGATACCCTGCGTGATACGCTTACGTCGCGGCTGGACGCAAATTTCACCTTTTATAAAGAGGAACAGCTTCGGGAATTGAGCAAGGACGGCATTTTCGAGGCTGCAGCCGAGATTGCGGTGATATGTCAGGCTCATGAGTATTTCAGAGATGAACACGAGTTTACCAACGGTCAAGCGGAGTTTCTGCTGAAATTTCAAAACCCGTTGGAGGTGGTTTCCAATCGCTGGTCGGACGGGCAGAGTGTCAGAAGTATGGTCAACGCGATATTCTCCGAGCAGGAGCGGACACTTCAAAAAGGCGGATACGAACTCGCGCCGGATAACTCTGCAAAGGGTGAACCCGATGCGGAGCGACAGCCGTCCGTGGTGGAGACTATTCGGAACGCGAAGCGGGAGCCGCAGGAGAAATCCGCGCCGAAGAACAAAAAACACGAGCAGGAATTGTAGGAGGAGCAAAAACATATTGAGAACACAATCAAAGCCGGGCTTGACGCTCGGCTCGCTTTTTGACGGCATAGGGGGGTTCCCCTATGCCGGTTCCTTTTTTGGGATAACTCCGCTGTGGGCAAGCGAGATACTGCCGCAGGCGGTATCCGTTACTAAACGGCACTTTCCCGATATGGCGCACATCGGAGATATTACACAGCTTGACGGCGGCGAGTTGCCGCCCGTGGATATCATAACCTTTGGCTCGCCGTGCCAAGACCTTTCAACCGCGGGAAAGCGCGCGGGAATGGGCGGTGAGCGGAGCGGTCTGTTTTACGAGGCAATACGAATTATAGATGAAATGAGGGAAGCGACAAATGGAGAATACCCGAAATACGCGGTCTGGGAGAACGTCCCCGGCGCGCTCAGTTCCGGTCACCCGCGAGGGAGTGACTTTCGCGCCGTGCTTGAGGCGTTCACAAAAACCGAGATTTCAGTTCCTGAGTCAAACAACTGGGCAAACGCCGGACTGGTGCGAGGCGACGGAGTTAATATCGCTTGGCGACTGCTCAACGCCTGTTTATGGGGAGTCCCCCAGCGTCGCCGCCGTCTGTTTCTTGTCGCAAGTTTTGGTGCCGGATGCCCCGAAGAAATACTCTTTGTCGAAGAAGGCTTGCGAGGGTATCTTGAGGCGCGCGGCGAAACGCGGGAAGGAATTACCGCCGATGCTCAAAGAGGCATTGGAGGCGCAGTGCCGGTCGGAGACGGAGCCGAGTCTGACTGCCTGACACCGTGGGACGTGCAGAGCCGCCGTGTTCACGCGGAAAGCGGTTTGTGGCCTGCGCTTTACAGCGCGGAGAGCGGCGGTCGCGGTTACGCCGCCGTCAACTGCCTGAATCCGTGGGAGACGCAACAGTCGCGTGTTTTCACCGAGGACGGCGCGTCGCCGACACTTGCCGGTGCGGACGGCGGAGGCGGACGGAACCCCGCGGGGCTTGTGTTTGCCGCGTTTTTGGGCGGTGCGAGCGCGAAGGCGCGGAGTATCGGGTACAGTGAGGAGGTTTCTCCCACGCTAAAATCCGTCGCGTGCGGTTACTCGTCACCCTGCGTGTGCGAGCCGAACATCGCGCGAACATTGACGGCGCGGGGTGATTCGAGTCCGTGCGCCGATAGAGGTCAGAATATCATTGTGACGGAACTGCCCGCCGTCACAATGCGCTTGAGAGAGGGCTGCGTCGGAGGCGGAAAGGGACCGCTTTTGCAAAACGAAATGAGCGGTACTCTTGCAACGGGAAACGACCAGTATCTGTTCAGCCCGCAGGCTTACGGTATCTGTGCGCTGAACAGTAATTCGATGTTATCCGAGAATCCGCACAGCGGTATCTACGAGGCGGATACGAGCAGGACACTCGATTTGAACGGCGGGAATCCGTCCTGTAATCAGGGCGGGATGGCTATTGTCGAGGCTGTCGGCGTGCATCAGAATCAGAGCGGCGAGGTGAGCGTTTCCGACACAGCGTACACGCTGTCCACTATGAGCAACGCCTCCGCGCGGAACGCGCCGCTTGTGGCGCATCCCAAAATAGCGGGTACGCTCTGCGCGTCCGGCGCGGGGCTATCCCGCCCTGCGGGTATGGCTTCGGAGCCGGATTTGTGCGTTGCCTTTGCGCTCGCGGGGAATATGGTCGGGAGGCAGGAACGCAACGGACCAAACGGCAGCGGCATCAGCGAGAACCTCGCATTTACGCTCACCGCGACGGATATTGAAGCCGTCGCAATGGCAAATCGGCAAACACCCTTTATCCGTGAGCGGAGCGATGTGTTTATAGACGGAGATATTGCGTCAACGCAAACCGCCCGCCAGTGCAAGGACTCGACGGATTTGATCTGTGAAAAAAACTCGCTCACCTGTTTTTCATCTTCGAGTTACGGCGGCTTAACAGAAGGCGTCGGTACAGTGCGAGCAAGCGGCGGTGATAACGGCGGAGGCTCGGAGAATCTCGTGATGTCAGAAAGTGCGGTCGGATATATTGTTCGCCGCCTGACTCCGATTGAGTGTGAGCGTTTGCAGGGCTTTCCGGATAACTGGACGCAGTTCGGTGTGAACGGCGAGGAAATAAGCGACTCGCGCAGGTATCAGATGCTCGGCAACAGCGTCGCCATACCCTGCGTGGCGTTCATACTGGGCGGGATTGCGGCGCAAGAGTCTGCGGTTCGGAGGGAGGAGTCGTAGTGGCGTACTCTCGAATACAAAAGAGCGCGTTGCCAATGCTCTTTGAAGGGCATGGGCATGATGCGCGGTTTAGCGGACCACTGTCCGTATCACCGACAATATCTGCGGCATACGGTGAAGGCGGCGGAAACATCCCGCTAATTCTCTGCGCTGTTCCCGACAGGTCAGCATCCGCAAATGATGAAAATACAGAAAAGAGGTATCAGCTTTTATGCCCTTTGTACCCGTACCGAAAGACCTCACGAAAGTGAAAACCAAGGTTGTACTCAACCTCACCAAAAGACAGCTTATCTGTTTCTCGTGCGCCGCCATCGTCGGCGTACCGACCTACCTCGTCACGCGGACGACCATCGGCGGCAGTGCGGCGGCAATCGTGATGATTGCACTGATGCTGCCTTTTTTCTTTCTCGCAATGTATGAGCGCGACGGCAGACCCGCGGAGGTGCTGCTCCGCAACTTTCTCCGCGCAAAGCTGTGGCCGAGAGTGCGTCCGTACAAGACGGAGAACCTGTACAAATATCTGCAAGAGGAGGGCAAGACGATTGCAAAACAAGGAAAAGCAACAGCAAAAGCGGCTGTCGGCAAACGTCCGGCAGTCAAAGGCAAATAAGGCGGATTTGAAACAAACGCCGCCGATACGCAAATCGGTCGGCGTGAAGTCGTCATTATCGTCTAAATACTTCGGGCGTGCCGCCGCGCCGGAGACGGCGCAACAGTCCATTCCGTACCGTGAGATGCACCGCGACGGTGTGTGCCGCGTAAACGACCGATTGTACACCAAAACCATCGCGTTCGGGGATATTAACTATCAGCTGGCGCGGAACGAGGACAAGACGCAGATTTTTGAGTCCTACTGCGACTTTCTCAATTACTTCGACTCGTCCATCTCCGTACAGCTCACCTTCGTCAACCGCAAAGTAAATATCCGCGAATTTCAGCAATCAATCGAGATACCAGAGCGCGACGACGATTACAACGCAATTCGCCGCGAGTACGCTGAGATGCTGAAATCTCAGCTTGACAAGGGCAATAACGGGCTTGTCAAATCCAAATACGTCACGTTCGGCATCGAGGCGGACTCGCTCAAAACGGCGCGCCCGCGCTTGGAGCGCGTGGAGACAGATATTCTGAACAACTTCAAGGCAATCGGTGTGACGGCGCGTGCGCTCACGGGCTTGGAGCGTTTGGAAATCATACACGGGCAGTTCCACCCCGACGGTGCGGAAAAGCTGCGCTTCGCTTGGCGGGATATTCCGCAGACAGGCTTGTCCACAAAGGACTATGTCGCGCCGACGAGCTTTGACTTCCGCGACGGAAAGACGTTCCGAATGGGTACGCACTTCGGCTCGGTCAGCTTCGTGCAGATTCTCGCGCCGGAACTCACGGACAGGATGCTCGCGGACTTCCTCGACCTCGACACCGCGCTAACGGTGAATATGCACATTCAGTCCATTGACCAGACCGAGGCAATTAAGACGGTAAAGCGCAAACTGTCAGATTTGGACGCGATGAAAATTGCGGAGCAGAAAAAAGCCGTCCGTGCCGGCTATGATATGGACGTACTGCCCTCCGACCTTGTCACCTACGGGAGCGAGGCGAAAACGCTGCTTGAGGATTTGCAGTCGCGGAACGAGCGTATGTTCCTCGTCACGATTCTTGTGACGAACACCGCGGCGAAAAAGGCGATATTAGATAACGACATTTTCGCGGCGGCGGGCATCGCGCAAAAATACAACTGTGCGCTCAAACGCTTGGATTGGCAGCAGGAGCAAGGATTAATGAGCAGTCTGCCTCTCGGACTAAATCAGATTGAGATTCAGCGTGGATTGACGACAAGCAGTACGGCGATTTTCGTGCCGTTCACCACACAGGAGTTGTTTCAGGGCGGCGAAGCATTGTACTACGGGCGCAACGCACTGTCCAACAACCTCATTATGGCCGACCGCAAATTGCTGAAAAATCCGAAAGGAGCGTATTGTAAAGGAACGGGGATAACCCGAAAAACACAGGCGGGAAAGCCATTTGCGGCACAAATGGACGGACACCCACAGGAGAGAAACGGCACAGGAACGGAACGCCGCGC
>JAISJC010000150.1 GCA_031261745.1 Oscillospiraceae bacterium
CGAGCACGGAGATAGAACCTTTGCGTTTAACTTGAATATTCCTGTCGTAGGAAAAAACATTGATTTGTGCCTTTTTACCTGTTCTTTTGAATTATACAACAATGGGCAAATTGTATCTGATTTGTCTGCTCCGCTAATGTTGGGTGAGCTAAAAGGTGGTATTGACCCCGCAGGTGCAGATGAACACTGGAAAACAGCTAATTCCGCATTAGGAAGAATTAGAACGTCATTCGAGGCAAGCGGTCAAGCCGTTTTAACGTCATTTGTTGGTGCTGCTATAGAGGCTAGTATGGCGGAAGAAATATTCGACCAAATGCAAGCCAAAACAATATCTTATGTAGCCAACCTCACAAAAGCCGAGCAGGTTATTGATTACTGCAATTGGCTATTATCACTTTAAGGAGAGTACCGTTATGCAATCAGTGATAGCTAAACAACTGACGTTATTCGATACCGAAACATCTGAATTTGATAGCACCAATTGGTGTGTTAATCAATTTTCTGCTGATTTACTTTGTGCTGAAAATGCTCGCCAAAATTTAGAAAAGAAGTATCTTCCCATTACTGAGGTTACTTCGGACTTTAATAGGCAATCAGTAAGCTACCAGTTAAGTAAGAATAACCGCTTACATCGTTGGTTAAAGTATAAAGAAGGGTTTTCGGCGGATTTAGTTGAACAGTTAATGGACGAAATGAATATTGGCAGGGGCTCAACTGTCCTTGACCCTTTTCTTGGTTCCGGTACTACAGCATTAGTTGCACAAATGAGAGGCATAAACAGCATCGGATTCGATATACTTCCGATGTCAGAGATAGCAATATACGCTAAAACGAAAGTAGCTTTATATAATATTTCGGAATTGAAAAATTTTGTTTCATTTGTTTCAATGCTTAACAGACCAATTGAATATAAAAAAAGAGTGAATACTATAAATGTAACCAATGGTGCGTATTCGGAGGAAACAGAATGTGATATTCCGTATTTTACCGAAATGATTAAAGGCTCTGAGTTTTCGCAAGAAGCAAAAGGTCTTGGTCTTTTGTGCTTGTTAAATTCTCTTGAGCGTGTAAGCTATACAGCTAAAGATGGGCAATATCTTAGGTGGGACGAGCGTTCTACAAAAGTTATTGAGGCAACTCGTTCGAGATTAGCAACAGGCAGAAAACCGTTCAAAGTGATTTTAAACAAAGGTGAATTACCTACACTTAAAAAAGCAATATTGGAACAGCTAAATCAGGCTATCGAAGACATTAGCTACTTACAGAGGAGTTCTCCATTGCCCTCAAATGACACTTCTGTTGATTTCAAGCAAAGTAGTTCACTCATAGAATTACCGCTTCTTCCTGAGAATAGTATTGATGGAGTAATCACTTCTCCGCCATATTGTAACCGTTATGACTATACGCGTATTTACGCTTTAGAATTGGCTTACCTCGGTATGGGAGAAAATGAAATTAGAAAAACGCGACAAAATTTACTGTCCTGTACCGTTGAGAGCAAAACGAAATTAGATTATTTACAGAGTTACTATAACACAATTGGCAGCACGGACAGCTATAATTCAGTGTTGTCTATAATTAAAAACAATGCTGCTCTAAATGAGATATTGGTTGCCTTAGAGATTAGAAACCAGCGAGGAGACATCAACAACAAAGGTGTTATCCCAATGGTAAAAGGGTATTTTGAAGAACTGGCATTTATTTATTACGAGCTTTTCAGAGTATGTAAAAAAGGTGCAAAAGTAGCTTTTGTAAATGATAATGTTCGTTATGCTGGCGAGGTAATCTCAGTTGATTTTTTATCAACCGAATTAGCAGAGCAAATTGGGTTTACACCAATAAAGGTGTATACACTGAAACAGCAAAAGGGAAACAGTAGTCAGCAGATGGCTAAATTCGGAAGAGTTGCTTTGCGAAAGAGCATCACAATATGGGAAAAATGACCTTCGAATAATCCAACTGTTAATGTGCCCAAGTTGCGGTCAAATGATTTGATTGTAAGATAATTTTGTTGAACGGCTATACAAAAAATCTTGGTAAAATACGGAGGCTTGATGGCTAATAAAACATTGAAGATTGCATTGAAGATTTCTTTGCACGAGAGTGGTGAATGCAAATATAGCTATACTTCAGAGTATTGGAAAAATAAAAACTTACCTAATCAATTGCGGCACAAGCTTGTTGGCTAATCGACACAACCTCCGATACTCGTATTGCGCTCTCTGCGAAATTTGCTAAACAAGATTTTTTCAAAGGGAATGTAGGCCAACGCGAAGACTCGATCGAATGGTTGTCTGACTTGCCAAATACCGATGTGTATGAGCTGTAATTCATTATTACACAACCCAACGCCGGAGGTCTCTGCGGTTATTGAAGCTCGACCTTTTTCTGAATCCAGATTGAAGCGTAGGATATATTCACTATGGGTACGATTTAGGCTAGAGGTGCAAAAGACGACGAGTTCTTCTATACGTCAAGAGATGATACTGTTGAACAATATGAGAACTTAGAGCCGTTGTCAGCACAGATTAAAGAAAACATATTGAAGTCAAATATGTTGCTACTCTATCTTACAAGTCACGAATATAAAGATAGTGAATTTTGTATGTTTGAGGGGGGAGCAGGTTGGGCTACTCGTAGTATTGGTGATTATATTGTGCTGTCACTGACACACGAGGAGATTCCCAAATTTATTACTAATGGAAAACTTGAATTTTGCTTTGAAAAGGATAAAAGCATACCATTAAACGCTGGGCGTCAGGCAACTGGAGAACCATTACTTACACCGTTTGCGGATTGTACTATTCCGCCGGATATTATTCTTGAAAGAGAAAAGAAGATAATTACTGATTATATGGACGATGACATTTTAACGTATTGGAACTTTTATGTTAATGGTAAGTTGTCCGATTATTTAGAATGTAAGTATCCTATGAAACAGAAGGAAGATATGCTACAATAATTCTCGAAAGATGATAATACTGGATGTGGTATTCGATCACCTCACCCCCTAAACCCCTTTTCTCCTACACCATTACGCACAAATCCGAACCTTTTTTTGGTTCGGATTTGTGCGTTTTGTAAATCACTCTTTACAATTACTTCGCTTTGTAGTATGATATTCACAAAAAAGCGAAGGGGATTTGTGCGATGTACGTCCAACCGTATCCGGAATTGATGAAACCGCTGAAACTGCGGAATTTGCTGCTGAAAAACAGGATTATGTCCGCGCCGAATATGTTGTTCCGCACGATCGGCGGCAGACCCGACGAATACTACGTGAAGTATCTGGAACACAAGGCGCGCGGCGGCGCGGCGATTGTCACGCTCGGCGAGGCGAACGTCTGCGACGGCGGGAACCACACGCCGGGAATGGAGACGACGCCCGAAAACCTCTCGGTTTTCGGCGAAATCGCGCAGGTGATTCACGAACACGGCGCGGTTGCGAGCGTCGAGCTGACGCACGGCGGAATCAGCGTCAAGCCGCAGTACAACCGCGACCTGAACCGGCTCGTGTCGCCGTCGGGCGGCGTCGGGATGAACGGCGCGGTCACGCGCGCTATGACGGCGGAGGATATGGAGATTGTCGCGCGGGGCTACGCCGACACGGCTGAATACTACATAAAAGCGGGCTTTGACACCGTGCTTGTCCACTGCGGCCACGGCTGGCTGCTGACGCAATTCCTATCGCCGATTTCCAACACGCGCGCGGACGAATACGGCGGGAGCTTGGAAAACCGTATGCGCTTCCCGCTCTACGTGCTGAAAGCGGTGCGCGAGCGGCTGGGACCGAACCGCGCGATTCTCGTGCGTATATCCGGTTCCGAGCGGCGCGACGACGGCTTCACGCCTGAGGATATGGCGGAATTCCTGTCAAAAGCGCAGGAATACGTCGATATGGCGGAGGTATCATCAGAGGACTTCACGTACACGTTCGCGACGCCGTATTTGCCGTGGGGGCAGAACGTCGAGCTTGCGGAGGCGATTAAAAAGACGGGAAAGGTGAAAATCCCGCTGTTCACGATCGGCTCGATTCTCGACCCCGCGCAGGCGGAGGAGATTATCAAGTCGGGACGCGCGGACGGTGTTTCGATGTCGCGCGCGCTGATTGCCGACCCGTATCTGCCGAAAAAGACGTTTGAGAACCGCGAGGACGAGATTCGCCCGTGTCTGCGGTGCCTGAACTGTACGGATTCGGACAACGAGAGCCGTCATTTCGTTTGCAGCGTGAATCCGTTCACGGCGCACGAGCAGCGGCTCGGCTTCGGCGAGGAATTGGCTCCCGCGAAAACGAAAAAACGCGTTCTGATTGTCGGCGGCGGCCCCGCGGGGTTGCAGGCGGCGATTACGGCGGCGGCGCGCGGTCACGCGGTCACGCTCGCGGAGAAATCCGCCGCACTCGGCGGAATGCTGCGCTTCACGGACACGGACGCGCGCAAAACGGACCTGCGGCGGTTCAAAAACTACCTCGTGCGTATGGCGGAGCGCAGCGGCGCGGAGATTTTGCTGAACACGGAGGCTGACGACGCGCTTATTGAGAAAATCAGCCCCGACAGCATAATTATCGCGACGGGGAGCAACCCGATTGTGCCGACGTTCATCAAGGGTTTCGAGCTGGCGAAGCACGCGACGGCGGCGTACTTTGAGCCGGATATCACGATTGCGGACCGCGTCGTGTTCGTCGGCGGCGGACTGATAGGCGTGGAGACCGCGCTGAACCTCGCGGCGCAGGGAAAAAAGGTCACGGTGCTTGAAATGGCGGACACGTACGCCGCCGATGCGAAAGGCGTCTACAAGCTCGGCATCGCCCGCGCGGCGGAGACCTACGGCGTGGAGATTATTACGAACGCAAGGGCCGTTGAGATTACGGACGGCGGCGTTATCTATGAAAAGGACGGCAAAACACTGACCGCCGGGGGCGGGAGCGTGTTCTACGCCGTCGGAATGCGCGCGGATGAGAGCCTTTACCTCGAATTGTACGCAAAGGCACCGAGCGTTACGCTCGTCGGCGACGGAAAGCGCGTCGGCAAGGTGGACGGCGCGGTTCACGGCGGATTTTTCGCCGCGCTTGATGTGTAGGTAAACAAAATTTATATATCGGAGGAATAGTTATGTCATTCACAGAGCTGTCAAAGGAGCGGTTTTCGGTGCGCCAATTCAACCCCGACAAGCCGGTTGAAAAGGAAAAACTCGACGCAATCCTCGAACAGGTGCTGATCGCGCCGACCGCCGCGAATATGCAGCCGCAGCTTGTTAAGGTGCTGCAAACGCCGGAGGAGATTGCGAAAGCGGACATCATCTCGCGCTGCCGTTACGGCGCGCCGCTCGCGTTCCTCATCTGCTACGACAAGTCAAAGACGATTAAACACTCGGAATTCGACGCGGGCATCATTGATTGCAGCATCGTGACGACGCATATGATGTTGCAGGCGTGGGAGCTGGGTCTCGGTTCCGTCTGGTGCCTCGCGTTCGACGCGGCAAAGGCGCGCGAGGAGCTGGGACTGTCCGAAAACATCGTTCCCGTGGCGTTTCTGCCCGTCGGATACGCGGCGGACGGCGTTGAGCCGCACCCGTTCCACACGACCACAAAGCCGTTGGAAGACCTGCTTATTTAGGCGGTGCGCAGGTAAATTTTACCGGCATTGCATTGACATTCATTTTTTAGTATGTTAAACTGTGTAACATATAATATTTTATTGGAAAGGCAGCGTTTGTAATATGGATAATATTTTCAAATCCACACCGGCGCACAACGAGTTTACGTGGGACAATCTCGGCGACATCAAGCAGGGACGCGGCGACCTCGGCGAGGATATGCCCGTACTCGTATACCGCCTTATGCAGTATACGATGCTCGACGTGTTGAGCAAGGAATTCGGGCTTGACCGCGCGAACGAATTTTTCCGCGCGGCGGGTCATCTCGCCGGCAGCGAATTTTCCAAGAACGCGCTGGATTTGACCGTCGAATTCCCCGTGTTTGTCTCCAACCTGCAAGAGGCGTTGAAGGAATTGCGCATCGGCATTCTCCGTATGGAACTGTTCGACGCGGAGAGCGGTGAAATTACGCTGACCGTCGGTCAGGACCTCGATTGCAGCGGTTTGCCCGTTACGAACGAGAACGTATGCACATATGACGAGGGCTTCATCTCCGGTATTCTTGAAGCGTACACGGGCAAGGCCTATGATGTGCGTGAGATTGATTGCTGGGCAAACGGTGACCGCGTGTGCCGCTTCCGCGGCAATGTTGAAAAAGTAGGCTGATAAGCAGAATCGTCGTGCCGAGGGAGAGGGGTAGAAGGTTTTGAGTGCAACATCGGATTTGATATTTGAATATTTGCGCAGTCTGATATATGACAACGCAAATGCTAAACTGGATATTGAAACACTCGACGCGGACTATCGGAATGTTGGCCAGGGGCTGACGTTCCTTGCCTCAATGGTTAATGAGCAGCGCGCGTTCGCGAACGCGCTTGCAAACGGAGACCTGAATGCCCCGCTCCCTTCGCGCGATAACGAGCTTGCCGCCCCGCTGAAAGCGTTGCACGCCAGCCTTAAACATATGACGTGGCAGTCGCAGCAGGTGGCAAAGGGCGACTATAAACAGCGCATAGATTTTATGGGCGACTTTGCCGAAGCGTTCAATACGATGACGGAACAGCTTGAAGCGCGCCGCACTGCGCTGCAAAACGAGATCGAAATCAGCCGCGAAAAATCGGAAGCACTCGCGCAGTCCAACCGCCTGATGGAGAGTATTACCTCGACGTTGCCGCAGATGATATTCGTAATGTCCGACAGCTCGTCCGAGATTCTGTACCGGAATGTCGCGGCGGCAATCGGGCTGACCGAGTCGCTGCTCGCGGCGGTCAGAGACGCACTTGTGCCGGAACCGGAGACAGAACACAGCGAATGCGAGCTTAAATACGATACCGGTAACCGGACAGTATACTATTCGGTCAATTGTTACGCGCTGCACTGGGGCGAAACCAACGCGAAGGCGTATGTCGTTGTCGATATCAGCGAAGAACACGAGTATATGAAGAACCTTGAAACTTACGCGTACCGCGACACGCTCACAAAGTTGTATAACCGCTTTTTCGGTATGCAGACGTTGTCCGAGTGGTTGGAGGCGAAGCGCGCCTTTACGTTCTGTTTTGTTGATCTCGATAACCTCAAATTTATCAATGATACCTTTGGACACGCCGAAGGCGATTTTTATATCACCACGGCAGCGGCACTGCTTCTGTCGTATTCGGAGGAGCATATCGCCTGCCGCATCGGCGGTGACGAGTTTATGCTGCTTGTGCCGAACCAGACGGCGAAGCAGGTTGAAAACGGTATGAAAGAGCTGAATTTGAAGTTGCAGGCGGTGGTCACGAAAAACAAAAAGGAATACTGGTGCAGTATGAGTTACGGCTGCGTTGCCGTGTTTGAGGACAACGCCATACCCGCGAGCGATATCCTGAGCCTCGCGGACGAACGGATGTACGAGTTCAAACGATTCCACAAGAAAGCGCGAAAAGCCGAGGCATAACGCCTGTAACCTTAACGGTTGCGGGCGTTTTGCTTTTTCGGGATTTCGGCTTGACAAACGCTTTGTTATCTGTTATCATTTGTCATAGCTCAATACATACTAAATAGATGTGTAATATCGGATTAATATTTTGTATATAAAAAAGGAAGTGAACGCAATGATTAAATCAGCGGAAAACCTGACGGAGCTAATCGGGTCAACGCCGTTGCTCTCGCCGAACCGCTTTGCGGCGCGGGACGCGTTACCTGCGAATCTGTTTTTCAAGCTCGAATACTTCAACCCACTCGGCAGCGTAAAGGACCGCATCGCGTACTCAATGATTACGCGCGCGGAGGAATCGGGCGCGCTGACACCGGGCGCGACGATTATTGAGCCGACGAGCGGAAACACGGGCGTCGGGATTTCGTTCGTCGCCGCGATTCGCGGTTACAACGTGATTCTGACAATGCCGGACACGATGAGCGTGGAGCGGCGGAGCCTCGTAAAAGCCCTCGGTGCGGAGGTCGTGCTGACGGCGGGCGCGGACGGAATGAAGGGTGCGGTTCGCAAGGCCGAGGAGCTGAACGCGCAGATTCCGGGCAGCGTTATTTTACAGCAATTCGAGAATCCGGCGAACCCCGAAATCCACTACAAAACCACCGCCGACGAGATTTGGAACGACACGGACGGCGAGATTGACATCTTCGTCGCGGGCGTTGGGACGGGCGGCACCGTTACGGGCGTCGGCAAGAACCTCAAAGCGCGCAAGCCCGAAATTCAGATTATCGCGGTGGAGCCGTTTGAGTCGCCCGTGCTGTCGGGCGGCGCGCCGGGTACGCACAAAATTCAGGGTATCGGCGCGGGATTTATCCCACCCGTCTACGACGCGGCGTTTATCGACGAGGTCTACAAGGTGCGTTCGCAGGAGGCGATTGACACGTCGCGCCGTCTCGGACGCGAGGAGGGGCTGCTCGTCGGCATTTCTTCGGGGGCGGCGGCCTTTGCGGCGGTACAGCTCGCAAAGCGGCGCGAGAACGCGGGTAAAAACATCGTGGCGTTGCTCCCCGACACGGGCGAGCGGTATCTGTCCACGGTTCTGTACCAGTATTAGGAGGGAAATAATGGCAACATTTGTTGAGCGTCCGCGCTCCGCCTGCGCGCTGTCCGGCGCGCTGGTGACCGTGACGTCGCTGCCCGGCGTTGTGCCGATTGTCCACGCCGCGTCAGGCTGCGCGGGAAACCTCTCCGGCGTCGCCGCGTTCGGCGGCGGCAATTACGGCTCCGGCAACTGCGGCGCGGGGACGATTCCGACGTCGAGCATTACGGAAACGGAAATCGTTTTCGGCGGCGCGGAGCGTCTGCGCGAGGAGATTCAATCCACGTTTGAGCTTATGGACGCGGAGCTTTACGTCGTCGCGACGGGCTGTATGACGGAGATGATAGGCGACGACACGGGCGGAGTCGTGAACGAGTTTTCCGGCGATTACCCGATTATCGCCATATCCACGCCGAGTTTTAAGGGCGATTCCTACGCGGGGTATGAGATTGCGCTGGACGGCATTTTCAACCGCTTTCTGCCGCGCGGGGACGCGAAAAAGGACGCAAAACTCGTCAATATCTTCGGCGTCATTCCCGCGTATGACCCGTTCTTCCGTGGGGATTTGGAGGAGCTTGCGCGGCTAATCGGCAGGCTCGGATTACGCGCAAACACGTTTTTCACGCCCGACCAGACCTTTGACAATATCCGCTCCGCGCCGAACGCCGCGCTGAACATCGTGTTCTCCCGCGCGTACGGAATCGGCTTCGCCGAGCGGTTTGAGGAGCGTCACGGTACGCCGTTCTGGGTCACGGATCTGCCGATCGGTCCCGAAGCGACGGACGCGTTTCTCACGGAACTTGCCGCGCGCGCGGGCGTTGCGCCCGCCATTGCGTCAACAGCAATCGAGTCCGAAAACGCGCTGTACTACGGCTATTTTGAGCGCACGGTGGACGCGTTTGCAGACGGGAATATGAAGTATTTCTCCGTGACGGTCACAAATTCCAACTACGCGCTGCCGCTCGCGCGGTTCGCGTACCGTGAACTCGGCTGGGTGCTGCTTGACTCATACATAACGGACCAGCTCGACGATATTCAGCGTGAAGCCGTTACGCAGGCCTTTGCGGCGACGGGAATCCTCGCGCCGCCGACGTTCCAGACGGACACGAGTCTGATTGCGAAGTCCGTTACGGAGCGCGGGCCGCGCAACCGCGGCGAGCGGTATTTTGACGACATTACGCCGCTGTTTATACTCGGCAGTTCGCTTGAAAAGCAGACGGCGGCAAAGCGCGGCGCGGGTCAGCTCTCCGTGAGCTTTCCTGCGTTCAACAGAATGATTGTGGACCGCGGTTACGCGGGGTATCGCGGCGGCCTGCACCTATTTGAGGATATTGTCGGCTCACTCGTAGTCTCGAAAGGTTAGGTGAAAATATGAGCTATTATGATCAAAACATTCCGCCTGTGCGGGATCAGCGTCTCACAATCGGCGACAGCTTCGCCGCCGGCACGGGCTGCGACCTCTTGGAGTGCGCAAAATCAGGCTGTATGCTGCAAAATAACCGCCGATTCTGGCAGACGGTCGCGTGCCAGATGTCGCTGACGCTGATGATGGCGGCGACGGTGGAAAATTCCGTCATCGTTATGCACGCGCCGCTCGGCTGCGGCTCGCAGCTCCA
>JAISJC010000059.1 GCA_031261745.1 Oscillospiraceae bacterium
AGTGGTCACCAAGCAGGCCGTTGTGGACGTCGGCCTCGGCAAGTACATTGAGGACGAAAAGACGGAGGAGAAGGAAAAGGAAACCAGCAGCAGCGACGACTACTTCTCCAGCCCCGCGAAGAATCCTGTAATTACGAAGTCTCCCACCGCTGCAACCTCCAAAATAGCTCCCGACTTCTCTATTGTACCTGTAATCATTAGTAGTCTACCCAATCTCGATAGCACATACTACGGCGTTGTAGGAAACAAGACCTTGACATACAGCGGTCTCGCAACGGGCGATTATGTTAACATTACCTATGATATCACAAACGGCACGGGTTCAAAGAAACTCAACGAAAACGACCTGTATCGTGTCGATGTTACATTAGCCTCCCCCACCAATGGCGGCGATATGAACAATGTCTACCTACTCGCGTATGACGGCACAAACACCTTTGAAACCATTAGAACCGGCTACTTCGGAGAATATTCAGGCAGCCCCTATACAGGTACAGACGGGTTGAAGAGCGCGAGTTCGCTCACATTCTACGCGACAACGGCAGGCACCTACACCGTGAACCTGAAACTGTATAATGTTACAGCCCAAGCTGTTGCGCTGGATATCGGCGATTTTACAATCAACGTAACCGGAATTGCAGCTGCTGCAAGCGAGAATGAGCTTGTAGAAGCTCTGGCGAATCCTCTTGTAACAGCAGTTGTCCTAAACACAGATACCACACTTACTGATGATTTTGAAGTCCCCACCGGAAAAACGCTGATTCTTGGGAATGGCGTTGACCTGACGTTAGATACTTCCGGAAAGACAATCACGATTACCGGAGCTATCCAAGGCGAGGGCGGCACCCCGATTGCAGGTCCGTTAACTTTCGGTTCGTTAACAAACTTAACTAAGGATGGAGCAGTAACGATTACAGGCACTGCGACAGGTGTTGATATCGTTCTCGACAGTGACGGCGGTTCGCGCAATGTACTGCTGCAAGGCGATTTGGTACTTGCTACCGGAAACTCTCTCCTGATAGATGGTACGCCGAACATCTACAAAAAAGACGAAACGTGGTCGATTACAGTCGAAGAGGGCGGCGAGTTCACTTTCTCGTCCACAGATATTATTACCAGTTCAGGTGTTGCGACAGTCGGACCGACCGGTAGCTTCCAACCCGCAACAGGCGGTTCGGTCGTGTTCTCTGCGACGACGGGCGACACAGGTTGGGATTTCACAATCCAAGGCGATGTCGAAACATCTACGGCCGGCGTTGTACTCTTTGACAAGTTCCACCTCATCGTTGAAGAAGGTGCAGGACTTACCCTGAACGACTTCCAGTTATTCGCCCAAACTGCTAATGTTGGTCCGACCCTCGAAGTGAATGGAACACTTACTTTCACTGCGGTAGGTAGCCTACGAATAGACAATCTTGTTGATACCGGTTCAATCATACTCGGTGCAAACGCCGTGCTTGACCTCACAGACGCAGTGGATAACGGTTTGGGTGTGTATCTGCCGGCAGCGGCAACGGATCAGACGATTTGGCTGAACTGGCTCGCAGATTCCATTTTGGTTGACGCGGAGATAGGCGCGCAGATACTTGTTACCAAGGAGCAATTTGTAGCATTTACTGACCAAACTTATGCGCTTACCACAGGCTTAGCCGGTGTTTCGGGTGGCGGTACAATTACGTTGGTTCGCCAAGCGGGTTCCGCAACGATAACCGCAGATCCTACAACGTGGACTTGGGCTCCGTACAACGGCGACGTCGCATTAACGGCGTAAACTCAAATCTTTTCAATCTCTCCTATTAAATACTCATCAGCGACGAAACCCGCCCGAAAGGGCGGGTTCGTTGCGCGAAAAAGCCCCCTTGACAAAGGGGGCGCGGTGTGCTATACTGCGAGTGGTAGAGGGGTGCCGCCGATAGACGGAGTTTCCCTCTCGCAGAATCGCTAAACTAAGAAATAGCCGACGACTTTGGGAGAGTGGCGGCTATTTCTTGTTGTTATGTATACTCACGCATATCGTAACAACACCGATAATCACAAGGCAGAACGTAAAAAGCTCTATCCAAGAAATCATTGGCATCCCCCCTTTCGGAGAGAGAAAAACCCCGCCTACCGTTTTATGGCAGCACCACGCGCATTGTATCACAGGCGGCTTGTTGTGTCAAGACTTAAAATAACTGTTGCAATCTGCACAAAGATGTTGTATAGTATAGTCACTATTTTTATACAAAAGGGGTAATCACAATGGCTGAATCAAAGAATTTCTTCCAGGCGTGGGGCGAAGAAGCTCCGGAAACAATGAAGGCGTATATGGCCCTCTCCGATTCGCTGTCGAGCCTCGGCGGCGTTGACGCGAAAACGTGGCAGCTGCTCTACATCGCGATTCAGGCTTCGCGCCGCGAGGTCGGCTCTGTCGTCGGCCACACGATGTTCGCAAAGCAAGCCGGCGCAACGCGTGAGGAGGTCCGCGACGCGATCCTCATATCGCTTATGGCTACCGGAATCGGCGGCCCGAACGAGTGCCTCGTCCCCGCGCTTGAAGCGTATGACCGCTAAATAGTATACAGAAGAAACGCTGAAATCCCCGACGAAAGTCGGGGATTTTGCTATAATTTTTTGAGTTACAAATTTTGCTTGCTTTTTGTAAAATTTTGTGATATAATGAAAGAAAAAATTTATACTACAATTGCCATAGGAGATAAATGATATGCAGGACAAACTCGCAGAAAATTGCAAAAAGTACCAGAAGCACTTCTCGGAATTGTTGGATATCGGCTGCAAGATAGTCGATATTCCGGATTCCGCGCCGGCGACGATGCTCGGCGAGGAGGATATGCGCAATTTTTGTGCGCACTGCCGTTTGGAGGACAAGAACGAGCTTGCGACGCACCTCTACGGCTGCCACGAGGCACACCGCTGGAACGGGAAGTACATATATTACTGCCCGCTTGGGCTGACGTTTATCGCCGCGTCCATCTCCGGCGATTCCGGCGAGCTTATCGGCGGAATGGTTCTCGGACCGATTATAATGGGCGAGTTGCAGGACGTTTTGTACGACATTCCGATGCCGGAGCTGTCGTGGGACGTGTCGCGCCTGTCGTCGTTCTCCACGCAGAAAGTTCAGCATATTACGGAGATTTTCTCCGCGGTGACGAGCCACATCTCCGGCTCGGAACGGCAGAAATTGCAGAACTTAATGTACGATCAGGAGCGCATCCTGAAAGAGATTTACATCGCGAAAGATTTCTACGGCGACGGCGACACGCAAAACGCGGATCTGCTGCTGCAATTTGAAAAAGACCTGCGTCTCACGGTCATCAGCGGCGAAAAGGAACCCGCGCTGAATATGATCAACGAGATGCTCGCGCACATTTATGTGTACTCAAACTTCGACTTCGCGTCCGTAAAGGCGCGGCTTTTGGAGCTGCTCGTCGTACTCTCCCGCGCGACGATTGAGGCGGGAGCCGACCCCGGCGACACGTTCCGAATGAGCGAGGATTTCATCGCGCAGATTGAGAAATATTCCGACGTGGACCAGCTCGCATTCTGGATTTCGGACATCGTGCGGCGGTTCGTCGTGCAGGCGTTCGACCTCGCGAAAGTCAAGCACTCGGACGTCGTGTTCAAGATTACGAACCACATCAAGAAAAACTGTTCCGAGAAGCTGTCGCTTGACAGCCTTGCGAGGGAAGTCTTTTTATCAAAATCATATTTATCGAGCATTTTCAAGCAGGAAACGGGTATGAGCCTGACGGCGTATATCACGAAAGTCCGCGTCGAAAAGAGCAAAAAAATGCTCCTGGAAGACACAATCGGGCTTGCCGCAATTGCGGGGCAGTGCGGCTTCAAGGACCAGAGCTATTTCACGAAAGTGTTCAAAAAAGAGACGGGCGTAAGTCCGAAGCGGTTCCGGAATACTTACTTTGGCGGCTTCATCTCGTGAGTAGCCGCACCCGCTTGCGGAGGACTTTGTACGCTTATAGTCAGCGACAAATTGCCGCGATAAAAAACAAAGCCCGTCACGAAAGTGGCGGGCGTTTGCGGTGTGATTTTCGTTATTTAATAGTGAAAATCCTTAAAATTTCAGGCTGATGTCCAGCGCGCGGACGGAATGCGTCAGCCCGCCGATTGAGATGAAGTCCACGCCCGTCGCGGCGACCTCGGCGAGGTCGCGGTCGCCCATATTCCCCGACGCCTCAATCAGCGCGCGATCCGCGATTTGTGCTACTGCCGCAGTCATTTGTGCGGTCGTCATATTGTCGAGCATAATGATGTCCGCGCGCGCGTCCAACGCCTCCGCGACCTGTTCCGGCGTTTCGCACTCAACCTCAATTTTCAGCGTGTGCGGTGCGGCGGAACGCGCGGCGGCGACGGCGGCGGTGATTCCGCCCGCGGTCTTGATGTGGTTGTCCTTGATCAGCACGCCGTCGGACAGCCCGAAGCGGTGGTTCGCGCCGCCGCCCGCGCGGACGGCGTACTTTTCCAGTTCGCGCATTCCGGGCGTGGTTTTACGCGTGTCGACAATGCGCGTTTTTGAATCTTTGACAGCCGCAACCGCCTTTGCGGTCTGCGTTGCAATGCCTGAGAGGTGCTGCAAGATATTCAGCGCGACGCGCTCACCCGTGAGGATTGCGCGCGAAGTACCGGAAATCTCCGCGATGACGTCGCCCTTTTGCACGCGCGCGCCCTCCTCGGCGAGGAGCTTGATTTTCACATTGCCGTCAAGCAGCGCGAACACGCGCGGCAGGACGAAAAGACCCGCGACGACGCCGTTTTCCTTGGCGATAAAGAGGCCGTTTGAGGTCGCGTCCTCCGCGACGGTCGAGAGCGTCGTAATGTCGCCCGTTCCCACGTCCTCGCGCAGCGCGGCGAGAATGAAATCGTCAAGACCGAGAAATTGTGTCATTTTGTGTCCTCCACATAGTGCGAGCCGACGGATTCGGGTCTTGCGAGCGCGGCTGTGAGAATCGCCTCCGCAACGGTCGCGACATTCAGCGTTTCAAGATAGCGCGGGTCGTCGGACGTGGTGCCTTCGAGCTGTTTCAGGATTGCCGCAATCTGTCCCTCGGCGAATTTCATACCCTCGGAGTTGCGGATAACGTAGCCGTATTCGCTCATTAAATCCTGAATCCGCAGGCGCAGCGCGCCGAGGTCGAAGTGCGCGTTCGGACGCTTCGCGATATCCGGCACAACGACGGAGCCGGGCGTGACCGCCGGACTTTTGGAGATGTCCACGGCGGCGCGGCGTCCGAACACAAGACATTCGAGCATTGAGTTTGACGCTAAGCGGTTCGCGCCGTGGACGCCGGTGCAGGCGGCCTCGCCGCAGGCGTACAGTCCCGGAATCGCGGTGCGGCCCCAGTGATCGGTTTTGATGCCGCCCATAAGATAGTGCTGGACGGGCGCGACGGGAATCCAATCCTTGGAGATGTCGATACCGCGCGACGCGCACTCCTCAAAAATTGTCGGAAAGCGGTGTTCAAGAAACTCGCGCGACTCGGCGGTGATGTCCACGAATACGTGGGTTTCGCCGCTTTTTTCAAGCTCACGGACAATCCCGCGGGCGACGATGTCGCGCGGCGCAAGCTCCGCAAGCTCGTGCTGACCGACCATAAACCGCTCGCCGTCGGCGTTTTTCAGCAGCCCGCCGTCGCCGCGCACAGCCTCGGAGATGAGGAACGTGCGGGACTCTTTTTTGTCCGTCCACAGACCCGTCGGGTGAAACTGAATGAATTCGAGGCTCTTGACCTCGGCTCCCGCGCGCATAGCCGCGGCGATGCCGTCACCCGTTGCGACACTTGGGTTTGTGCTGGCGCGGTAGACCTGACCGATTCCGCCCGTCGCGATGACGATGTTGCGCGTCTCGATCAGCACAAACTCGCCGTCGCGCGTGACAACCGCGCCGTTGACGACGCCGTTTTCATCTAAGAGAATGTCGTAGAACGTCGTGTGGGCGCAGAACGTGATATTCGGACGTTTCGCGACGAGGTGGGACAACGCCTTGACCGTTTCGCGGCCCGTCGCGTCGCCGCCCGCGTGGAGGACGCGGTTCTTATGGTGTCCGCCCTCACGCGTGATGGAGAGGTCGCCAGCCTCGTCAAGGTCGAACGGAACGCCCTGCGACACAAGGCGGTTAATCTCTTTCGGACCCTCGTTCACAAGGACGTTGACCGCCTCGCGGTCACACAGACCCGCGCCGGCCGTCAGCGTGTCCTCGTAATGGAACGTCGGGTTGTCGTCCACCGCGACGGCGGCGGCGATGCCGCCCTGCGCGAGCCACGAGTTCGAGACGTCGATTTCCTCCTTGGCGAGGATTGCACACGTGCGGTAGGTCTCGACATTCAGCGCGGTATACAATCCGGCAAGACCGGAGCCGACGATAACCACGTCAAAGCTGAGTGTCGTTTTGATTTTCACAGACCCGTCTATTGCGTAACGCAAGAAAGTCACCTTCTAAAACTTAAAGATAACGCCGATAACGGCGGAAAACGCAATGAAAATAAGGGGGTGCAGCTTGGTTTTGATCATCGGAGGAATGAGAACCGCGAGGAGCAGCAGGGCCTTAATGCTGAACGCGCCGTCGCTCCAAAAGGAGAGTTGAGCCATACCGACACCGGCAGCCGCAATCAGCGCGCAGGACGCGGGGCGCAAGCCGTTGAATGCCCACGCGACGTACTTTGAATCCTTGAATTTGAGCAGAATACGCGTGATTATGAGGATTACCGCCACACTCGGCGTGACTATACCGCCGACGGCGGCGATAACGCCGGGGATTCCGGCGATTTTGAAGCCGACGTAGGTCGCGAGATTGACGCCGATAGGGCCGGGAACCGACTGCGACACCGCAATCATATCCGCAAGCTCCGCGAGGGTGAGCCAGCCCGTGCGAATTGCCAAATCCTGCAAAAACGGCACGGTTGCGAGGCCGCCGCCGACGGAGAACAGCCCGATGAGAAAATACTCGTAAAACAGGCGAATCAGAACGGTCATTTCGCGCCGCCCTTCTTCGCGCGGCTTTTGTACAGCCCTGTGAGTATGCTTACGAGCGCGGAGCCGATTACAAGGAACGTGGGCGACACGTCGAGCAGGACGGAGGCAGCGAAAACGACGAGAACCAGCATAATCGCATACTTACTCTTGACCGATGTTTTCCACAGCGACACAACGGTTTTTACGATGAGCGCGCAGACCGAGATGCGTATTCCCGCGAACGCGTGACGCACGACGGGCAGCTCCGTATAACCGCGCAGAACCGCCGCGATTACGGAGACGATCAGAACGGACGGGGTGATGACGCCGAGCGTCGTGATTATGCCGCCGAGAGTTTTTACGCGCTTATAGCCGACGTAGGTCGCCATATTGACCGCGATAATACCGGGCGTGCATTGTCCGATTGCGGTCATATCGGCGAATTCCACCTCGTCGAGCCAGCCGCGCTTTTCGACGAGTTCGCGCATTAATATCGGCAGCATTGCGTAGCCGCCGCCGATGGTCATAACGCCGACCTTTGCAAATACCAAGAAAAGCCGTATAAGTTCACGCATATTAACGACCCTCCCGGATAATGATTAGCAATAATTATAACACCAAGTAAACAAATGTGCAACAATAATTGACAAACAAAAAAATCTGTGGTAAAATCGAGAAACTACAAAGCAAACGAGGTGCGTTTATATGAAGAGAATCAAGACGATTGCCACGCGTGACCTTTGCAAATCGGCGAAGGACGGCGGCTGCGGCGAGTGCCAGACCTCC
>JAISJC010000121.1 GCA_031261745.1 Oscillospiraceae bacterium
CTTCCCGTCGCGAAAAACGCTCAAACTGCAACGCGTCAGGCGTTCGAGGTCGAGCGTGTACGCGTCCTGAAACGCCATCGCAGAGACTGTGAAGCCGTGGGATTTCACGCGGCGCAGGAACGCCGAAAGCTCCGGCTTGTCGTCGTTTTCCGTAATCGAATTCTCGTCCGAACGCTCCGCCTCCGCGTCGCGCGTCCAACGCCGCGCCACAAAGGCGCGGTTTTTCAGGTGCGCGTCGTCGCAGCAGGCGGCGGCCGCGTCATATTTTTTCGTGAGTTTCAGCAGCTTGCCCTTGGGCAGCACGGCAAAATCGCCGTGAAAACCGCAGCGCGGGTGGTCGCACGACGACGGATTGAAGTCTTTCAGCTTGAATTTCCCCTGTGTTTGCAGCTCAATCGCGCGCAAAACCTCCGGGAGCGTGATGCGGTCCGCGTCGCGCGGCGGCTGCGGGTACCGCCCGAAATACGACACGGGCTGGAAATGCACGCCGCGCACGACGGGAGAATTTGAAACCGCGAAGTCGAGAATCGCGCCGATTTGACCGTCGTTCACGCCGGGGACGAGCGTCGGGACGAGCGTCACGCCGAGTCCCGCGCCTCCGCAGACCTCGATTGCGCGCCGCTTTTCCTCAAACAGAGCTTCGCCGCGCAGCGTCGTGTAGACGTCGTCGGTCACGCCGTCAAATTGCAGAAATACGAACGAAAGTCCCGCGTTTGCAAGGGCTTGTGTAAATTCCGGCTCGCGGGCGAGCCGCCGCCCGTTGGAGTTGAGCTGGACGGTTTCGACGCCCGCGCGCCGCGCCGCCGCGATAATCTCCGGCAGGTCGTCGCGGACGGTCGGCTCGCCGCCGGAGAGCTGGACGAACGTGTTGCCGCCGTCTACAAGCTCGCGGAACGCATTTTCCAGCTCCGCGACGCTGGGGTCCGGCGCGCCGCCGCCCGCGTCGGCGAAGCAAATCGGGCAGCGCAGGTTGCACCGCGACGTGATTTCGACGAGTGCGCAGCAGGTTGAGTTTTGGTGAGAATCGCAGTCGGCGCAGCCCGACGGGCATTGCGGCGGAGCGTCTTTTTCATTTTGCGGCGCATTCAGCCAATTGGAAAACGCGTCGTCAACGCCGCGCCAAAGGACGGTCTCAAAGTCGCCGTGTTCGGCGCAGGTCTTGCGCAGAAAGACGTCGCCGCCGCGCAGGACGCGCTCCGCCGCGACCTGTCGCAGGCAGACGGGGCAGACGCTCGCGGTCTTTCCGATCATCGTATATTCCATATTATTTGTCCTCTAACTGCTCCTCGACCTCAGCCATTTTGCCCTCCGCAAGCTCGCTCGGAATGAGGACCGCGCCGCATTTCGGGCAGACGTCAACCTCGTGCGTGAACGAGCGTCCGAGGTAATTGAACACGGTTTTGCGCTTTTCGAGCGGCTTGTCGCACTTCGCGCAACGCCAGATTTCATCAGTCATTGTCGTCGGCCCCCTCAAATTTCATTCGGTGATAGTACGCGTCGATAACCTTGTACTCGTTCTCCCGCAGCGGCTTATAGGTCACCCAGTAGACGAGCGCGGGCTTCGCCTGCGAGCATTGGCGCACGCCGTCGGACCGCTCAAAGTACACGCGGTCGCGCTCCGCGAGGAAAATCGCCTCGCGAATTTCGGACTGCGCAATCAGCTTGCGGTCCGCGCGCTCCGCGGTCTCCGCGTCGATTTTCAGCACGACGGAATCCCACGGATTTTCCGGCGGGGAAACAGAAACACCGGCAAAAGAATCGGCAATCACGCGCTTCACCTCCAAAGAATTGCGGCGGCGGCCGTCGATATCGGGCGACGGTGCGGGGTCAAGTCCGAGAATAATGTCCAAAATATGGGCGCATTCCTTGCCGCGCTCCGCGAAAACCTGTCGGCAATTCGCGCAGTAAACGATGTACGGCAGGTCGCTCTCGGCGGCGCGGTTCGCCGTGATTTCGTCGTAGAGCGACGGATTCGCGAGCTGTATATTGCCGCCGTAGCCGCAGCATTTGCCGCGTTCCGGCAGCTCATCAAGCTCAACGCCGAGTCCGGAAACCACTGCGCGGACGGCATTTTGCGTCTCTTCGTCGCCGTTCGACGCGCAGGGGTCAAAAATTACGGAGTGCGCGAACGCCGCAGGGAAATCCGCGGTTCCCGACGGCGCGGCGACGCCGCTCTCAGCGAGGAGCGAGTAGAGCGAAACGCCCTCAATCTCCGGCAGCAGCTCCGCGAAAATCTTCGCGCAGGTCGTGCAGGCGAAAATGAATTTCGGCGCGCCGAGGGACCTCCGGTTGTCGCGAATTTGCGCCAAATTCGCCTCCAACCGCGCGTCGTCACCGGCCCAGTACGCGGGCGCGCCACAGCAGCCGAGATAAATGCCGACGTCGTAGCTTCCGCGCAGAAGTTCGAGCGTGCGCGTGACGTGCGCGGGGTTGTACGCGCCGAGCTGACAGCCGGGGAAAAAGACGTATTCGCAGGTGTTTTTTCCGATTCCCGCCGAGACAAAGGCCGCGGGTTCGGTCGAAAAATCCATCTCGCGCAGCCAGTAATCGTGCAGAGCCGGCGGCGCGGAGTCCGCCGCGACGCGCGTGCGCCGCGAGAGCCGCAGAATTTCGCCGACGTCAATTCCCTTTTGGCAGCCGCTTTTGCAATAGCCGCAGTCGTTGCAGGAGTAGGCTTCGCGCGTGATTGTGTGCGCGGCGAACGGCGGATTCGCGCGCGTGTCGGAATACACCTCGGACGCGATTTTCTGCGGCAACTTGTGGAACCGCGCGAGCATTTCGCAGCCGCGAACGCACTTGTCGCAGTCGCATTTCAGGCACCGCGCGGCCTCCGCGCGCGCCTCCTCAACAGTAAAACCGCCGCCATCCTGACTCGGAATCACGCGCGGAACGTCGGGAACGTCATCCGTCTCCGGCGTCCAGTCGCACTGCGCCGCAACGGGTTCGGTGAACGCGCCGGTCTGGACATAGGCCTCAATCTGCGTCGCGACCTGCCGCCCCTGCGCGATTGAGTTCATCAGATCCGCGCCGACGAGGCCGCCGCCAAGGAAAACCCCGTCGCGTGGCTCCGCGGGCGCGGGGACCGCGCGCCCCGTCGCGAGATAAATCGCGTCAAATCCGGTCAGATTGCCGTAACCGGAAATTTCCGAATTGAAGTGAAATTCCGTGTCCAGCGGCTCGAAGCTCGCGCGGAATTCCGCGTCGAAGTCGCCGAAGTCCGCGTGGGTTCGCAGCTCGCCGCCCCAATCGGCTTCGCGCTCAAAAACCGTTACGCGGTAACGCTTCAAGGACAGGCACAGCGCGGCGGAAAGCCCCGCCGCACCCGCGCCGACGATGGCAATCCGCTTCTCTTTCTGCGGGATAACGTAGCTGTCGCGGCGCGTGTTTTTCGCGCGGCCGACGACGAAGCGTTCGAGATTCAGCAGGTCGATTGACCCGCCGAGCGCGGCGCGGACGCACGCCCCCTCGCACGGCGCGGGGCAGAGCGCGGAGACGAGAATCGGGAAAACCACGGCGTCGCGGTACGTCTTGAACGCCGCGGCGTCGCGCCCTTTTTCGACCTTTTGAATGAACGAACGCACCTCCACGCCGAACGGGCACGCGCCGCCGCAGGGCGGGGCCGCACCATTCACGCAGGCGGCGGCAAGCGCGGAAACGTCCTCTGCTTGCAGGCGGTTGATGTCGTCCCTGTTCATAAAATCACCTCATTAAATACGCGCGACGCCGCTCAATTTTGCGGCTTTCGCGACGGCGGCGGCGACGGCGGGACCGACGCGCGGGTCGAACGCCTCCGGCAGAATATAGTCGCGCGTCAGGTCGTTGACCACCAGCTCGTGGAGCGCGTTCGCCGCCGCGAGCTTCATCGCGTCGTTGATATCCGACGCGCGCACGTCGAGCGCGCCGCGGAAAATCCCCGGAAACGTGAGGACGTTGTTGATCTGGTTCGGAAAATCGCTGCGCCCCGTGCCGACAATCGCGGCTCCCGCGGCGAGGGCGAGGTCCGGCATAATCTCCGGCGTGGGGTTCGCCATCGGGAAAAGTATAGCGTTTGCAGCCATATTCCGCACCATCTCCGGCGTCACCGCGCCCGGTGCGGACACGCCGATGAACACGTCCGCGCCGCGCAGAGCGGCTTCGAGCGCACCGGCGAGCAGTCCGGCATTCGTCAGCTCCGCGATCTCCGTTTTCGACGCGTTCAGGTTCGGGCGGCCGCGATAAATCGCGCCCTCGCGGTCGCACATTATTACATTCTGTAATCCCATTGAGAGCAGGAGCTTCACGATTGCGACGCCGGCGGCACCCGCGCCGGAAATCACGATTTTCGTGTCCTCAATGCGGCGGTTTGTGAGCTTCAGCGCGCCGAGGAGCGCGGCCGCGACGACGACGGCGGTACCGTGCTGGTCGTCGTGAAAAATCGGGATGTCGCAACGCTCTTTGAGCTTTCGTTCAATCTCAAAGCACCTCGGCGCGGCGATGTCTTCGAGGTTGATTCCGCCGAACGAACCGGCGAGGAGCGCGACAGTATTTACGATTTCGTCCACGTCCTTTGAGCGGACGCACAGCGGCACCGCGTCCACGCCTCCGAACGCCTTAAAAAGCACGCATTTCCCTTCCATCACAGGCATTCCCGCCTCCGGACCGATGTCGCCGAGGCCGAGGACGGCGGTCCCGTCCGTCACGACGGCGACCGTGTTGCCGCGACCCGTCAAATTATAACTCTGCGTAATATCTTTTTGAATTTCGAGGCACGGCGCGGCGACGCCCGGCGTGTACGCGAGGGACAAATCCTCGCGCGTTTTCACCGCCATTTTCGGCGTGATTTCTAATTTTCCGCGCCATTCGCGGTGCAGGCGCAGGGATTCGGCTGCGTAGTCCATTGGTGGTACCTCCCGTTAAATCTTCCGTTCCAGCGCGTCCGTTATCTCGTCCGCCGACGCGTCGGCGCGCTCCGTCAGGTCCGCGGCGGTGAACTGCCTGCGCCAGACCTCAACGCCGTCTATAAGCAGCAAAAACTCTTGCGGCGCAAGGTCATTGCTGTTGCGAATCCGCGTCTTTTGCGCGGGAATCCCGCGCTCCGCGAAGAGCCATTGCCACATTTCGTTTACCGCGACGAGCAATTTGTCCCGCGCGAACGGGAACGTCACGCGGTCGTCGTCGCCGCCGGTTCCGAAGTGGATTTGGAAGCGGTCGATGGTGAAAATATTTTCCAAAACCCCGAAAATCTCCTGCGAAATCTTCTCAAAAATCCCCTCCGCGTCGTCGCGGAAGGTCAGTCCCCAAATCTTAATCCCGCCGACGGCGACGATTGCCGTGCGCGGCGCGAGGTCCGCGGCGTCGCGGAAATTCACCTGCGGCATATCAATGCCGAATTCCGCTTTCGCCCTCTCCCGCAAGGCTTTTATCTGCGGAAACAAATGCGTGTTCAGCGTTTCGAGCGTCGCCGCTTTCACCTCGTCGCGCAAAAAATCCGCGCTGACGGCGGCGACAACCTCGCCGGAGATGAGCGCGAGCGCGCGCTGTTTGTCCGTGTTCGGCGCGTCCTCAATGACGGCGCGGCGCGCCTCTTCAAGCGTGAGCGGAGTGTCCATCGGCTACGCCGCCTTCGGTATAATCAACGCCGCGAGGATGTACGCGAGAAGTCCGCCGCCGTAGGCGAGCGCGAGCAGCACCACGATTAGGCGCACGAGCGTACTGCTGATGTTGAAATACTCCGCGAGGCCGCCGCAGACTCCGGCGAGCTTTTTGTCCGTGCCGCTGCGTCTGAGTTCTTTCTTTTCCATTTTGTTGGCTCCTTATATGATTTTTGTAGGTTTATATTGATGCCGGGTGTTGTTATCACAACTCCACGTCCGTCCAACCGCCCCGCGTCAGCGTCTTGCGGTACCTGAACCCCACGCTTTTCAGCAGCTCCGTCATCTCGGCAAATTTGTAGCCGAGCGAGTCCGTGTTGTGCGAGTCGCCCGACAAAATCACCTCGCCGCCGCGCGCGTGCAGCTCGCGGAGCAGCCAAGTCTGCGGGTACTGCTC
>JAISJC010000096.1 GCA_031261745.1 Oscillospiraceae bacterium
ACGGGCGCGCTGTTCGCGTTCCAAAACTACGGCATTCTGCCCGACGCGGCGACGTTCGCCAAGGGCATTGCCGGCGGTCTGCCGATGGGCGGTCTGCTTGCGAGCGAGAAAACCGCGACGGTCCTCGGTGCGGGCGACCACGCGACGACGTTCGGCGGGAACCCGATTGCCGCCGCCGCCGCGCTTGAAGTCCTCGCGCAGCTCGACGACGCGGCGATTGCCGAGGTCGCGAAAAAGGGCGAATACATCAAGAAAACCGTTGCAAGTTGGGGCTTTGCGTCCGTAGGCGAGATCCGCGGCCTCGGTCTGATGATCGGCATCTCGACCGTCGGCGTCGCGCCGAAAGCCGCCGCCGCGAAGTGCATCGAGAACGGGCTGCTGATCCTCACGGCCGGCGCCGACGCGCTGCGTATGCTCCCGCCGCTGACGATCACGTACGAGGAAATCGACGCGGGGCTTGCGATTTTGAAAGAGGTATTACAATGAAAAAAGACTTATTAAAGCTGCTCGATTTATCAAGAGCGGATATAACCGAAATTCTCGATATGGCCGACAAGCTCAAAGCGGAGCAAAAGGCGGGAGTTCACCACGACTTTCCGCACGGAAAGACACTCGCGATGATATTCGCGAAAAGCTCAACGCGGACGCGCGTGTCGTTTGAAACGGGCATTTTCCAGCTCGGCGGGCAGGGAATTTTCCTCTCAAACGCCGATTCGCAGCTCGGCCGCGGCGAGCCGATTCAGGACACGGCGCGCGTCCTCTCGCGCTACTGCGACTGCATAATGATTCGCACGTTCGCGCAGAAAGAGGTCGAGGATTTGGCGAAATTCGCGTCCGTTCCCGTCATCAACGCGCTGACGGATTTCGCACACCCGTGCCAGGTTCTCGCGGATTTGCAGACGATACGGGAGCATAAGGGACGCCTCGCGGGGCTGAAAATCGCGTACATCGGCGACGGCAACAATATGGCGAACTCAATTATCGCGGGCGGCTTAATCTGCGGAATGGACGTGTCCGCCGCGTGTCCCGACGGCTATCACCCCGACCGCGAGGTCCTCGACTTCGCCGCAACGGTCACGGACGCGAAGTTTGAGCTGACGAGCGACCCCAAAGTCGCGGCAAAGGGCGCGGACGTGATTTTCACGGACGTCTGGGCGAGTATGGGGCAGGAGGCCGAGGCCGAGAAGCGCAAAATCGCGTTCCGGGGCTATTGCGTGGACGACGTGATAATGTCGCTCACAAACGACAAATGTATGGTTCAGCACTGCCTGCCCGCGCACAGGGGCGAGGAGATTACCGAAAAGGTGTTTGAGGCTCACGCCGACGAGATTTTTGACGAGGCGGAGAACCGCCTGCACGCGCAAAAGGCCGTGATGTATCTGCTGATGAAGCAGAACGCGAAGTAAAAGGTGCCGCGATGATACAAAAGCGCGGAAAACAGGGCGCGGCGGAGCGTGTGTTCGCCGCGCTTCTGTGCGCCGTTCCGTTCGCCATCCTGTTCGTAATCCATTGCTATATACAAAAAGACGGACTCGATGATTATTACTACGGCTCATTTACAACCGGAGGAATCGGTTATTATTTTCATATGCTTGCGGAAAACTATACAAATAGGAACGGCAGGACGTTTGTCCACGCGCTGTGCGCGCTGATGCTTACACATAATTTGTGGCCATTCCGCGTGTTCAATGTACTCGTGCTGTTCGGTTTTTCATTTTTCGGAGGGAAGCTCGCGGGGGACGGCCGCCGCCCGCTTTTATTCTGCGCCGCCGCGCTCTCGCTGCTTATGCTCACGGGAATTGCGGTACTGCGCGAGGCGGTTTTCTGGGCGTCCGGCTCGTTCAATTATCTGTTTCCGACGACGCTTGTAATAGTGTTTTTCTTCTGCCTGCGTAACCTGCCTGAGACCGGCGCGCGGCGGTTTTTGATTCTGCCGCTCGGACTTATCGCAGGCGCGTCAACGGAAATTTCCGGCGTTTTGGCAATCGCCGCCGCGCTTTACACGCTGAAAAAGCCGTATAAACTTAGGTTTGCCACACTCATCACGTCGGCGGTAGGCTTTTTGACCCTGCTCCTCTCGCCCGGAATGCGCGGCAAGTACGCGCAGAGCAGCGCGGCCTCCGCCGGAATTTTCGAGCGAATGCACATAAATTTGAGCCTGTTTTCGCAGGAGGCACTGACGCTCGACGGGCTGCCGTTCTTGCTGTCGCTGACGCTCATAGCGGCCGCACTGTGGCTGCTGTTTCGGGGAGGGAAGCGGCTTCGGCCGCTGTCCGCCGTGTTTTTCGCGCTCGCGGTTTTATCGGTGTTGACGTATTTCGACGTGTTAAATCGCACATATCAAATCAACGGCACCGCGCTTTTGGCGTGCGCCGCGCTCGCATTGTTCGCCGTCCTGCAATATCTGCGGGGCGAGCGAATTATACCGTTTTCCCTCCTGTGCGCACTGCTCTCGCTCGGCGTCTGCCTTGTTTCTACGGTGTGCAGCGCGCGAATGCTGTTCCCCGCCGCCGCATTTTTCGCCGTCACGGCGTTGCGGAGCTTTGCAATCTGTGAGTTCCCGCGCAAAATCGCGCTTTGTGCCGCAGTGCTTTTAGTCGCCGCAGCGTCAATAATTCTGGTGTCGTTTACCGGTATTTATTCAAATATAGCGGCGACGCGCGACCAACCCGCCGCCGCGCAACTGTCCGTGGCCGCTTATGACGGCGATGCGCTTGTCACCGATGAGATTATATTCCAAAACGGAACATATTACATTGGCATCCGCGCCTTGGGGAACTACCTCGGCGGCGAGGTCGCGTGGGTGAGCCAGTACGCCGCACGCATAACATACAACGGACACGAGTATTACTTTCGGCAGTTTGCCAAAAATGCACTGATTGATATCAACGGCGGGTATTCGCGGTCATTGCACAGCCCAATCGTGTTTGGATATACGAGCTATATCTCCGTTGAGGACGCGCAAGAGATTTTTAACATCGACATATATATCAAGTAAAAACCCGTCAATTTGCACAAAGCCCGCCGTACTGCGGGCTTTTCGTTTTGGAACTTATTCCAAAACGATTCGTCATAAGAACAATTCCCGTGACGGGCGAGCGGCGTTCCCGAAAACGGTTATTGAACTTCCGGCGCGGAGCGGTAAAATAGAATTACGGCGTGATTCGCGCCGAATAATTCAAAGTGAGGGACTCAAAATGCAACTGTATTTCGGGGAGAATTTGAAGAAACTGCGGAGGGAAAAAGACCTGACGCAGGAGGATTTGGCGCGGTTTCTGAACATCTCGTTCCAGTCCGTGTCGAAGTGGGAACGCGGCGAAACCACGCCCGATATCGCGATTTTGCCCGCGATTGCGCGGTACTTCGGCACGACGACGGACGCGCTACTCGGCGTTGACAAGCTCGACGAGGAGGCGAAGATGCAGGAGTATTACGCGAAATCGGCGGTGTTCACGAATCAGGGGAAAATGGAAGAAGAACTCGCGCTGTGGCGCGAGGCATACGGCGAGTTTCCGAATAACCTGCAAACGGTGAATTTACTGATGTACGCGCTGCTCTGGCGGTTTCAGCAGACGGACGACAAGGCGTTCGCCGACGAGCTTATTCCGCTCGCGGAGAGACTGCTCGACGAGGGCGGTTACGACAGCCTGCTGCCCAATCGCAATAGCGCGATACAAGTGCTGTGTATAACCTACATAGCACTTAAAGATGATGAGAATGCGAGAAAGTACGCCAAAATGGCGCCGTACAGCATTGTCACGCAGCAAAATCTTATGGAGCGCATACTCAAAGGCGACGA
>JAISJC010000139.1 GCA_031261745.1 Oscillospiraceae bacterium
GAATTTTTATATTGTACAAGCGGGCGACCGAGGCGGTCGCCCCTACATCGACACAATCAACCCAACAACATATAAGGAGACAATGACTATGCCAAACCTGCAGATGAAATTCTACAGTAAGAACTCGCCTAAGAAGGGCTACTCCTGGGAGACCGAGCCCGCTGCTGTTCCCGAGACGCAAATCTCCGAGGCTCTCACTGCCGACGTTGTAATCATCGGCGGAGGTATCAGCGGGCTTGCCGCGGCCGCGCGCGTCACGGGCAAGGGGCTTTCCGCGATTATCATCGACAAAAACAAGCGCACAGTCGCGCTCGCCGGGCAGATTGCCGCCGTCAACACCAAGACTATGGCTGAAAAAGGCGTAGTCATCGACAAAAAGCAGCTCGCCGCAGACTGGCTCAAAGTCAGCGGGAGCCGCGTTGAGGAGTCGCTTCTGTGGCTCTTTATCAACCGCAGCGGCGAGGGTTTTGAATGGCTGCTTGACCTTGCGGAGGGCGAAGTCGAAGCCAGCGTTTACAACGCCTACAAGGGTCCCTGGTTCACCGAATACCCCGGAACTCACCACATTTTCAAAAAGCCGGACAGCACGAAATACAAAGAATTCGGCGGCGGAACCTTAGCCTGCGAAATCCTCGAAAAAGAAACCTTGAAAAACGGCGGACAGATTTTCCGCAGTACTGTTGCCGAATACCTCGAAAAGGACGCTGACGGACGCGTGACTTCCGTTGTAGCTAAAGCTTCGGACGACCTTTACCGCAGATACGTCGGGAAAAAAGCCGTCGTCATAGCCACAGGGGACGCGAGCCACAATAAGGAAATGCTCGAGGCGTTCTGCCCGACGGGACTTCGCGCCGCAAAATCTTTTCCGCGCGCGGGAAATACCGGCGACGGACAAAAAATGGCATACTGGGCGGGGGCGGCTCTCGATAACCCCGAATGGGCTCCGACGCTGCACGCTTTGGGCTATAGCGGCTATCAGTTTTTCTTCCTACACGTAAACCGCCTGGGCAAACGCTTTATGAACGAGGACACCTGGATGCAGGCAAAGTCCATTCGGTGCCTGATGCAGCCGGGCGGCGACTTCGCGTTCTCCGTGTTTGACTCGAAGTGGCTCGACGAGATTGAGGCGCGCTGGGATCTGCTCGGCGGGCAGGGTATGGCTCCGCTGTCCACCGTCGGCGACAAGTTCGACCGCGAAGCTCTGAAAACCTCGATTGAGGGCACAATCCACGGCAACTCCGTATTCGGCAGCGGTGAGGGCGGCAACGGCGACGTGTACGTCAACGGCGGCAACGGCTTTGTCGCGGACACAATCGAAGAGCTCGCGGAGAAAATTGACGTCCCCGCGGACGAGCTGAAAGCGACAATAGCCCGATATAACGAAATCGTCGCCAAGGGCGACGACACGGACTTCGGCAAGCGCACGGAAATGCTCACCTCGATCGAAAAGGGACCGTTCTACGCGCTCAAATGGGGACCCGCCCTGCTTGACGTGTTCGGCGGCGCGCTGACGAACGGGAAGCTGAACGTCCTCGACCCGAACGGCAAGACGATTCCGGGGCTGTACGCGGTCGGCAATGCAGCCGGCGGAATGTACGCGGTGGATTACCCGCTGCTGCTAAACGGCAACAGCTACGGTCGCGCGCTCGCTTACGCGATGCAGATTGCGGACGGGCTTTCCGAGTAATAAAAAGTAATAAAACATAAAACAAACGGGGCATTTAACCGTAAATGCCCCGTTTGTTTTTTTACAGCAGTTTTTTCGCAAGCTCCGGAAACTCTCCTGCGTCATTGACGCAAATAAAACGGATGTCGGATTTGTAGATGTGTTCGTCGTTCTCACCCTCGCCGTAAGCGTCGCCGAAATACACGACCTGCGAATGTTCAATCTTCTTTGTCTCAATGTAATCATTGAGTGCGTGCAGCTTATTGTACGGCCGCGGCACCAAATCAAAGGACGACTCACCGCCGATAAACACCGTGTAATCGCGAAAAGCGTCGCGCACCGCACCGTAAACGTCCCGTCGCTTTGTTCTGTCGGGGTCAAACCACAGTCTCTCCTCTTCGGTGGCTTTTGTGCCGAGGACCGGAAACGAAATGATTCCGGTGGTATAAAATCTAACCGTTTCCCCCGCGTATGACGTAAATCCGAGTTCCGCGCGAAGCGAGTTCACGCGGCGTATCACGCTCTGCGTGTCAATCGGCGCGAAGCACTCCCGCTTTACGGTGAATTTCCCGTCCTTCACCGAGGAGAACCGCATACCGTAGTAGCCGATTATGTCAACCGGATAGCCGTCGGTCTGGTCGAAAATCCATTCGCAGCTGCTCGCACCGACAATCAACAGGTCGTAACGGCGGGCAAGTTCGTCCAGCACGCGCCGGCACACGTCATCCAGCTTGCTTTTGTGGCGCGTCAGCGTCCCGTCAAAGTCCATCGCGATAAGTTTTATCTCGTTGTTACCGATTGCCTTCACCCCTTTCGCATATCAAAAGTTGCCTTTTATTGTATCGGCACATTTTCACGAAACTTAACCGGATTTTTTGGCGGCGGCATCGTTGAGCATACGGACATAGACCATCATCTCTTTTGCGGAACTGACGCCGAGCTTAGAGTAAATATTCCTATTGTGGAACCGTATTGTGTTGATACTGACAAACATTCTTTCCGCAATTTCACCCGCCTTAAAGCCCTGCGCGTACAGGTCAAACGTCATCCGCTCCGCTTTTGTGAGCGTACCGATCCGCTCCACAAACCCCAGATACAGGGACAGATCGGGCGCAACGGTTACCTCTTCCGCAGATATACCTCCCTCACGTGCGGCGGCAGCCTCGCGAGCGGCATCCTGCTTTGCAAGGAACTCAAACAAGTCGTCAATCTCGGCTATCTGCGTTTTAGGCATCGCGGAATGGTCGTCAGTCTTAATCGCCTCCAACGCCTGCACTACGGGGTGGATATATCGCTTGCTGACGACGGTTGCGGCAAACAGGCTGATCACTAAAAACGCAAATCCGATGATGTAAAGTACCGTATTCCCCTCGCTGACGGCATTTTCCCAATCCTCCGCCGGCATAAGCAGGGCAAGCGTCCACTCATCACCGGTAAAGGGCGAGCCTGCGGGGTACAACCGGAACGCGCCCTGTAACCCTATATAGGTTTCGCCGTTGTCGGAATAGTAGGAGTACAGTCCTTTGCGGTTGCTTATCTCCGCGAGTTCCCCTGTGTCCCGATTATTCAGGTATGAGTTGCCGGCAATCAAGCCTCCGCCCGTTTCGATGGTGCTTCCCTTCGACGGCGATAGCGTGGAAAACACACGCGGAAAATCAATATTGTCCGGACTGTAATTTCTCTTGAACAGCATAGAGGACACCTCCATACCGCAGAGTCCGAAAACCGTTCCGTCGTTCGCTATCAGCGGAACGCACAGCAGCATCGCATATTCACTGTTGCGTTTCATCATAAACCGCCCGCTCCAATAGTACAGGCGGGAAAGACTTACGCCGTTGTTTTCCTTCGCGGTGGTGATGGCCGTGTCAAAAAAATCCGCATACGCGACATCAAATTCCATCTGCCACTGACCCAAAAGCTCCACGCCGTTGGCTCTTGCGATATTAGCTGGACCGCGCAGGAAGTGTATTTTTGAGGCAAGTGCGGTAATATTGTTCGTTTCGGTGCGCTTTAAGAAAATACCTGCCCGTGAGTCGGCGGCGTTTTCCGCCTCCGGCGTAACGGTCGCTTCAAGGATAATAAACACCCCGCTGCACTGACTGTTTTTCAGTACGGTGAGGAGGCTACCCATCTGCTCCGACAGCAATCCCTCTATCAATTCGGGATTGGACTGCAAGTCTTTTTCGGCAATGCCGTTCCTCTGCGCGTAGATGTGAACGTCCCTCACAAGCTGCTCCGCGAGGGACACGCTCTGCAAAGACAGCTTACTGAAATCGGTTGTCACGCCGTTTGTCAGATGCGCCATCTCCGCCTCCAACCATACGCGGCTCTCGTGTTCTCCGGCGTTGAAAATGCCGGCCAATGAGAGAAAAAGGAAGCCCGCCGCGACAAAAACAACGGAAAACATAGCGAAAAGAGCGAACAGCCGGACTTGCAAAGAAGTCGTACGTTCACCCTTTGAGCGTCGGAGTAACAGAAACGCTTCGCGTATCATCTTCACGCCTGTTCACTGTCCTTTCCGCAAGGAACCCGTTCTATTTCTGTGAGGCGATAAATTCCGTCAGCGCGGAGTCGCTCGAAACGGCGTCACCGGCGGCAATCCCCTCGCGATCGGACGACAGCCGTGCCTTGTATCCGCTCTCATATTGCTTGGAAATACCGTCAAACGCCTCAAACGTCGGAGCCACGAAGAAACCGTATCCGTCGTACATCTCAGTTGCAGTTTCGAGCATCATCTTTATGCGGGAATCCTCAACCGTCTTGATGTATTCCGGCAGTTGCGTCTCAAAGGCCTCACCCGTGACGGGCAGATATCCGGTCGCGCCGACAAAGCGCATATTCTGCTCAGCTGCGGTGAACCATTTTAGGAATGTTGCCGCCGCTTCCTCGCGCACTTTGTCCGCTTTCGCCACGCACAAACCGTTGCCGCGCTGAATTGCGTATTTGTCTCCGCCCTCAAACACGGGATAGGGCAGAACGCTGTATTCCACCGGAATCACCGTGTTGTCCGGATATGTAACCTTATCGCTGTAAAACAGTATCCCCGCCGTAGATCCGGTGGAACAGATGATGTCGCCGGTCTTGGATAGGTCCGAGGAAAAGCCGTCATAGACTGCAAAGCCACCCTCCACGGAGGGTGCGTAGACCGTTTCCCAAATGCGGCGGTAGGCGGCGTTGTCTAAGCTCAGTGCCTCCCCGTCAAACAGGCTTGTCCCCTGTTGGAGCATTCCCGCCTGCGCCAGGTTGAACCAGGAATCCGCCGTGTAAAACTGCTTGCCGTCGTCCGCCACGTCGGGCGTTTCGGCGTCCGTCCACTCGTAATATTTCTGCGCGGCGTCCGCGATGCCCTCAAAGCTGGCGAAGCAAGCCTCTGTCACGCCCGTGGCCGCGGAAAAGCCCTCAAACAGCGTGCTGTTGATAAACGTGACCTCGGTGGATTTGGCGAACGGGAACACATACAGTCCGCCGTCGCCGAACCGGCCCTCGTCCATAAATGCGGGGATATATTCCGACCGTTCTTTTGCGGTGAAATATTCGTCAAGGTTCGCCAGCAACCCTTTCTGCTGGAACAGAATCGCGGTTTTCGGATAGCTCGTAAATATGTCCGGCATCGCCGGCGCGCCGGGGTCGCCGTTGAGTATCATATTAAGTCCGTCCTGCAACTCCGCGCTGGATGTGATGGCGGTGACGTTAATTATGATGCCCTGCTTCTGCCCGACTGTGCCGTTGAACTCGTCAATCAGCACGTCCATTCCTTTTTGGATATCGCCGCCGAAGTTGTGCCACATTGTCAGCGTCACTGGCTTCTTTTTCTCGAATAATGAGCAGCCGGACAGAGTTGCGCCGAGCAGAACCGCGCAAAGGAGCGTCGCGATGATTTTTTTCATAAAAACTCTCCCAAACGTACGTTTTTTTACAATTTTCCCCTAAAAACTATCAATGGGATAGTATACAAGCGAGGGTATTTTCTGCTAATCTGATGTTACCGAAATACATTTTATCATATTTTTTTCATATACTCAATATAAATTTTGGAAAAATGTCGAAAAATGTCAAAAAAATTTTTATAGGGGGAAATTCAAATGGCAAACGACTTATTCGGAGGGCTGGGCGACTTTCTGGGCGGCATTGCAAAAAGCGTCGTCCCGAAGGACACGCCGGAGGGCAAACTGCTCAACGCGCAGTCGGATCTTTCCGACCTGCGGAAGCAGGAGGACGAGCTGCTGCTGGAAATCGGCAGGGCGGCGTATGAACAAAACCCGTCCGAGTGGCCGCAGGACGAGAGGCTGAAACTCATTCAGTCGAACATCGCGGCGGCGCAGGCGACGCTGGACGCCGCGAAGCAGGAGCAGGAACAGGCCGAGGCCGCGAAGCAGGCAGAGACGGAAAAGGGTCAATGCCCGAATTGCGGACACACGAACCCCGACGGCGTGAAGTTCTGTCAGGAGTGCGGAACGCCGCTCGCGGTTACGGGTCCCAAGCACTGCACCTCCTGCGGCGCGGAGCTTGCGCCCGGCGCGCGCTTCTGCGGCGGGTGCGGCGCAAAGCAGGGCGAATGACGCGCAACAAAGAATCAAAATTTTAAGGAGGAAATTTACAATGAAAAAACGTATCTTATCCCTCGCGCTGGCACTTGTTCTGACGCTCTCCCTGCTCGCCGCCTGCGGCGGCGGCAGCTCAACCACCACACCGCCCGCGAACAGCACGACAACAGTCCCACCCGCCAACAACACGCCGAGCGGCGGCAACACATTTACGGCGGGAGAATGGCCGGACAATGACTGGACAAAGCAAGTGCCGAAACCATCGGCCGGCAAAATTGGGAAGATTGGCACAAAGGGAGAGGGGGACAAAACGCTGTCTATAAAAATGGACTGGACACGCGAAGAAGCGGCGGCTTATTGTGATGAATTGGTTGCAGGAAATTTCAGCCAAAATGTTTTAGCTTACTATAAGGACTCCACGCCGACATCTGTCCTTCTTGAAGCCGAAAGTTCAGACGGTTGGAGTGTGGCGGTCTCAGAAACAGAGATACAGATTTACAAGCCATAACAAAATCACAGGCGAGAAAACTCGTTCAATCAAAATTCTTAGGAGGAAAAACTATGGCTATTTGTACCGAGTGCGGGGCAAATGTCCCCGACGAAATTAAATTCTGCACCGAATGCGGCAAACCAATGACCGCTGCGGCACCTGCCGCTCCCCCGCCGCCCGCTACCGCTCCGGCACCGGCACCTCAACCCGCGCCGCAGCCTGTTTACGCGCCGGTTGCCGCCGCGCCGAGTTACCCCGCAATCGGCACGGGCGGATATATCGGTATGATGATACTGTTCGCGATACCGGTTATCGGCTGGCTCGCCTGCATAATAATGTCGTTCGCGGCGAAGAACCCGAACCGCAAGCACTACGCGCGGGCGACGCTCATTATGCTGATTATCGGACTGATACTCTCGGTGGTACTCTTCTTCGTGTTCAAGTGGGCGTCCGGCGCGCTGGTGGATTACGTAAACCAGAGCACAAACGGCGCGTTAGGCGAATTCGGCGGTCTCGGAGACCTTTTTGACGTTGTAAGCCAAGCCGGAACGATTACCGGTAATTAATAATAGGAGGAAAATACAATGGCATTTTGCGGAAATTGCGGAACACAGGTACAGGACGGGGTTAAATTCTGCCCCAAATGCGGAGCGGAGATCGGCGCGGCTCCCGCGCAGCAGCAACCGGCACAGCAGCCGACGGCGGCGGTGTCCTCTCCGGCGAAATCCGAGTCCCAAGACGCGCAGGACAACAAGGTGATGGCGGTACTGGCGTACATACTGTTTTTCGTCCCCCTGCTCACCGGAGCGCACAAGACCTCACCCTTTGCGAAGTACCACACCAATCAGGGGACGGTGCTGTTCATCGGAACCATTGCGTGGAGCATCGCTTACAGCATCGTGACGGCCATTTTCTCCGCCATTCTGCTCGGCACGGGCGCGTGGAGACTGTGGAGCGTAATCACCACTATTCTGGGTCTGCTCTGGTTCGTTCCGGCCGCCCTCTGCGTCCTCGGCATTGTAAACGCCGCGGCGGGCAAGCTGAAACCCCTGCCGTTTATCGGCAAAATTACGATTATCAAATAGGAGAGGCACAATGAAAAAACTATTCGCACTCACGCTGGTACTCGTACTGGCACTCTCCCTGCTCGCCGCGTGCGGCGGCAGCGGCAGCGGCGGCGGTTCTACCGCCCCGCCCGCCGCCGACACAACCGCGCAGACGGAAACCGGCGGCGGCAACGACAACGACGGTGATACCGTTGAATGGCCCGATGACGAAGTTGGCAATTTAGTTTCCAAGCCAAGTTTTGACTACACGGTGAAATCGTATATTGTGGGCGAGGGAAGAAAAATTTTGTATGTCAACTTCCCGGACGCAAGCAAAGAGCAAATTAAATCATATTTATCAACCGCTGAATCCGAGATATATGACAAATATCCGGACACTTGGGTTGAACGGACTTTCGACGACGACACTATGTGGGGAAAGAATTATATTTTTGATAACGGAAGCGGCTTTGAAACTCTGATTGGGTTGAAATGGTTTGCCGACAGCGACCCCGAACTTATGATTGAATGGATATTGAAATAGCCGAAACAGCATTACAGGCGGGGCGGTTTACTCCGCTCCGCCGCGCAATTTAACGGAGGAAAGATTTATGAAAAAGATTATTACTATCCTGCTTGCGGCGGCGATGGTTTTTTCCCTCACCGCCTGCGGGCTGAAAAAGGCGGTTCAGGACAAGACACAGGAACTCCTGCAATCCATAGTTGAGGCTCCCGCCGCGCCCGGCGGCGAAAGCGGCGGAGCGTCAGGCGGCACAAAACGCCAAATCGCGGGCGTAGCCCCGTACTGGGAGCGCGTGCGCGACGAATGGGAGAACGCACCGAACGAGGGCTACGTCTGGACAATCACGATAAACGATTCGGAGACGCTGGACGTGCTGGGACTGGCGACGGTGAATTATAACCTGAATTTCTCCTGTTCCCACGTCGGTCCCGATATGTTCGGCCCGTATAAGGGCGAGATGGAGATGAGCTACGACGCCGATTTGAGCGGTATGATCGGGCTGATGACAATTACGGGCGGTTCGGTGGAATACGACGCCGACGGCTGGTTCAAAAACGACGATTTTATTATGGTTGCGTCCGGATATGCAGCGGAAAAGGAGGACGACTTTACGCAGTCCTTCGAGCAGACGAGCGATTTGGGTGCTGAGGAGCAGGCAATTGTTGACGAGTATATGGACGCGATTCTCGGCGACGTCGGCAGCGGAAATCAAGATTTTGAAAACAGCAAAACGCCCGTCGCGCACTGGTACGACTGGGACTTTCATATGACGGAGGGCGATATGAGCGGGTATATAACTATGACCGGCATCGCCTACGGCACTACGAGCGGCAGCGGCTCCGTGGACGCCTCCGGCGTCTATATGCAGGGCAGCGCGACCGCCTCGGCTCCGTTTGTCGGCACGTTCAGCGAGCGGTACAGCGAGGAAATTGTATCGCCGTTCCCCTACATTCTCCGCCTGTACGAAACCGGCGAAGCGGTCTTTGAGCTGCACTCCGCAAACGGCGGCCCCGTCACGGTGAAATTCTACGGTACAATCGATAAGATTCCCGTCGGTGACACACAGTTAATTAAAAAATAAGGAGAAAACAGAATGAAAAAGCTGTTTACACTCACTCTGGCAATAGTTCTCGCGCTCTCCCTGTTCGCCGCGTGCGGCGGCAGCAATACGCCGAGCGGCGAGGACAGTACAACCCCGTCGGTTTCGTCCGAAAGCACATCTGCACCGGCGGAAACCGCGACGGGAGCGGTCGCACCGACAGGCGGAGGCAGCGACGCCGACAGCGGCACAGTCGCCGACTTTCTCGAACTGTACGGTTTGACCGAGGATGATATAAAGCCGGAGGGCTTTATCGAGTTCCAAGAGATTGAAACAAAAGACAATCCGCCTAAAATCCACAGCATTGGCTATATCAGGATTGCCGCAGACAAGGACACGACCGGTGAGGCGCAAATTAAGGTCTGGTATGAAAAAATCTACGGCAAAATGCAGGAGCTGTCCACCGACGGGAAAATATACAGCAACTATATTACCCTTGACAAGGAATCCACTTTGGAGGCTCTGTACGAAAACCCTCTGTGGGAAAAATTCCCCGGTACAATGTGGGCGTACCCATACAAAACGTCAACCGACGACGTTAAATTAAACGTATCCACCAGTTACGACTATGAAACGGGTATTTACAAAATGAGCATCAGTGTATTCGGCGGTTAAAGACAAAAACAAAAATCAAATTATAAGGAGAAATCACAATGAAAAAGCTAATCACAATCACTCTGGCGTTACTTATGGTACTCTCTCTTGTCGCCTGCGGCGGCAGCGGCAGCCCGAAAGAGAACGGCTCCGCGGGCGACGGCGGCGGTTCCTCGCAAAACGACACGCAAAGCGGAAACAGCGGCGGAAACAGCAGCGGCGAAACCGGCTACAACGGCGGCGGCGAATACAAGGGCCACACGATTCTGTCCGATTACGCGTCTAACAGCGACGCGCCGGATATGCTGCACCGCTTCGGACTGACCGACGAGGTCATTTTTCCTCCGGAGATGATGGGAATCACGCGCTATCTTGAAGACCCGTACGGCGACACCTTTGTCCGCACGGAGTACGGCTTCGAGGTCCCCGACGAACCGACAAACGACGAATTCAAGGAATACAGCCGCGGGATTTACGAGGCTCTGCTCGACCTCGCCGACGACGGAAAGCTGTATCTCTGGTACGGCGGCTCGTGGGAGACGACCGACGACGACGGCTATATGGTAATCGAGAGCTTCGGCGACGTCTTGGGCGGCGCGCTGTTCTCGACGCTGCAAACTTACAGTATGAAATACGACAACAGACCTTGGCTCGTAACTGTCTCCACCGCGGAATCCGCCGCGCCGTATTCGCACTGGGAAATTCAGCTTGACATCTCAACGGCGTTTGTGGACGACTTTACACCGATTGTAGAGGGCGAGCATACGCCCGAACCGGAACCGTTTGTGGACTCTTACATAGCCGAGGCGGACGTAATCGGCAAGACAATTTCCGGTCAGCGGCTCGTAATCCGCGACAATATGACCACGCCGGGCAAGGACTACAACTTCTACTCCGAACGCATTTATCTCGTGTATACCTTTGCCGAGGACGGCGAGGAAACCGGATTCTACACCTATTATTTCTTTGACGACGAGGCGACGTTCGATAAAGGCTTGGAGAAAAACCTCGCCGACGACCTCTGGGAGCAGCCGCCGTACATCGCAAGCAAAATGAGCCTGTACATCTGCGAGGGCGGCAAACCGTTCTTCGCCCACTTTTATAGCTATCAGGAGGCGTATGACGACTTCAAGACGCGCGGCGATTTCTACGAAATCATTGATTAACACAAAAAACAAAGGAGGAATCGCAATGAAAAAACTTATATTACTCATTCTCGCGTTTGCGCTCATTATCACAATGGCCGCCTGCGGCGGCAGCAACAGCGGCAGCGGCGGCGGCGACAGCGGCGGCGGCTCGCCCACGAACAGCGAAAACGTTGTTACCGAGCAGCCAAACGGCGCGGACGGTGGAGAGAATTCCAGCGCGGCAACCGAAAAACCCGACAGCAGCACATCATCAAAGCCGACCAAAGAAGAATTTTTAGCAAGTTACGGCTTGACGGAAGATGATTTGAAACCCGCCGGGTTCATCGAAATGAACGCTTGGTCTTGTGAAAAAAACGAGGGTGATTTTTTCATTCAAGTTGACGAAGCAAGCCGCGGCGTTGCCGAAATTGAGGAATGGTTTATAAAGGTATACGACAAATTGAAATCAGTGTCAGATGACGGCAAGATATACCAAGACCCCGCTTTGACACAGGAAGCGGCATACCCGTCTTACAATGCGTATATCACAGACAAGCAACTCTTATACAATTACAAAGGGCAAAAGGTTTACCTTGAATTGAGATTCAGTATGACTTTTGCAAACTTAAAGGACGAGATAAAAAACAAAGCGCAATACGAATTTTACATCAACCTTTATCAATAAGGAGAAATCACAATGAAAAAACTTATGACACTCATTCTCGCGTTTGCGCTCATTGTCACAATGGCCGCCTGCGGCGGCAACAGCAGCGGCGACAGCAGCGGCGACAGCGGCGGCGGCGTCAGCACCCCCGCATACGATTTGGAGGCGGAAATAAGCAGCATCGGCAAAATATCCGAATATGACGACGCCGCAAAGCAGGCGATGATTGACGAGGCGAGAGCCGAGGGCGGCGATATAGACTTCAAGGCCGACGGCTCGGTCGTCTATACCGACGCGGACGGCAGTAAAACCGTCCAAAACGCGGACGGCTCGTGGACCGTGGACACCGGAGACGGCGGACAGTTTGAGGTCGGCAGCGGCGACTGGCCTGACAACGAGTTCACGAAGCTGCTCCCCAAGCCCGACCTTCCGGTGAGTATGACCGGCGTCGGCACGGAGGACAGCGACTTTCAGGCGGTTCTTGTCGCGACGATAGAGCAGACGCGCGCCTATGCCGAACAGGTCAGGGACAAGGGCTTTACCGTTGACGCCGAAACGGAGGACCGGGAAATTATGGGTATGTCAATCTATTACTACACGGCAAAAAACGCCGCGGGCTATAAGGTCGAGGTCACTTTTTCCGGCGGTATGTCGGTAGTGACCGTTAAGAAGCCTTAAAACAAAAACGGAGGTATAGCGAAATGAAAGCAAGAGAGGTCTTTACAAAAACAATGCCCTTTGCGTGGGCAAAGCTGCTGCTCGGTCTGGTGACCGTCGTAATCTCCGCGGTGCTGTTCGGCATTTTGATGGGTCTGGCGTGGCTGTTCAAAAGCGACGGCGTAAGCGTCGTGATGTTCCTCATCTGGGTGAGCGCGGTCGGCGTCGTGCGTTTTATCATTATGCACTACATAGGCTATATGCTCAAAGCCGGTCACATTGCGGTTATCACCGAAGCGTTGGCAACAGGGCGCGTCCCCGACAATCAGATTTCCTACGGAAAACAGCTGGTCACGGCGCGGTTCGCCACATCAAACATCTACTTTGCCGTGGATAAATTGGTCAGCGGCGCGGTCAAGCAGATTCAAAAGGGCATCGGTAAGATAGGCAACGCCCTCGACTTTATCCCCGGTATGGGTACGGTCAGCAACCTCGCGCAGTATTTTATCGAGCTGTCGCTGGGCTACATAGACGAGTGCTGTCTCGGCTACACCTTCTACAAAAAAGAGCAGAGCGCGTTTAAGAGTGCCGCCGACGGCGTGGTTATCTACGCGCAGAACTGGAAAACGCTGCTCGGCAGCGCGGCCAAGACAATGGCGATGGTGGTTCTGGGGATTGCGGGGATTACGCTCGCGCTGTTTGTCGTTCTCGGACTGCTGTTCCGTCTGTTTTCGTGGCCGGGCTGGGTCGCGTTCGTCATCGCCCTGCTGATTGCGCTGGCGGTGAAATTCGCGTTTATCGACAGCTTTATCCTCGCGCGGACGATGACGGCGTATATGGGCGTCGCGCCCACAACCGCGATCACCTTTGACCTGTACGGCAAGCTGTCCGGCATATCGGCAAAGTTCAAGGAGCTTTTGAACAAGGGCAGAAGCGAGGAACCCGCGCAGCCGCAGCAGCAATACGCCGCGCCGGTTCAAGCCGCTGGCGGCGCGGACAAGCCCGTATTCTGCGGCCAGTGCGGCGCGAAGAACGAGCGCGGAACCGAGTTCTGCGGCTCCTGCGGCGCACCTCTCGGACAGTAGGGCGGCGAAAACACGTTTTTTTGACTGAATACGGACAAAGCACCACCGAATAGAATGTACAAATTCTGTATCGGTGGTGTTTTTTATGGTTTCGGCAGTCCTCGCGTTGTTTTTCACGTCGCCGCTGCTAATGCTGCGAATGAGCGAGAGCGGCGGCGCGTTTCAAAAGCCGCTCTCAAAGGCGGAGGAGGCGGAGTGCGTCGAGCGAATGCTCGCGGGCGACGCGGACGCGCG
>JAISJC010000022.1 GCA_031261745.1 Oscillospiraceae bacterium
TTTTAAGCTATGCCAATCCACCACTGCGCGGTTATCGCGCCGTCGGCGGCTCCGTCGCGCCAAATCAGCTCCTCCTCGTCGCTGACGAGCAGCGGGAAACCCTCGGCGTCAAAGTCGGCAATCTCGCCGTCCACCATTACGGCTCCGTAGGAAAACAGCACTCCGGCGTCCGTGTCCGCAATGTTCAGTCCGTAGGAGACGCGGTCCGTGATATCCCAAACCTCGCCGTTGTACGTCGTGTAGACGTGAAGTCCCAAATCGGTCAGAGTATCCGCGGGCGGCAGCACCCAGTCGCCGAATTTCATATCCGACGCGTTCAGCGCGGCCACTAATTGTGCGTACAAATCCTCGCCGAGGTTCTCGGCGGTGAAATTAAAAATTGAGTTAAAACCGATTGCGGCGCGCAGCCCGTCCGGCGGAGCGTTGGTTTTCAGATTGAACGCAAATCCGCTGTTGGGGGCCGCGAGTTGGTTGCGCTGTCCGCTGACGGGGCTCGTCTCGCTGCCGTCGAGCACCGCCAACGCCGTTGACCACGTGAAACCGTGTTCCGCGGCGGCGGCGAGCTGCGCCGAGTATGCGTCGGTGTCGGGCGTCGCCAGAAAATACACGCCCGCGCGATTTGATTCGGCGCGGACGACCCGTGCCGTCACGTCGGGATTTATCTCCGCGGTAACACGGATAAATTGCGCGGTTTCACCGCGTTCCTGCTCGCCCGATTCTGTTATTGCCAGCTCCGTAACGCTGAGGTTGTCCGCATCAATCGGCGCAAAGGTATACGTTTCAACCGAGTTGTATTCCGGATAGTATATAACCATTTTGTCGGAATACACGATGTAACACCCAATGCCGTTGCCGCCCTGTTCGCCCATCGTCCAGTCGTAGCCGACCGTGCCGTTCGTGCTGTAATCAAGCACAAACACCGACCCCTCGCTTTCAACAGAGGAGTTCCACGCACCGAGAAACGGATTTGCAAGCTCAAACGGAATGTCCGCTTTGTTGACGGGCGAATCGGCGACGCGCGTGAACGGAGCGGTGCTGCCCGTAACGGGTCCGCCGTTTTCGTCGATACCCAGCTCCGTCACGTTGATTGTGTCGTTGTCCACGACCTCAAAGGTGTACGCTGCCGCGCCCTCAAAGTCCAGCCAAGTGACCTGAATGTTGTCGTAGACGACGTAGCCGCCGGAGCCGACGCCGCCCTCCTCGGCGGGAACGCCGACCATCTCGTAATCAAACGTGCCGTCGGCCTTGTAGTCGAAAATCAGCGTCATACCCGCGCTTGGAATGTCCGACTGCCACTTGCCGAGGAACGGATTGGACAGCTCCGCGAGGGTAAAATCGTCGACTGTCTGCCCGCCGGCCGCGGGTGTCGGCTCGTTATGCGGCGCGTCGCCGCCGTTGCCGCACGCCGCCAGCGCGGCGCACATTGCGAGGGCTATAAGTAGGGAAAGTGTTTTTTTCATTATAATTCTCCTTTTTTATTTGAGTTAGTCATAACTAACTATTGGGATAAAATTTTTATCAGCCTATAACACGCCATAGCCGGTGCCTTTTACGGCGTCTGTAATCTGCTGCGGGGTCACGAGCGCGCTGTCGTAATCCACCGCAGCCTGCTTTTTGCGGCGGCTCGCTTTTGCTTTTTTGATGCCGGGCAGCTTGCGAATCGCGTCCTGTATCGCGATTTCGCAGTGGCCGCACGACATTCCCTCGACGCGTAAAATCAGCTTTTCCATTAAATCACCTCGATCGCTTTTTATGTTAGTATAGACTAACCGAATGTACTTGTCAAGAATAATTTCATATTTTCTGAAATTACAGATTGTCGCCGTTCTTTCGCCCTTCGGCAATCGCCCTCGCGGCGGCGTACGCCGTCGGGCGTTTGTAGTCGTAGTTCCAGCGGTTGAAGCCGAGGCGGTCAAAAATCACCGCGCCCGTGTGCTGACAGAAACGGTCGAGCTGCTCAATCGCGGTGATGATTCCGTTGCCGCTGCCGCCGGCGTTCACGGCGATGAGCGTCTGCTTGCCGTTGAATGCGGTGCCGCCGCCGAAAGCGAATTCGCAGCGTCGCAGACGGTCGAGGAAGTTTTTCAGCGTCTCCGAAACCTCCGCCCAGTAGACGGGCGTGATGATCGCAATCGCGTCCGCGTTTTGGACCTTTTCCTGCGCCGCGTCAAAGCCGTCGCTGCCGAAAACGCACTTGTGCGCCGAGCGGCAGTTGCCCCAACCGTCGCCGCAGACGCGGCAGGGTTTGAGCTTGTCAACGGTAAGAATTTCGACCTCCGCGCCGCCGTCGCGCGCGCCGCGCGCAACCTCGTCAATAATGGCGGCCGTTAGACCGTCCTTTTTAGGATTGCCCGAAACGATTAAGAATTTCATAGCCCCAGTCCCCCTAAATTCAGTCCGCCGGTGAGCTTAGACATATTGTCATTCGCCGCTTTGTCCGCCGTGCGATTCGCCTCGTTGACCGCCGCGACGATCATATCGGTGAGGATTTCTACGTCCTCCGGGTCCACCGCGTCGGGCAAGATTTCGAGCTTTACAAGCTCGTGCTTGCCGGAAACGGTCGCCGTGACGGCTCCGCCGCCGGAGGTCGCGGTGTACTCGCGCTCTTCGAGTTCGCCCTGCATTTTCAGCAAGTCCGCCTGCAACTTCTGCGCCTGCTTGATTGCGTTCATATTTGCGCCGCCGCCCTGCGGCATTCCGCGAAAAGCTCCCTTTGCCATAATATTCGTCTCCTATGTAAAATATTTATTCTTCAATTTTAGTAAAATCATACTGACTCAGCCGGTCAATCACAGATGTCGGTTCCTGCGGTTCGGAATCGTTGCCGAGCAAGTGCGCCCACGGGGCGTCGTCGTCGCGGACTTCGCTCTGTTGCGCCGATCTTTGACCGGCATTCACTTCGCTGCGTCGCTCCTCCTCTTCCTCGCGAACCCGCTTCGCCGCGCTTCGCTCGGATTGGGGAACGGGGGACGCGGCGGGGGGTGTGACGGGTTGCGTTGCAGTCGGTTCTGCGTCGGATAATGCCGCGATTAACGCCAGCTCCGCCGTTGTTCGGTCACCGGTGCCGCGCGTGAACGCGCCGCGCGCTTTCGCGAGCAGGTCGGCGAACGCGAGCAACCGCGCCCTGCCGAACGTTTCCGCGAGGGCTTTGAGCGAATTTGTATCGGCGGAGCCGGAGAGCAGCTCGCCGCCAGAGGGAATCAGGCTTAAAATCAGCGCGTCGCGCGCGAGAACGGCAAGCTCCTCGAACAGCGTCGCCGCTCCGGCTCCACCGCGGTACGACGCGTCAAAGAGCGTGAAAACCCGCGCCGCGTCGCGCTCCGCAATCGCCGAGGCGAGCGCGATTGCCGCGTCGCGCGAGGGCAGGCCGACGACCTCGCGGACGCGCTCGCCGTCGATTGCGCCGCCGTCGGAGCATTGGTCCAAAAGGCTCAAAGCGTCGCGCATTGACCCGTCGCCGAGCCGCGCGAGCGTCGCCGCGGCGTCGCCGTCGAGGGCGATGTTCTCCGATGCTGCGACGGAAACAAGCTGTGCCGCAATGACTTCGCGCGACAGTCGGCGAAATGCGAACCGCTGGCACCGCGAGACAATCGTCGCGGGAACCTTGTGCAGCTCGGTGGTCGCGAGAATGAAAACGAGGTGTTCCGGCGGCTCTTCAAGGATTTTCAGAAGCGCGTTGAACGCCGAATTGGACAGCATATGCACCTCGTCGATGATGTAGACGCGTTTTCTCGTGACGGCGGGGGAGAAAATCGCCTCGTCGCGCAGGGCGCGGACGTTATCGACGCCGTTATTGGACGCCGCGTCAATCTCCATAATGTCTGTCGCGGAGCCGTTTTCGATGGAGCGGCAAGGCTCGCACTCGTTGCAGGGGTTGCCGTCGTGCGGATTCTCGCAGTTCACGGCGCGCGCGAGGATTTTCGCGCACGAGGTTTTGCCCGTGCCGCGCGTGCCGACGAACAAATAGGCGTGGCTCTGCCGCCCCGAAGAAATCTGGTTTTTCAGGGTCTGCGTGATATGTTCCTGACCCGCGACCTCGTCGAACGTGCGCGGGCGGTATTTGCGGTAAAGGGCTTGGTATTCGGACATTTATGTTACTCCTCATATACTCAAAAGCGAGCCGACGGCTCGCACTTGAATAGGCCGCGCACCGCCCTCCGAAAACGCGATATGCCCGTTACCCGAACAGTTTGGCTCCAAACCGGCACCCTCGCGGCACACATACGACATCGCTGAAAGCTGCTCGGTTCCCCGCCTGACTTGGTTCACGAGCGTATGTTGCGCAAGACCGGCCCTTCAACGCCGCTTATGCGGGGCAGACGGCACAGCACGCCCCCTCGGGGCGGAATTCACCTCCGCTATAGCGGATTGCGGATTACAGGGCACCGCTGACTCCCCGGTTAGCGCGGTCTGCAATTATTATAATACGTTCGAGGAAAAATATCAAGAGGAATTTTCCGCGGCTTAAAACAGCGTGAGTTGTTCCGGCGCGCGCGGCTCCGGAAAGTCGCGCATATAGGCGAAAACCTCGCGCTCGCCGCAGAGAATACCGTGCTTCGCGCATTCGGAGCGCAGGAGCGCGGTCAGCTCCGCGTCGTTGTCGCTGCGGCACTCGTAGGCGTTGCCGAATTTCTCAATGTACCTGCGCTTCATTCCGGGGAAATGCCGGTCGAGAGCCGCGTAAAAATACTCGCGGTCGCCGTCGCGCAGCGTCATTCCGACGCCGAAATGCACGACGCCGCGCACGCCCGCGCGGACGCAATAGTCGAGCAGTCCCAATAGATTTTCGCGCGTGTCGGTGATAAACGGCAGCAGCGGCGAGAGCCAGACGACCGTCGGAACGCCCGCGTCGCGCAGGCGGCAGAGCGCGTCAAAACGCTCGCTCGTCGTAGATACGTTCGGCTCCAAAATTTTGCATAGCCCGTCGTCGTAGGTGGTCAGCGTCATCTCGGCGACGCATTTAGTTTTCGCGTTTATCGCGGCAAGCAGGTCGATATCGCGCAAAATCCGCGCGGATTTTGTCAGAATCGCGAGGCCGAAGCCGCGGCGCAAAATGACCTCCAAGCACCGGCGCGTGACTTGCAGCTCCTCTTCGAGCGGCAGATACGGGTCGCACATCGAGCCTGTACTTATCATACAGGGCTTGCGGCGGCGGCGCAGCTCGTCGTCGAGTATTTCGGGCGCATTTTGTTTGACCTCAATGTCCTCGAAAACGTGGTCGAACTGGTAGCACAAACTGCGGCTGTCGCAATAGATACAGCCGTGGGTGCAGCCGCGGTAGATGTTCATTCCGTTCGACGCGGACAGTATGGATTTGTAGGTTTTGTAGTGCATTATCGCAGCGGTAATACAATTGTAATGCGCGTACCCGCGCCGACGCGCGAGAGCGCGTCGAGATGTCCGCCGTGGCGCGTGACAATCCACTTCGCGATTGAAAGGCCGAGACCGGCACCGCCGGAAGCGCGCGTGCGCGACTCGTCGGCGCGGACAAAACGGTCGAAAATCCGCGGGAGCAGTTCCTCTTCAATGCCAATCCCCGTGTCGGTGACGGAGAGCGTCGCAGAGCCGTCCTTAACGCCTGTGCGGAGCGCGATGATGCCGCCGGGGTCGGTGTACTTGATGGCGTTGTCGATTAGGACACGCGCCGCCTGCTTAATCAGCCCCTTGTCGGCGCACACGGGTGCGTTTGCGGAGACAACGCGGAATTCGTGAGTCCCGTCGATGAGACGCGCCTCCTCCGCGACCTCCTCCGCAAGCTCCGCGAGGTCAAACGGCTCGATATCCGGCGTAATCGTGCGGTTCTCGCCGCGCGCGAGGAACAGGAGCTGTTCGACGAGTTCCTTCATCGAATCGGCCTCCGCGCGGATTGCGTTTATGCTCTCCTGCAACGTCTTTTCGTCGGTTTTGCCCCAGCGGTTGAGCAGATTCGCGTAGCCCTGAATGACGGCAATCGGCGTGCGCAGCTCGTGCGACGCGTCGGAGACGAACCGCACCTGCGCCGTGTACGCGTCGTTAATTCGGTCGAGCATTCCGTTGATTGCCGAGGCGAGTTCGCGCAGCTCGCGCTGCGTTCCGCCGACGTCAAGGCGCGTGTCAAGCCTTGCGGCGTTAATGGTTTCGAGCGCGCCGCGCAGCTGCGTAATGTCGCCCCTGTCGAGGTTTGCGCCGACGTTAATCGGAATCAGGCTCTCCGGCTTGGCGCGACCGAGCGTCTCGGCGGCTCGCGTCAGCTCCGTAATCGGCGCGAGAGAGCGGTGAATAAGCCGCGTGTTCTGCGATGATTTGATGATGAGCATTAAGAGTTCAAGCCCAAGCAGGACGTAAACCGCCCAGGTCGCGATGGTCGTGTCCGTCGGGTAAGTCGCTATACGGATTGAGAACATCGCGCCGCCGTGCGGGACGTAGACGTGTTCGATAACCGCGCCTTGTAAAACCTCAATCTGACGCGCGAATTCGCGCGTTTCCAACGGCAAAAGCGACGAATAAACGGATTGAAACCGTGTGGGCAGCACGTTGTCAAACGGCACAATGATAATTTCCACATTGCCGTAAGCCATACGGTCAAATTCTTTTTCGTCGGTGACGCGCTTTACGATGCGGACGGCTTCGGTGACAGACTGCTCAAAATGCACGACGAGACCCGCCGCCGCGATAATACCAATCGCGACGTCGAGCGAAATAAATATCCAGAACAGGCGGAAAAACATCTTCCGCGCAAGCCGTTTTGCGATAGATTTATTGTTCATCACGAATCACATATCCCACCCCGCGCACGGTAGAAATCAGTTTAATCCCGAACACGTCGTCGAGCTTTCCGCGCAGAAAGCGAATGTAAACGTCCACGGTGTTCGTCCCGCCGTCGAAGTCGAAAGCCCAGACGTTTTCCAAAAGTTGCTCACGCGAGACGACGATATCCTTGTTTTTCATCAGGTAGTGCAGCAGGTCAAATTCGCGCTTCGTCAGGCCGACGACGGTTCCGCCGACGGTGACCTCGCGCCGGAGCGCGTTCATAATCAGCGTTCCGCAGGTGAAAATTTCGCTGCCGTCCGCGTCGGCGGACTTGTGCCGCAGAGCGGCGCGGATGCGGGCGAGCAACTCCTCAAACTCAAACGGCTTGGTGATGTAGTCGTCCGCGCCGAGGTCCAGCCCAGACACCTTGTCCACGACGGAATCCCGCGCCGTGAGCATAAGCACCGGCACGGCGGAGGATTTACGCAGGCGGCGCAGAACCTCCGTCCCCGACATATGCGGGAGCATAATGTCGAGCAATATCAGGTCGAAGCCGCCCGCAAGCGCGAGGGTTAAACCCTCGCGCCCGTCGAACGCCTTTGAAACCTCGTAGCCCTCGTTCGTGAGTTCAAGCTCAATCAGGCGGGCCATATTCTGCTCGTCCTCGACGACGAGAATTTTCTCTGCCATAGCCGTTCTCCTTAGTTATGCTTTATTTGCCCTCGGTGACGGAATGTTTGAGGTTTTCGGCGGCGTTTTCCGCCTTTTCGATTACGCCGTTGATGTCGTCGCGGCCGAGGTCCGCGCCGCGGAAGCGGTACTTCCAGTTGAAGAACAGTCCGACAATCATAAGCGGAATAACGCCCCAGAAGCCGATAATCAGCAGCACGATGAATACGGTGACGGGGCAGGACAGCTCCGTCTTGTCGTGGTGGATCGCATCGATGTAGTTTGTGTTGCCCTTTTCAAACAGATTTGCCAAAAGTTTCCCCACCTTTCTCATTGCGTCGCGGAAGGTCTCCGCGCCGCTCTGCGCATTCTGCGCGCCGTCCGCGCCCTCTTCGTGCGTTTCGCTCTTGTCGGAATACGCTCCGCCCTTGGCGGGTCCGGTCGTTTTGCCCTGACGTTCGAGCAGGATCAGCGCGTCAAGCAGATCGCCGTCCGCCTCATCCAGTGCGGCCTTGGCTTCTTCAAGGCTCACATCGGCGCGTTCTTGCAGCCGCTCTACCATTTCAAGTGTCGTCATAGAAATTACCTCCAATGTTTTGTTTGTGAGTAGATTATATCTCGCGGAGGTTAAAATGCAATTTAAGGAACATTAAAATCAGATTAAAATAAGGCTTAAAAAAATAATATAATAACATAATACATTAAACTTACCGAAATCTCAATAAGAAAGTTGACAAATTGCGGTATATTGTTATATAATTATAAAACAACAAACAAATTTAGCTTTTGTAACCTGAAAGGCTATATAAATGGCTGAAAAAATCCAAAAAGAACCGGACGATGAAATAGCGCAGCGTGACGCCGAAATCACGAGGTTAAAGCGTCAGGTATCGCGGCTTCAAGCGAGGATGGAACGGGACAAGGCCGTTTCAGCGTCGCTTGCGGCTGTTTCCGCTATGCGCTCCGCCGAAAAAGCGCGGCAGGAGCAGTATATGTCCCTGCTTTTGGACAACAGCCCGAACATTATCATAATGCTTGACCGTTCGGGGCGGTTCGCGTTCGCGTCCAAGACTTTTCTTGAAGTCGCGGGCGTGGAGGATTTTGCCGTCGTAGCCAACAAGACCTTTCACGAGGTCATCGAGTCGCACTTTGATTCCGCGCTTGCCGCCGAGCTGAACGACGCGCTTTCGTCGTCGGTTGAAAGCGGCAACAGCGTTGATGTGGAGTGCGAAGTTTTGGTCGGACCCGACGCGCGCATATTCTCGGCGCGCATTACGCCGCTGCACACGCCGGGCGGCGATGTCGCGTCCACGCTGGTGATGATGAACGACATCACGGATATTCGCCGCGCGCAGGTCTCGGCGGAGGAGGCCCGCGTCACCGCGGAGGAAGCCTCGCTCGCAAAATCCACGTTTTTATCAAATATGTCGCACGAGATGCGCACGCCGATGAACGCCATCATCGGGATGACCGCAATCGGGCGCGGTTCCGGCGATATTGAGCGCAAGGATTACTGCTTCGGAAAGATTGAGGACGCGTCCACGCACCTCCTCGGCGTCATCAACGACATTCTGGATATATCGAAGATTGAGGCGCGCAAGTTTGAGCTTTCGCCCACGGAATTCGACTTTGAGCGTATGCTGCGCAAAGTCGTAAACGTCATTAACTTCCGCGTTGAGGAGAAGAATCAGCTCTTTGACGTGCGCATTGACGAGCGAATCCCGCACACGCTGATCGGGGACGAGCAGCGCATCGCGCAGGTGATTACGAACTTATTATCGAACGCCGTTAAATTCACGCCGGAAGAGGGGATTATCAGGCTCAATTCGGAGCTTGTCTCCACGACCGACGACGAATGCCTGATACGCATTTCCGTCACGGACACGGGCATCGGCATCACCGCCGAGCAAAAGGCGCGCCTGTTCAGCTCCTTTGAGCAGGCGGACAGCTCCACGGCGCGCAAATTCGGCGGAACCGGACTGGGACTTGCGATTTCCAAGAACATTGTCGAGATGATGGGCGGGTCAATCCGCGTGGATTCCGAACCGAACCTCGGCTCGACTTTCACGTTTACGGCGCGGCTCGGCATTGCGGAGGGCGGCATTAAGCGGCGCAGTATGCTCGCGCCGGGCGTAAACTTCGCGAACCTAAAAGTGCTTGTCGTGGACGACTCGGCGGATGTTCTGGACTATTTTATCGACATTTCACGTCGGCTCGGCTTCCAGTGCGACGCGGCTATCGGCGGCAAGGAGGCCCTCTCGCTGATGGATATGCGCGGAGGGTACGACATCTACTTCGTGGACTGGAAAATGCCGGATATGGACGGAATTGAGCTTTCACGCCGCATCAACACGCGCGAAATCAAGACCTCGGTCGTCGTTATGTTCTCCGGCGTGGAATGGAGCCTTGTTGAGGAGCAGGCGAAGAGTGTCGGCGTTCAGAAATTCCTCTCGAAGCCGTTGTTTCCGTCCTCAATCGAGGATATTATCAACGACTGTCTCGGCATTGAGGGCGAGATTAAGCTGCCGAACGACGAGACCTCGGCGGGTATTTTCCGCGGCAAGCACGTCCTCTTCGCGGAAGATGTGGACGTGAACCGCGAGATTCTGATCGCGCTGATGGAGCCGACGGAGATTGAGCTTGTCGTCGCCGAAAACGGCGTCGAGGCCGTCGAGCAATTCACGGCGGACCCGACGTATTACGATATGATTCTTATGGATATGCAGATGCCTGAGATGGACGGCTGTGACGCGACGCGCAAAATCCGCGCCCTCGGAACCAAATGGGCGAAGAATATTCCGATCGTCGCGATGACGGCGAACGTGTTCCGCGAGGACGTTGAACGATGTCTCGCCGCGGGAATGAACGACCACATAGGTAAACCGATCGACATTGCGGAGGTTATGAGCAAGCTCCGCCACTATCTGCCGTGGGCGGATAAGGTAAAGAAATAAGCTATTATTAATATAACTTGTCCCCTTTGCATACTATATTAACAAATAGTAAGCGGAGGGGACATTATTATGGAAACTTTTTCAAATATCATCAAAAAAATCGACGAGTTCGCGTGGGGTCTGCCGATGCTTATTCTGCTTGTCGGCACGCACATTTTTCTGACAATCCGCACGCGCGGCATTCAGCGGCACATATTCAGGGCGATTAAGCTGTCCGTGACGAAGGACGCCGGTGCGGCGGGCGATATATCGCAATTCGGCGCGCTGACGACCGCGCTCGCCGCGACAATCGGTACGGGTAACATCGTCGGCGTTTCCACGGCAATTGTCCTCGGCGGACCCGGCGCGGTGCTGTGGTGCTGGCTGACGGGCGTTTTCGGCATCGCGACGAAGTACGGCGAGGGGCTGCTCGCCGTCAAATACCGCGTGAAAACCTCCGACGGTACAATGCTCGGCGGACCTATGTACGCGCTCGAACGCGGGTTGAAATGCAAATGGCTCGCCGTGGTTTTCGCGGTTTTCGCGGCCGCCGCTGCGTTCGGCATCGGGTCAAGCACGCAGGCGAATTCCCTGACGGAAATGGTGAGTTTGCAGTTCGGCGTTGCGCCGTGGATTTCGAGCGTCGTCGTCACCGCGCTCACCGCCGTCGTCATTATCGGCGGCGTGCAGTGGATTGCCAAGGTCTGTACGGTTCTCGTGCCGTTTATGGCGATTTTCTACGTCGCCGGCTGCGCGATTATTCTTGTGCTTAACGGCCCGTTTCTCGGCGAAACGCTCCGCGTGATTTTCCGCGAGGCGTTCTCGCTCAAAGCCGCCGGAGGCGGCTTCGCGGGGACGGTTATGATGGCGGCGGCGCGGTACGGCGTTGCGCGCGGGCTGTTCTCCAACGAATCCGGCCTCGGCTCCGCGCCGATTGCGGCTGCGGCCGCGAGGACGCGCAATCCCGTGCGCCAGGCCCTCGTCTCGATGACAGGCACGTTCTGGGACACGGTTGTCGTCTGCGCACTGACGGGTCTTGTCCTCGTGTCGAGTGTGCTGAAAGCCGCGTCGCTCGGATATTCGGCGGAAATCACGGGTCTCGGCGGCGGGGAGCTTACGAACTGGGCGTTCGGGCAGATACACGCAATCGGGCCGGTTATCCTGACCGTCGGGCTTGCGACGTTCGTGTTCTCCACAATCCTTGGGTGGAGCTATTACGGCGAGCGCGCAATTGAATACCTGTTCGGCAAGGCGGGCATTCCGCCGTACAGGGTCCTCTACGTCGCGACGGTTTTCCTCGGCGGCGTCGCGTCGCTTGGGCTTGTCTGGGACATCGCGGACGCGCTCAACGGACTTATGGTGATTCCGAACATCATCGCGTTGCTGCTGCTGTCGAACGTCATCGTCAGTGAGACAAAGAAATACCTATGGGACGGAAACCTGGACGCCCCCGACATTTGAGTCGGGGGCGTTCTGCGTTATAATTCCTTTGCGGCTCTCGCTTTTTCGAGCAACGCTTTTTTGCCGGGCAAATGCGCGTCGGGGAGACGTTCGAGGTACTCCACGAAGTCAATGCGCCCCTGCGTCAGCAGGTTGTCGAGCGTCGCGACCATTGCGTACTCAGACCAGTACGCGGCGGAACCGACGTCGAGGCGCAGGCTCGCGCCGAGGGATTTGAGTCGCGTGAAATCCACCGTTTCGCCGTCAAAGCTGCACTTGCCGTAATACTCACTCTGCATATCAATGAGAATGCGCCCGAAGTCCTCGACACAGCGGTAAAGCCGCTGGCGCGTCAGCTCGTTCGGCAGTGCGGACGCCTTTTGCAGGGCGACAATCGCGGAGCTGTTGTCGGGGCGGACCTCGCCGAGTGCGGCGGGCGTCGCGCCCATCAGCGTCTGCGAATACGAGATTGTCAGGTCGATGAACTGTGCGACCTGCGGCGACAGATGCGCCGGCTCAATGACACGCGCGACGCTGCCAACGTCGCCGCCGAGCATAGGAATCGCCGCGCCGGCGCGGTTGTCCCACTTGGCGATGCGCGTGCGGTCATAGACAATCTTCGGGTGCGCCATTGAAATGAGCGACAGCATACTCATCGCGAAGAGCTTGTTCACGAAAATCTGGTTCGGAATGAGCGCGGTGACGAGTGCCTGACCGTGGTACGAGTCGCGCATATCGTCCCACGGCAGCCAAATGAGCGGGTACCGCGTCAGTCCCGTGTCCCACGGCTTGCGCAGCATCACGTCGCGGCAGCACTCGCAGCACCAGACCGTTTTCGTCTCCTCGCTCTTCCAGAAGCGCAGCAGAACCGTCACTCTCGCGTCGTCGTCGCGCAATTCGCGCGGCAACTCCGCCGCGTCCTCGTCCGGCAAAATCGCGTCGGGCGGTACGCCGTTTTTCGCGCCTACGCTGCGCGCCTTGCCGATCATTTCGCGCCGCGAGATGATGATGTACGGCTGATCCTCCACGTCCGCCGACGCGGGCGAGCCGAAGAACACGCGGTCGTTGTCCACCAGTTCCGCGACGATTGCGCCGCGCCCGCCGCGAGAGTTCGCCGCGTCCGCGTCCCAGCGCGCGGTCATACACGCGTCGCCGTGGACGGCGGCGTTGCGCAGGAAGTCAGCGAAGCCAGTGACGAGATTGTTTTGCTCAAAGATTGAGTCAAATTCGCGCGTCACCGCGTCGGACAGCTTTGCCTCCTCGCCGCCGGGGAAACTCGCCGTCATACGCAGCGATGACGCGGAGAGGCTCTGCACCGCGTAGACGACGCTGCGCTTGATGAAGTTGAAAACCGGTTTCGGCAGGTCGCCGGCATTCACGCCCTCCCACTGCCGGCCGACGAAGAAGTCGGAATTGCGGCGGACCGTCTCGTAAAGCCCAAGCTCGTTGTTGTGCGCGACGCCGCGCAGGTACTCGCGGCGTGTCGTTTCGGCTGTTACCGCCCTCATTCCGTCTCCTCCCCGCTGATTTTCGCGCCATAGCTCATCAGAGCCGCCATAGCCGCGTTAAGATCCGTTGCGCCCGTCTCCGCCGCCGCTTCCGGCAGCGACGCCGCGGTGCGGTTTTCAAGCCGCGCGATTCTGCGGTCGAGCGCGACCGCGAAAATCATAAGCCCCGTGAACATCAGATCCGCAAAAATGATTGCCAAAAATACCACTGTGATTTCCATTAATTTTACCCCTTTCAAATTGTTGTGCCTCGCAATATACGGCGCGAAAAGCGTTTGTCAAGTGAAAGGAACAAAAAACCTCCCTTGCGCTAAGATGAATTAATATGTTACAATTCTTGCCATTGCCATAAGACACAAATAAGACAGGCAAACGAGAAAGGGATAAGCAAAAATGGCGCAGATAACAAAACGAACGAATAAGTCCGGCAGGGAAGCCTTCCAGATTCGCGTGTCGGACGGGTATAATGCGGACGGCCGCCAACGCAGAAAGTCTATGACGTGGCTGCCGCCCGCCGGAATGCGCGGCCGCCGTGCGGAAAAGGAGGCAAAGAAAGAGGCAATGCGGTTTGAGGACGCGCTGCGCGCGGGAACGGTTCACGACGGCAGCCTGAAATTCCAGTCTTTCGCGGACAAATGGCTCGCGGAATACGCGGAACCGCAATTGAAATTAAAGACCTGCGACGGGTATAAAAAGCAGCTGAAACGCATTAATTGCGCTATCGGACACATCAGGCTGCGAGAGTTGAAAACAGGACACCTGAACAGCTTTTACGTTGCACTGCAAGAGGACGGGCTGAATTGCCACACGGGAGGAAAGCTCGCCGCGAGTACCGTTCGGGTGTATCACCGCTGTATCTCCTCGATACTCTCAAAGGCGGTGAAATGGGGTTATATTCCGTTTAATCCCGCCGCCAATGCCGAACTGCCCAAGGCGGAGACAAAAGAGGCCCCGCACCTCGACGAGTGGGAGGCGCGGCGGCTTTTGGAGCTGCTGCACAACGAGCCGATCAGCTTTCGGGCGATGATTTCGTTCGATCTGCTCTCAGGACTGCGGCGCGGAGAACTGCTCGGATTGCGCTGGTGCGACGTGGATTTTGACACGGAGACGATTCGGATTGTGCAGGCGTCCTCGTATGCGTCCGGATACGGCGTTTACGCGGACACGCCGAAGAACAAGACCTCGCGCCGTCCGTTGAAGCTCTCGCATTCGGCGTTCCTGATTCTCACTGAATACAGGGTCTGGCAGGACGAACAGCACGAAAAATACGGCGAAAACTGGAAAGACTGCGACGGGCGCGTGTTCACGGGTGACGACGGCGCGCCTATTCAGCCGGACTCGCTGACAAAGCGTTTCTCTGTGTTCGCAGAGCGTTCGGGGCTGCCGAAGATTCATTTGCACACGCTGAGGCACACATACGCGTCGCTGATGATTGCGAGCGGCACGCCGCTCGTCGTGGTGTCGAAGCGGCTCGGCCACGCGCAGGTGAGTACCACAGCGAACATTTATGCGCACGTGATCGCCTCGGCGGATGAAAAAGCGGCGCAAATCACGGAGATGTTCGCGGACGAAATCGCGGGTCGGACGATCGGAAAATAAACGCGTTAAACCATAAAAAAGGCATAAAAATCACATTTCACGCGAAAGTTGTGACAAAAAAGTGCTGCAAATACGTGACTTGCAAATTTCAAATAAGATTATTACATATCTTAAAGCGGGTGCTGCGGCGGCGGAGCGTCTGACACCGCAGGCCACGGGCTTCACAGATGTCCCGGTTGAGCACTGGGCGTCGAAGTACGTCGCATACGCGGCAAA
>JAISJC010000032.1 GCA_031261745.1 Oscillospiraceae bacterium
GCCGACTTTGACGCCGAGGGTTTCCCGCTGCTCGTCAGCGACGAGGAGGAGCTGATTTGGCGCGACGGAGCCGCCGACGGCGCGATAACCGCGCAGTGGTGGATTGGCATAGCTTAAAAACAATGCGAAAACCCGCGCCGTTTATCGGCGCGGGTTTCAGTATTTTTAATACAGTGATTACTTCCCCAAGCTCAATATCAAATCCACTTCGTTGCGCGTGACGCCAAGCTCACGCGCAATCTCGTTCGCGTTCAGCCCGTCGTCTTTCAGCTCCAAAACGCGCTCACGATTGGACAGCTTCGGCTCATAATCGTCGTCGCCCCCGACAATGGCGTCAAACGTCGGCAGATTGACCTTCGCCGGAACGGAGAGCGACGGAATCGCCACCACGGGCGGCTTCGGCAGCGGCGTTTTCAGCAGGCTGTCGTACTCGACGATCAGCGTGCGGAGCGCGCTTATCGCATCCTCCGCCTCGGCTGTGAACGTGTCGGCAAGCTCCTCAATGTTGCTGTACAGTCTCAGCAGCTCCGTCTGTCGCTCGTCAAGCTCACGCATCCGCCGCTTTGAGCCGCGAAACAGCAGTCCCGCGAACACAACGGAGACAAATACGAGCGCGACCATAAATATTGTGTATCTGACAGTTGTATCCATAATTATCCTTAAATCGTAATATCCACGCCGTCGGCGCGGATGTAGCCGCGGCGCGGCTCCTCCGGAATCAGCGAATCCTCGCGCCGGCGGCGTTCGCCAGACGACGGCTCATAGCTGTCGCCTCCGCCGTCCTCACCGGGGCGCAGCTCCGTGCGGTCGGAATTGGGCATTTCCGCGACCTTTTCGCCCGCCTGCTCGCTCTTCAATTTGCCTTCAACATTCAAATACTCGCTCATCAGTGTGGTTTTTTGCGTCTCCGCCGGCTGTCGTTGAAGCTCCGCCGTGCGTGTCAACGCCATCTGCGCGTCAATTCCTCTCAGTGACATCAGAATACCTCCTTAGTCCGCAAGCCTGTCTCTCATCTTCGCGATTATCTTTGAGTGCATCTGCGACACACGCGATTCCGTAACGCCGAGAACCTCCGCAATATCGCGCAGCAGCAGTCCCTCGTAGTAATACAGCGTCACGACCTGCCTTTCGCGCTCCGGCAAATCTTCGATGATTCCCGCAAGGCGCGTTATGTTGTCCTTGGCGAGCAAAATATTTTCGGGAATGTCGTCGTCCGAGCCGCGCGGCTCCGGAATGGAATCCTCGCTCCCGCCGAGCGCGTCCTCAAATTTCAGGACGTTGAACATATGCGCCCGCGCGAGGACTTTTCCGACCTGCTCCGTCGTCATATCCAGCATTTTGGCAATCTTCGGCTCCGCCACATCGGCGTCGCCCTGCGCTTCGAGCAAATCGTAAGCGTCCGTCACGGCGGATATTTTTCGCCGCAGGCTCGCGGGTGCCCAGTCCTGGCTGCGCAGAAAATCGAGGATTTCACCGCGCACGCGCGTGACGGCGTAAGTCTCGAACTTCACGTTCTGCTTCAAGTCAAACTTCTCCACGGCGTCAATTAATCCGAGGACGCCGCAACTGATCATATCGTCGTACTCGGCGACCGCGCCGTAACGCGGCATCATACGCCGCACAAGCGACTTGACAAGGCCGGTGTATGACAGCGTGAGCTTGTCGCGCAGTTCAATACTGCGCGTGTCAGCGTACTCACGCCATACCTGCATCAGCTCCTCCGCCATACGTTACTGTCCCTCTACAAGGCGTTTTTGCTGTATGCGAATCTTCTGCTGTTCGTAAACATATTTGGTAATCAGCTCTCGCTGTGAAAACGCCCCGTAAAACGCCACTCCCGTGAAAAACTTCTTTGAATCCGGATGAAACTGCACGCGCCGCACATCGCCCACGGCGAGAATCGGCTTGTTGGCACCGCGCGGCCAGCGTATATGTATCTTCATTGCAATCAGGTCACCCGGATTGTACCGTTTACTCGTACGGAGCGACAGCCCCGCGATGGAGATATCACGCGAAAGAATATTTTGCTCGGACTGCGCCGCGTTGAAGAATTCAAGAACCGCGCTGTCATAGTCGCTCGGATTTTGCAGTCTGTCAAACGCGACGGGCATCGTCTTTATAAGTTCGTGCGGAAGATACCGCGCCTCAATATCAAGCGCGGCGGAGAGGCGGTAGAACTCGCGACGCTGCTCCTTGCGCGTGTCGCTCATAACTTCAAGAAGCACTGTCAGCTGTCCTGTTTTCTTGTTCTTGCGCATCTCAATCACTTGCGTCAAAACGGAAAACTTGCCGTTCTCGCGGTAAAAATACACGTCCATTTCACGCCCCTGCGCCATCGGCACGGGCTGACCGTCCCTCATCGGCGCGGACACATAGAGTATGGCCCCGTCCGCGTCGGTGTTTTCCACAAACGAACGGTAAAACGAGCTGCTTTGAAAATGTAAATCAACCTTATCGCCCACTATGAGCGCGCTCTTAACCATTCCAATCCCTCCACTAAACTTCAACTCACCGGGGTTCGCGCTATTTTCGCAATCCGGAGAACAGACGCGAGAACACGTTGCCGGGTTCTTTTTGCGGCGGCAGTTCCAGCAACTCGCGGGCGATGGAACGTATGTCGCGCGCGAATGATGTGTTCGGCGCGGAAATCATTATCGGCGTCTGCCGCTTTATCGAGCGCGGAACCTCCGGATCGAGCGTAATGTGTCCGAGGCGGTTCACCTCTTTTTGCAGGTGCTTCGCCAGCACCTCCGAAAACCCGTCAAGCACGTGGTCGGCTTCCTTCTTGCTCTCCGCCCTGTTCATAATGACGTGAAGCGGGTGCAGGTTATCGCGCTTTACGATGGTTTTTATCAGCGCGTACGCGTCGAGAATCGCCGTAGGCTCCGTCGTCGTAACGATAATCGTCTCCGAGGACGCGAGAATCATAGAAATCAGATTGTCGTTAATCCCCGCCCCCGCGTCGCACAGGATATAGTCAATCGGCATATCGAGCTTCGTTAAGCCGTGCATAACCTTGGACAGCTGTCCCTCGTTCATTCTCAGCAGCTCCATCATTCCCGAACCGCCCGATATGAATCTGACCCCATCATACCCTATATGCACAATTTCGTCAAGTCGTCTTTCGCCGCGCAGAAAATGCGTCAGGTTGTGCTTGGTCTGCACGCCGAGCATAACGTCAATATTGGCCAAGCCGAAGTCCGCGTCCATAACAAGCACGCGTATCCCAAGCTGCGCAAGCGCGATCGCGAGGTTAACCGTAATCGACGACTTGCCCACTCCGCCTTTGCCGGAAGCAAGCGTGATTACCTTTAACCCGTTGCGCACGCCACTCATTTTTTCGCGCAGGCTTTGTGCCTGATCCGCGTTTTTGTCATCAAATACCATTTAGTCCACCTTAATAAATCATTTTAACTCAATAATTCCCCTGCGATTGCTTCCGGATCCAGCGGTTCGATGTCGTCCGGAACCGTCTGTCCCGTTGTGACGTATGCCACGCGCCGCTTCGCGTACCAAATGAGGTTCAGCAGCATTCCGCGGTACTTCGTCTCGTCGAGTTTCGTGACAAGCAGCCGGTAATCGTCCGTGAATCCGTACGCGTCGATAATCTCCCGCATCGACGAAAAGCTCGTCGCGAGGGACACGCAGAGCAGAACGTCGTCCGGCTCCGCAATCGTGAGAATCCCCAGAATCTCCTCGTGCTGCGCCTCGTCGCCCGGCTTCTTACCCGCCGTGTCGATGAACACGATGTCGCGGTCCTCCATCTCGGTGAGGGCGTCGGGCAATTCTTCGTTCGAGTAAATCATCTTCACCGGCATATCGAGGATGTCCCCGAACGTGCGCAATTGCTCCTGCGCGCCGATGCGATAGCTGTCCGTGTTGATAATCCCGACCTTTTTCTTCTGCTTAATCGAGAAATTCGCCGCGAGCTTGACGATGGACGTCGTTTTTCCTACGCCCGTCGGTCCGAGGACGAGGACGACGCGCCGCTTGAACTTCTTGTGTGAAATCGGCTCCGCCGCGCCTATTTGCTCTAACAGCAGCTGGCGCATAACCTCGCCCGCCGTCGCGTCGGACTGCCGCCCTAAAATCGCCGACGCGTCCCGCGCGATATTGTGCGCAAGCTCCTCGCGCACCTGATTTTCAATCAGCTTCACGACAATCGGCTCAATCCCGTCTGGGTAATCATACGTGACGTCGCGCTTGACCATCTGGAACTTGTCGATAAACCCGCTAATCATATTATCGAGAGAATCGAGTCGTTTATCAAGTGCTTTCAGCTTTTCTTCCGTCGCGGGGTTGTTTTCCGCATCGGCGGACGACGCCTGTTTCACCGGCTCCGGCGGCTCTTCCTGCTGCGGCGCAGCCTGCTGCGGTATCTGCGGCGCGTAAATCGAATTTGCGGGCGGACGGTTGCGCTGTTGTTCCAGCACGCGCCGGAACGGCACTTTCTCCGGCTCATACGCAACCATAACTTCAAGCATCGGCTTCTTGAACAGGTTTTTTATGCCCTTTTGCTTGACCGCCTGATTTGACAGTATAACCGCGTCGGAGCCGAGTTCGCGCTTAATGTCGGCCATTGCCGCCGCCATATCCTTGGCGATATATCTCTTTACAAGCATTATAACTTCACAACTCCCTCTGAAACGACGTCAACGCTCGGATCCAGCTCACTGTACGACAGAACCGAAAGCTCCGGCGAGACCTGTTCCGCAATCTTCCTCACCTGCCGCCGCACAAGCGGCGAGACGAGGATAATCGGTATGTGTCCGCGCTCCTTTGAGTCGTCAACGCAGTCCCGCGTCCGCTCGTAAATGCTGCGGATATTACCCGGTTCAAGCGAGAGGTACGCGCCGCGCTCCGACTGCTTTGTGGACTCGGCTATCAACTGCTCCAACTGCGGGTCCAGCGTAATCACATACGCGGCATCGTCCGTTATAAACCGCTTGGAAATCATACGTTTCAGTGCGGCTCTGACGTATTCTGTCAGCAGTTCCGCGTCGCGTGTGATGCCGCCGTAATCGCCGAGAGTCTCGATTATCGTCGTCATATCGCGAATCGGAATATTCTCCTGCAACAGGTTCGCCAGCACCTTCTGCACCTCGCCGAGATTAAACATCTTCGGCACAACCTCGTCCACGAGCGCGGGTTGCTTGCGTTTCAGGTTGTCAATGAGCGCGAGCACCTGCTGCCGGTCGAGCAATTCGTGCGCGTGACGCTCGATTACTTTCGTGAGGTGCGTCGCGATTACGCTCGGCGGGTCAACGGTGGAATAACCGAGCAGCTCCGCGTTCTCGCGCTCTGCTTTCGCAATCCAGAGCGCGGGCAGCCCGAACGTCGGTTCAATCGTCGGAATGCCGTAAATCTCCTCCTCGGTTTCTCCCGTACTGAGCGCGAGCAGGTGGTCCGCGATGACCTCCGCCTCCGCGACCTCCACGCCCTTAATCATAATGCTGTATGAGTTCGCGGGGCGCGAAATGTCGTCGCGCACGCGCACGCGCGGTACGATAATGCCCAAATCCAACGCGCACTGTTTGCGTATCATCACTATGCGTTCAAGCAAATCCCCGCCCTGCTTCGGGTCCACCATCGGGATAAGTCCGTAGCCGACGACAAGCGTAATCGGATCCACCGTCAGGTCGTCCATCACGCTCTCCGGCTTGCGTTTTTCCTCCGCCTCCGCCTGTTCCAGTGATTCGACGGTCACCTCGGCGGCCTTTATCCGGCGTGAGCGCATTGCAATCCCGCCGCCGATAAGCACCGCCGCGATGAGCCACATCGGGAGCTTCGGCAGCCCCGGAATGAGGCTGATTACGAGCAAAAGCGCGCCCGCGAGCGTGATCGCCGTCGGCTGCGCGAAGAGTTGCGACGCGACCTCCTCGCCGAACGCCGTGTCCTGTCCCGATCGCGTGACGATAATACCCGACGACATTGAAATCATCAGCGCGGGGAGCTGCGACACGATACCGTCGCCGATTGTCGCGAGGATATACACATTCGCGGCGGTGCCGATGTCCATATTCAGCGAGATGACGCCGATTAGCAAGCCGCCGGTGACGTTTATAATCGTGATGATGATGCCCGCAATCGCGTCGCCCTTGACGAACTTCGATGCGCCGTCCATCGCCCCGTGGAAATCCGCCTCGCGCGAAACTTCGAGCCGACGCTCACGCGCCTGCGCCTCGTCAATAATACCGGAATTCAGATCAGCGTCGATCGCCATCTGCTTTCCGGGCATCGCGTCGAGGGTGAACCGCGCCGCGACCTCCGCCACGCGCTCCGCGCCCTTCGTGATGACCATAAACTGAATGACCATAATAATCAGGAATACAACCACACCGATAACAAGGTTTCCGCCGATTACCACGCCACCAAAGGTGCGGATTACGTTTCCCGCGTTGCCGCCGTTGCTCAGGATGAGCCGCGTAGACGAAAGGTTAAGCGACAGACGGAAGAACGTGACAAACAGCAACAGTGTCGGAAACACGGAGAAGTCCAGCGGGTTTTTAATATAGAGCGAAAACAGCAGAACAATCAGTGAAATCGCAATATTGATAATGAGCAGTGTATCCATAGCAACCGTCGGAAGAGGGAATATGATGATGAAAATAATCGCGAGCATCGCCGCGGCGACAAACACGTTTGAAATCTTAAATTTGCCCACATTCATCATCTCCAATGCTTAATATTTGCAACCCGTTTTACAGGAAACTTTTTCCGGTCTTTCTGCTGACCGCGACGAGTATATCCGCGACGACAGTGAACAGCTCCCGCGGGATTTCGTCGCCGACGTCGCAGTTGTCGTAAAGCGTCCGCGCAAGCGTGCGGTTCTCCACCGTTTCCACGTGATACTCCTCCGCGCGTTCGAGGATTTTCCGCGCCAAGTGGTCCGCGCCCTTTGCGACGACAATCGGAGCCTGCGCGTCGTACTTTAACGCGACGGCAAAGTGCGTCGGGTTCTTGATTACGACGTCCGCCGTGCGTACCGCGTCCATCATTCGCGCCGTGGACATCTGACGCTGCTTCTGGCGGATTCGGCTCTTAATCTGCGGGTCGCCGTCCATCAGCTTGCGCTCGTCAATGACTTCCTGCTTCGTCATCCGCATATCCTTTTCGCGCTTCCACCACTGGAAGATAAAATCCCCCGCCGCGATAATCGCGAACGCCGCCGCCATCTTAATCGCGAGCAGAAACGCCGTGCGCATCATCAGCATAAACGCCGCTCCGACGTTTTGCCCCATATAATCGGGGAAATCAACCATCATTTTTTTGTAGTCCGTGTACGCGATGAAGCCCAAAACCACAATTTTCAGGATTGATTTCAGCAGCTCGACGAGCGTTCTCGTCGAGAAAATACGCCCGAAGCCTTTGAGCATATTTATGCGGTCAGCTTTCGGTTGCAGCGTCTTGGTCGTGAACAGGAATCCCACTTGCAGGACATTAATCACAAGTCCCGCCGCCATCGCCGTGCCGAGAATCGGCAGTAGAATACGCCCCATATCCATAAGCGCGCGGCCGAGTATATTCCGGAATGTCGCGCCGGACAGCGTCTCGTCCAGTCCGAGAAGCGTCGCCGAGGACAGGTACTCGGTGAGCAGGAGCGCGAGCTTATCGGAGAAGCTCTGCCATACAATAAGCAACAGCACAAACATAACTATCGTGCAAAACGCGGTGTTTACCTCCGCGCTTTTGAGTACCTGACCCTCTTCGCGCGCGTCGCGCCGCTTTTTGTCTGTTGCTTTTTCGGTTTTTTCGCCGCCGCCCGTTGCCATATTTGCTATCCACCACTCTTTTCAACAGCCATTCAATAACCGCAAATGGATCCGTTACGGTAAAAATCCCGCGAACATCTTTTCCACCGCGGAAAACATCTCCGAGAAGATGTTGCTCGAAAAATTCACGAACGCCGGAATCGACACCATAAGGACGAGAAACCCCACGAGCATCTTAATCGGCACGCCGACGACAAAAACGTTGAGCTGCGGCACCGTCCTCATCAGCACGCCGAACGCAAATTCGAGAATCAGCCCCGACGCGACGACCGGCATCGCAACCATCACGCCGAGCATAAAGCTGCGCAAAAAGATTTCAAGCGCGGCCAATCCGATAGCCGGCGTGAAGCCGAGCGAGCCGACGGGGAGCTTGTGCAGTGTGACGTAGATTATCTCAATCAGGCGCATATGCCCGTCGGTGCCGAAAAAAACGATGAGCAAAATCATATTCATCATATTTCCGAGGATCGGCACCTGCGCGCCGCTCTGCGGGTCGTATACCTGCGCGATACCGAAACCGATTTGCGTGTCAATGAGCTGACCCGAAACGAACACGAGCGAGAAGAACATATTCGTCACGAACGCGAGCGCGATTCCGAGAAGCATCTCCTTTGCCGCGATAAGCGCAAACCCGATCAGACTCGTGTACTCAATCGCTACTGTCTGAGGCGTCGCCGTGAAGAACAGGAACGCGAGCGACGCCATAAGCGCGATTTTCACGCGGCCGGGGATAACGTTCCGCCCGAAAACGGGCGACGCGATAATCAGCGCGCCCACGCGGAACAGCATAAACACGAAGTAATCCGCGTTTAACAGTACGCTCTCAACTGCCGCTTCCAACGCTAACTGATAAACGGAATCACGGACTCGAACATTCGCGTGATGAAGCCCGTGAGCGTCGAGATAATGAACCCGCCGAAGAGCAGCAGTGTGAGTAAAACCGCGACAATCTTCGGTACGAACGCGAGCGTCTGTTCGTTAATCTGCGTCGTCGCCTGAAAAATGCTCACGAGCAGACCCACTACAATCGCGACAATGAGCATAGGAGCCGCCGCGATAATCGTCGTGAAAATCGCGTCGCGCATAATCGTAATAATCTCCGCCTGACTCATATGCTACCCTCCTCCAAAGCTGGACACTACCGTCCCGATTACGAGCTGCCAGCCGTCCACCATTACGAACAGCAAAATCTTAAACGGCAGCGAAATCATCGCCGGCGGCAGCATCATCATTCCCATCGCCATAAGCGTGGACGCGACGACCATATCTATCACGATAAACGGGATGTAGATGACGAATCCAATCCGGAACGCGGTCTTTATCTCGCTCGTCATAAACGCGGGACTCAGCGCGCGCGTCGGAATTTCGTCCGGCGTGTCAACCGTCGAATCCAGCCCGGAGAGCTTCATAAAGAACGACATATCGGACTTCTGCGTCTGCCTCAGCATAAAGTCCCGCGTCGGCACCATAGCCCGCTCGAAAAATTCCGTCTGGTTTATCTCCTCATTCGAGTACGGGACGTACGCGTTGTCGTAAATGTCCGTGAATACGGGTCCCATAACGAAGAGCGTCAGGAACAGCGCAAGCCCGATAACCACCTGGTTCGGCGGGGTCTGCTGCATTCCGAGTGCGTTGCGGACAAACGAGAGAACGATGACGATCCGCGTAAATCCCGTCATCATAATGACAATCGTCGGCAAGAGCGTCAAAACGGTAAGCAGAATGATTATATCTACCGTCTGCGTACTCTCGCCGAACAGTGTTTTTACAATATCGCCGAGTGAACCGCTCATCTGTCGCCGTCACCGCCTTCGCCGCCGTCCCGCGGCTTGTGATTGGGGTTGATTTTTGAGAGCAGCGACGCGGCGAACGCGTCCTTGAAACTCATCGTCGTACGGGCGTTGTCCGCTTCCGTAAATTCCTCCGCATCGTAGGTGTCCAGCAGCGTCGCGCCGTTATTTGTCAGCGCGACGAAGTAAACGCGTCCGTGCGACTGCACAAGCACGAAAGACTTATCCTTCGTAATCGCGAAGCGGTCACGCACGCGGATGTCGCGCGTCGCGCCCATTTTCATATGGCGCGTGCCGATCAGCCACGTCACGAAATAGGCGGCGAAAATAATCACCGCCACGCCGATCACGGAAAAAACGAGTTTTATGCCCTCGCCCACCGCTATACCTGCATCCTGATGAGGTCGTTGTACGCATCGAGGACCTTGTTGCGGATTTGAATCGCGAGGTTGAGCGAAATCTCCGCCTTTTGCGCGTCGAGCAACATTCCGGACATATCGTCAGACTGACCGGAGATCAGTTCAAGCGCGGAGACTTTGTCCGCCGTGTCCGTCTCGGACGCGGTGTTGAACGCCTCCTTGAAAATGTCGCCGAAACCGCCCGCAAGGGCGTTCTCCTGCTCCGACTGCTTCGTCGAAACCGGCGGCGTGGACAGCAGATTGATGATGTTTGACGATAACGGATCAATGGCCATTACGGTTTACCCCCAACAAATTATTTGCCGATTTCCAGCGTGCGGACCGCCATATCCTTGAACGTGTTGATTGCCGTGATATTTGCCTCGTATGTGCGGTAGGCCGACATCATATCGACCATCTCCTGCACGACCTCGACGTTCGGCAGGCGGACATAGCCGTCCTCGTCCGCGTCGGGGTGATTCGGGTCGTATTCGAGCTTGAATTCCGACTGGTCCTCTTTAATCGCGACGACGCGCACACCGCCCGTCGCCTCGTCGGCGCGGTTGACGTAATCGCGGAAAAATCCGCCGCCCGCCTCGCGGAAAATCTTGTCGAAGCAGTCCTCGCGTCCCGCGGTATTGTTGCCGTCAATCGTCTGATACACGACGTACTTGCGGCGATACGCCTCGCCGGTCGCGGTGCGTGTCGTGGACGAGTTCGCGATGTTCTCCGTCACCACGTCCATTCGCAGGCGCGAGGCCGTGAGCGCGGAGGCGGATATGTTCATACTTTCAAGAAACGCCATTTACGTTATCTCCCTTCGTTGACCGCCATTTTAATGCGCGTTAATTCGCTGTTCAGCTTAGTCAGAAGCGTGTTGTACAGCAGCGAATTCTGCGCGAGTTTTACGTTTTCGGATTCGATGTCCACGTTGTTGCCGTCCATTCGGATACTCGTCTTGTCGTTCACCGCGACGAGCGGCTCAATGCTCTCCAAGTCGATCTCCTCAACCACGTCGAACTGAATGTGCCGTTCGTGCGTTGTTTTCGCGACAAATCCGGTGTTCGTCTCATCCCGTTGCATCGCGTCCGCAATCAGGGATTCAAACTGCACATCGGACGCTTTGAAGTTCGGCGTCTCTGCGTTTGCAATATTATTCCTGATAACAGAGTTGCGCATCCACGACGCTTCCAGACCTTTTTGCAGCGTATCTACGGGCTTAAAAAGTTTTGACCACATCAGGAGATTCCCCCAATCGGATATAGTTAAGGACATTGTAACACATTAAAATAAAAATGTCTACTGAAAAATCTGCTAATTCGACATTGTATTTCTCATCTTTTTGGTGTACAATATTTGGTGACTATTATTTGGGAGGTAAATTCCTGTGTCTATAAAACTCGGCATTACCGGCTTCGGCAGAATCGGGCGTATGGTGCTTCGCGCCACAGTCGATTATCCGGAGATTGAGGTCCGCGCAATCAACGCCACGGTTCCGACGGATTATATGGCGTATATGCTCAAATACGACAGCATTCACGGCAAATTTGCGAGTCGGGTCGATCACACCGAAAACTCGCTGATTATCGACGGACACGCGATTCCGTGCTTCTCTGACCGCGACGCGTCCGCGCTCGACTGGTCCGCCGCCGGCGTCGATTACCTCGTGGACGCGACGGGGCAGTTTAAGACCGTTGAAAAGGCGTCCGTCCACCTCGCCGCCGGCGCGAAAAAGGTCATTCTGACCTCGCCGAGCGACGACGCGCCGATGTTTGTAATGGGCGTGAATCACGACACGTACGATTCCTCGATGAACGTCGTCTCCAACGCGTCCTGCACGACGAACTGCCTCGCGCCGGTTGCGAAGATTCTCAACGACAAGTGGGGCATTGCCGACGGACTTATGACGACGGTTCACGCCACGACGGCGACGCAGAAAACCGTTGACGGCAAGTCGCAAAAGGACTGGCGCGGCGGGCGCGCCGCGAGTACGAACATCATTCCGTCCACGACGGGTGCCGCCGCCGCCGTCGGCAAGGTGATTCCCGCGCTTAACGGCAAACTGACGGGTATGTCAATGCGCGTTCCGACGATCAATGTCTCCGTCGTCGACCTGACGGTTAATTTGAAAAAGCCCGCGAAGTATGCGGAGATTTGCGCGGAGATGAAGCTCGCGAGCGAGACGTATATGGCGGGAATCCTCGACTATACGGAGGACGCGGTCGTCTCGTCGGACTTCATCCACGACCCGCACACGTCGATTTTCGACGCAAAGGCGGGGATTCAGCTCACGGACACGTTCGTGAAGGTCATCGCGTGGTACGACAACGAGTGGGGTTACAGCCGCAAGGTTCTTGAACTCGTGAAGCATATGGCGGAAACGGATAGGAAGTAAAAACGTAATGCACGATCATTTATTCATCAAGGGCGCGCGCGAAAATAACTTAAAAAACATCGACATCGAAATCCCGCGCGACAAGCTCGTCGTGATGACGGGTATTTCCGGCTCCGGCAAGTCGTCGCTCGCGTTTGACACAATCTACGCGGAGGGTCAGCGGCGGTATGTCGAGAGCCTGTCGAGCTATGCGCGGCAGTTCCTCGGCCAGATGGAGAAGCCCGATGTGGACTACATAGAGGGGCTTTCCCCCGCCATATCCATCGACCAAAAGACGACGAGCCGCAATCCGCGCTCGACCGTCGGAACCGTCACGGAGATTTACGACTATCTGCGCCTTTTGTGGGCGCGTATCGGCGTGCCGCACTGCCCCGTCTGCGGAAAAGAGATTCGCCAGCAGACCGTGGACCAGATTATCGACCAGGTTATGACCCTGCCGGAATCCACGCGAATCCAGATCCTCGCGCCCGTCGTCCGCGCCCGCAAGGGTGAGTATATGAAGGTCTTTGACGACGCGCGCAAGTCCGGCTACGTCCGCGTCCGCGCGGACGGCAGCGTCTACGACCTCACGGAGGAGATTAAGCTCGACAAAAACAAAAAGCACAACATCGAGATTATCATCGACCGCCTTGTAATCCGCGAGGACATCACGCGCCGCCTGACGGACTCCGTGGAAACCGCCGCCGCGCTCGCGGGCGGCCTCGTCATCGTCGATATCGTCGGCGAGGAGCGCGAGCTGCTGTTCTCACAGAACTACGCCTGCGATGAGTGCGGCGTTTCAATGGAGGAGCTGACGCCGCGCCTGTTTTCGTTCAACAACCCCTACGGGGCCTGCCCCGACTGCACGGGTCTCGGCACGCAGCTGCGCGTTGACCCCGATATAATCTGCCCGAATAAATCCCTCTCCGTCGCGGAGGGCGGGATTTCCGCGTCCGGCTGGGGCAATATCAAAAACGACGGCGTGGCGAAGATGTACTTTGAGGCGTTGGCAAAGCGGTTCAAGTTCCGTCTCGACACGCCGATTAAGGACTTGCCGGCGGGCGTTTGGGACGTCATTCTCTACGGGACCAACGGCGAAAAGCTCACGCTCAACTACGACCAGCCGCGCGGCAAGGGGACGTATTCGCAGCCGTTTGAGGGGATTGTCACGAACCTCGAACGCCGCTATAAGGAGACGCAATCAACCGCGATGCGCTGGGAGCTTGAACAGTATATGTCCGAACATCCCTGCCCGACGTGCGGCGGAAAGCGGCTGAAAAAAGAGGTCCTCGGCGTGACCGTCGGCGGGATTAACATCGTCGATTTCACGGACAAGTCCATCGTCGCCGCGCTGGACTTCATCAATTCCGTCGAGCTGAACGAAAAGGACGCGTTCATCGCGAGCCGCATCGTAAAAGAAATTAACGAACGCCTCGGCTTTCTGCGTTCCGTCGGGCTTGAATACCTGACGCTCGGACGACAGGCGGGGACATTATCCGGCGGCGAGGCGCAGCGAATCCGCCTCGCGACGCAAATCGGCTCGTCGCTTATGGGCGTGCTGTATATCCTCGACGAGCCGTCCATCGGCCTGCATCAGCGCGACAACGCAAAGCTCCTCGCGACGCTCAAACGCCTACGGGACCTCGGAAACACGCTCCTCGTCGTCGAGCACGACGAGGAGACGATGATGGAGGCGGACTATATCGTGGACGTCGGTCCCGGCGCGGGCGTTCACGGCGGGGAAATCGTCGCCGCGGGAACAGTGAACGAGATAATCGCCTGCGAAAACTCTATCACGGGCGCGTACCTCTCCGGCCGCCGGAAAATCCCCGTTCCGGCAAAACGCCGCAAGGGAACCGGCAAAAAATTGAAGGTCGTCCGCGCGTCGGAGAACAACCTCAAAGACATCACGGTTGAGTTTCCGCTCGGCGTGATGACCGCCGTTACCGGCGTCTCCGGCTCCGGCAAGTCCTCGCTCGTCAACGAGGTCGTCTACAAGACCCTCGCGGCGGAACTGAACCGCGCAAAGACGCATTCGGGCGCGCACGAGGATATTCTCGGCGTCGAGTATCTCGACAAGGTTATCGACATCGACCAGTCCCCGATCGGGCGCACTCCGCGCTCCAATCCCGCGACGTACACGGGCGTTTTCAACGACATTCGCGACCTGTTCGCTTCCACGCAGGACGCAAAAACGCGCGGCTACGGTTCGGGTCGGTTCAGCTTTAACGTGCGCGGCGGCAGGTGCGAGGCGTGCGCCGGAGACGGCGTTCTGAAAATCGAAATGCACTTTCTGCCCGACATTTACGTCCCGTGCGACGTTTGCCACGGCAAGCGGTACAACCGCGAAACGCTCGAAGTCAAGTACAAGGGCAAGAACATTGCCGAAGTCTTGGATATGACCGTCGAGGAGGCGGCCGTGTTCTTCGAGAACCTGCCGAAAATCAAGACGAAAATGGACACGCTCTTCGAGGTCGGCCTCGGCTACGTCAAGCTCGGACAGGCGTCCACGACGCTCTCCGGCGGCGAGGCGCAGCGCGTAAAGCTCGCGACGGAGCTGTCAAAGCGCGGCACGGGCAGCACGTTTTACGTCCTCGACGAGCCGACGACTGGCCTGCACACGGCGGACGTTCACCGGTTGATTGAGGTGCTGCAACGCCTTGTGGACGCGGGGAACACCGTCGTCGTGATTGAGCATAACCTCGACGTGATTAAGACCGCCGACCACATTATCGACCTCGGACCTGAGGGCGGCGACCGCGGCGGCGAGATTATTTTCGAGGGTACGCCGGAGGCCTGCGCCGGCTGCGAGGCGAGCCACACCGGCGCGTTTTTGAAAAAAGCCCTCGCGTGGGACACCGCGGAAGTTATCGTATGAAACGCTCATATGTTATCAGCTGGGTTACCGGCGCGGTTCTCGGCGTTGCGAATATCTTGCCGTTGATCGTCATTCTCTTTTTCATAGTCGGTATGTACGGGGCTCCGTCCTCCGCCACAGAGATTTTATTCGGCCGGGTGCTTCTGGCTGTCGATGTTGCCGTAATCTCGCTTCTCGCGTGGCTGATATATCGGACGGCGCGGAAATACTGCGAACGCAGGGACTGCGCGCTGAACAAAAAGCTGTATTTCGCCGTCCTGCTGCCGCTGATGTACTGGGCGGATGCCGTATTGCTGGTTACCATAATAATCAATTGACGAAAGGTGTTGAAACGCCAATGAAACGACCCTACATTATCAGCTGGATTGTCGGCTTGGTAATAGGCGTATTAAATATCGCCCCTCTGGTGGTCATCACCATTTACATAACCGGCATTCTGGTACCTTCCGCGCCAAAAGAATTCATTACCGGCTGGGTGCTTCTGGCTGTCGATGTTGCCGTAATCGCGCTTCTCGCGTGGCTGATATATCGGACGGCGCGGAAATACTGCGAACGCAGGGACTGCGCGCTGAATAAAAAGCTGTATTTCGGCGTGCTGCTGCCGCTGATGTACTGTTTCGTGGTGCTGTTTCCTCTGATGTACCTGTTCGGGTGACGCGCTGTGCGCCGTGCTTAACTGTAAAATCGACGATATTATTGAGTATTTGCCCGAAATTCCCCTTGACGCAATTGCCAATTTATAGTATGATAATCCCGTAACTAAAATCAACAAGGAGGAGCATACCTATGATTTTCAAAATTCTCATCAACAACTCCGACGAGGCGCAAAAGCTCAACCAAATCGCGACGAAGTACCCGTACGATATTCAGGTCGAAAGCAAGAACGGCAGAGCCGACGCGAAAAGTCTGCTCGGCACGATGCTTCTCACTATGGAAACCGACTTGAAGCTCATCACGCCGGACGGCATCGACTCCCGCCCGCTTGAAGAGGATCTCAAACCGTTCATCGTCAGCTATATCTAATCAAAAAATCAGAAAGGACGGTCGAGAGACCGTCCTTTTCCGGAGGTAAAATTATGAAAGTTCTTGCAGTCAACGGTTCCCCGCGCGCGGACGGCAACACGTCCCATATGCTGAAAACCGTTCTCGCGGTCGCCGAGACCGCCGGACACGAGACTGAGCTCTATCAGGCCGGCGGACGGGCGGTTCGCGGCTGTCAGTCGTGCGGCGGCTGCCGCAAGCACCCTGGCAGCTGCGCCATTGACGACTGGATTAACGAGCTGTACCCGAAAATGGCGGCGGCGGACGCGATTGTCCTCGGCTCGCCGACGTATTTCTCCGATTTGACGCCGGAGATGAAAGCCGTCATCGACCGCACGGGCTACATCGCCGGTGGCGCGGGCAAAAGTCTGTCGCGCAAAATCGGCGCGGCCGTCGGCGCGGTCCGCCGCGCGGGCAGCATTCACACGCTCGATTCGATGAACCACTTTTTCCTGATTAACGATATGGTCGTCCCCGGCAGCACCTACTGGAATATGAGCATCGCGCGCGGCGAGGGCGAGTACGAGAACGACGCGGAGGGTATCCGCACGATGACGCGCCTCGGCGAAAACATCGTCTGGCTGTTGGAGAAATTGGGCTGATATGCAATTAACTGTTGCGCCCTACGCGCCGTCCGACCTCACGGCCTGCACCGAGATTTGGAACGACATTCTGGACGACGGAATATCCTTCCCCGGCACTGAATTATTATCCGAGTCCGATATGGCGCGTTATCTCGCGGAGCAGAGCGCGGTCACCTGCGTCAGCTCCGGCGGCGTGATTTGCGGATTTTACATCCTGCACCCCAACAACATCGGCCGCTGTTCGCACGTTGCAAACGCCACATACTGCGTCTCAAAAAACTTTCGCGGCAGGGGCGTCGGCAGGCAACTCGTCCCCGCGTCTTTGGCTGAGGCGAAATCCCTCGGCTTCCGCGGAATCCAGTTCAACGCGGTAGTCGCCGGAAATGTCGCCGCCGTAACGCTTTACAAAAACAACGGATTTAATATCGTCGGCACAATCCCCGGCGGCTTCCGACTAAAAGACGGCACGTATTCGGATATGTACATTATGTACAGGGATTTATGACGCGCTTTTCAGCCTGTTGTAAATCTCCTCGCCGACGCACTCGCGCGCGTGTTTGCACCAGTTCACGCAGCTCTGCACCTCGTTGTACGCGATAAATCCGCACTCGCATTCCACGTACGCGTCAGTGGAGAAAATTTCGATTTCGCGCCCGCACTCAGGGCAGATTTTCTCCGTTAGTGTCGGCGTGCCGCGCAGGCTCGCCGCGCCCGGACATCCGCTCATAATCGCCATTTTACCGCACCTCCAACACGTCGCCCTCGGTCGTCAGCGTGACGACTTCAAACGCAATCGTCTTTCCGGAATTTTCCACCGCGGTTTGCGCGGCGTACTCAATCCCGCCGCAGCACGGCACCTCCATTCGCACGACGGTCACGGATTTCACGTCGTTCCGCGTGAGGATTTCCGTGAGCTTTTCGCCGTAATCCACGCCGTCGAGCTTCGGGCAGCCGATTAGCAGCACCCGTCCGCGCAGGAACCGCGCGTGAAATTCCCCGTTCGCGAACGCCGCGCAGTCGGCGGCGATCAGCAAATCCGCCCCCGCAAATTTCGGTGCGGTCACAGGCACGAGTTTAATCTGTACCGGCCAGTTTTTCAGCTCACTCGGCGTGTGGCGTTGCGCCGCAATGCTTTTCCGCACCGCCTCCGCATCATACGCGGGCGCGTCGCGCTCCTCAAACGTAATCGCGACGGTCGGACACGCGGGCAGGCAATCGCCCAAGCCATCGCAATAGTCCTCGCGCGTCAGCTTTGCCTTGCCGTCAACAAGCCCGATCGCGCCCTCGTGGCACGCGCCCGCGCACAGCCCGCAGCCGTTGCACTTTTCCGCATCAATGCGAATAATTTTTCTAATCATAGTCGCCGCCTCCTTGACTTTCTAAGCGGATTATACTATAATGACGCGCAAACGTCTGTTGGATTTACAACGAAGAGGTGCCAAAATGAAAGCTATTCCCGCCGTTTTGAAAACCTGTCCGCTGTTCGCCGGCATCGCGGAGGACAACCTTTCCGCGCTGCTGACGTGCCTCGGTGCCGCGAGCCGCGGCTTTGAAAAAGGCGAATATATCTTGTCCGCCGAGGACGAGGCGACGCGCGTCGGCGTCGTGACGAGCGGCGGAGTCCTTGTCGTGCAGGACGATTACTGGGGTAACCGCACGATTTTGTCACACATTGAGCCCGGCGATTTATTCGGCGAGTCGTTCGCCTGCGCCGAGGCCGAGCGTCAGCTCGTCAGCGTCGTCGCCGCCGAAAAAACCGAGGTTCTGCTGATTGATTTGACGCGCATCGTCACGACCTGCTCGTCCGCGTGCGCGTTCCACACCGCGCTGATTCAGAATATCCTGAAAATTCTGGCGCGCAACAACCTCTCGCTCGTACAGAAAATGGAGCATATCACGCGGCGCACGACGCGCGAAAAACTGCTCTCGTTCCTCTCCGCGCAGGCTTCGGCGGCGGGAAATCCGAGCTTTGACCTGCCGTTTTCGCGGCAGGAAATGGCGGACTACCTCGCCGTGGACCGCAGCGCGATGTCGGCGGAGCTGTCGCGCCTGCGCGACGACGGGCTGCTGCGCTACAACCGCAACCACTTCGAGCTGCTCTAATCCAGCGCGGCGCGGACCGCGCGCCACATCTCAAAATATTCGGGCGCGCGTTGCCGCGCCCTGTTCGCGGGACTCGTGGACGGCAGATAGGCCGCCGCCATTCCCGCTTCCCCGGCGGCGAGAGCGTTAAAAAGCTCCGTCGCCTTTTTTCCCGTCGTAAAAACCGCGCGGATTTCGCTCGCCGCGAGCAGCGGCCGGAACAAATTCGGCGCGTGGTTTCGTATGCTGTTGTCGTCCGCGCCGTCAATCTCGCACGAGCGCAAAACGTCCCAGACCGCAACGTGATTTCGCAGCAGAAATTCCTTCCGCGCCGCGATATCCGCCTCCGGCTCGGTCTCGCCGAGGACCTCCGCGAGGGTTTTCCAAAAAACATTCTGCGGATTTCCGTAGTAAAAGCCCGCCGCCCGCGAGCGCGGCGACGGAAATGTGCCGAGGATTAAAACGCGCGAGCGCGCGTCAAAAACCGGCTCAAACGGGTGCGTTAGTAACGCCATTTCGCGCACAGCTCCTTTCCGCGAGCGGACAGCCCGCGCAGGCGGGCTTTTTGCGGCAATGCGCCTTTGCGTTGACGACAATCAGCGCGTGAAAATTGTTGAAAAGCTCCGCGTCGCGCGGCAAA
>JAISJC010000117.1 GCA_031261745.1 Oscillospiraceae bacterium
AGCAGTTTTCATCTCAAATAAATCGCAATAATAGGTATCCATATGAGCCTTGAAATAGCAAGACCGCCAATGACACCCGCAGCAACCGAGATAAGAATTTTTATCCAGTCTTTCAGTGCAGTCCGTTTATCTAACAACGCGATTGCCGCCGAAAATGCGCCAAATGTAATCGTCGCAAATAGAATTACACTTGCAATCCAAAAACCAAGGTCGTTCAGTATGGGTCCGCTACCTCGATTAAATAATGCAGGTGAAACAATTATGGAAGAAATCGCGAGCATCAAAATCATATCAATGTAATGCGTCTTAAATTTTACGCAAACCCTCAATATAGTAAATAAGAGAATATGAAAGAAAAACACTCCCATCGCATCATAAATATTATTGATAAAGCTAATAGCTGTTTTTTCTGCAAAAATATCTTTATACTGCATTTTTACGCCGAGTAATGCAAATGCACAGATTGTGCGCGCAAGCATCACGCCTAATGACCAGAAAATGCATTCGATTGGTAAAAGAATAATTACTCGAAGCAATCTTGCCGGAAGATTTTCTGCGATTCCTGATTGATATACCTCACGCAAAGATTGTTTGTCTTTTTTCATCAATGACACCTCAAAACTATTATAGCGCAAGTACGAGGAATTTACAATCATATTAAGAAATTCGAGCTTTCCGGTCAAAGTGCCACCGCCGATTCGCACAACTGGCAATATTTACCACTTTACATCTCTTAATTTGCGATTTATTATTAAATTAGTCGCTTGTGAGGTGATATATTATGCCGCGCACCGTACTCCACGCGGATATGAACAACTGCTACGCGTCAATCGAAATGCTGCACCACCCGCGCCTGCGCGGACACCCCGTCGCCGTCGGCGGCAGCGCGGAGGAGCGGCACGGTATTATCCTCGCGCGCAATTACGAGGCGCGCCCGTTCGGTGTCAAGGTCGGGCAAGCACTCTGGCAGGCGAGACAGCTCTGCCCCGACCTCGTAATCGTGCCGCCGGATTACGACAAATATATGCGGTTTTCAAAGATGTTCCGTGACATTCTCGGCAGCTATTCGCCGCTCGTCGAGCCGTTCGGCTTGGACGAATCGTGGGTAGATATTTCGCAATCATTGCAAGGACGAACGGGCGGCGAGGTCGCGGACGAAATCCGTGAGCGCGTCAAATTTGAACTCGGAATCACCGTGTCCGTCGGCGTGAGCTTCAACAAGATTTTCGCAAAGCTCGGCTCGGATATGAAGAAACCCGACGCGACGACGGTCATCACCGAGGACAATTTCCGCGAAACCGTGTGGGGCTTGCCCGCCGCCGACCTCTTGGGAGTCGGGCGCAGTACGCAAAAGAAACTTCAAATGTACAACATAAAAACAATCGGCGACATCGCGCGGCTCGGTGCCGACCAACTCCAAACTTGGTTCGGCAAGTGGGGGCTGTACCTTTACGCCTACGCCGCAGGCCTTGACAGCTCACCCGTGCGCGAGATAGGCGACGAATCCGCCGTGAAATCCGTCGGGAATAGCACCACCTGTCCGCGCGACTTGGAGAACGACGAGGACGCGCACATCGTCTTTCTGAATCTTGCGGAATCGGTCGCGGAGCGTATGCGCGAGCTCGGATTACAGGCGAAAACGGTGCAAATATCCCTGCGGCAGAACGACCTGTACTGGTTCGAGCGGCAAACGGGCTTGGAGCGACCGACATTCATCGCGACGGAGCTGTGCGGCGCGGCTATGAAACTCCTGCGCGCGAATTACGACTGGCGAAAACCGTTGCGCTCAGTCGGGATTCGCGGGACTAATCTTATTCCGATTGACGCGCCGTACCAACTGATGCTGTTCGAGGATGAGGAGAAGCGGCTGAAATCCGAGCGAATTGAGTACGCGCTCGACGATATTCGGCGGCGATTCGGACACCATTCCGTCAACCGAGGACTGCTCTTGCTCGACCGCAAGCTCGGACGGCTCGACGCGAAAGCCGACAACACAATCCACCCTGTCGGGTACCTGTGAGGTAAAATTCAATGGACGAAAAGACTCAAAAGCTGATGGAAAACGACTGCAAGGTCTACGTCGCGGTAAACGCGGACATAACGGCGGAGGGGCAGGTTTTGCCGCGTTCGTTCGTCTGGGAGGACGGCGTGCGGTACGAGATTGACCGCGTTCTCGACGTGCGCCGCGCCGCAAGCCTGAAAGCGGGCGGCGCGGGGCTGAGGTACACGGTAAAGATTCAGGGGCGCGAGCGTTATTTGTGGTTGGAGGACGACGGCGGCGGAAGGTGGTTTATGGAAAGGAGGGCGTAAAAGTCCGAGTCAGCTCCAAAAAACCCCGCAATCTCAACGATTGCGGGGTTTTCTTTCCCAATATTAAATATTTGCAAAAAAACTCTTGACCTTCAAGTTACATAAAGGTTTATGATAAAAGCATCCATAATGTGTAAAATAAAGTCAGGGGGAAATATGACATATACAACCAAACAAATTGAAACCGAAACCCGCGAGAATTTCCAGAAAATCTACAAGGCGTTCGGCGATTTTACGGACAGCGGCGAGCTGTGGGACGCGTGCATCGCGGCATTGCGCGATAAGGTGCTGATGTCGCACATCATTTTCTGTAACGACATCCACAAAATCCCGCCCGTGGACACGCTGCTTCGTGCGGACAAGTTCCTCAGCCGACGCAAATTCACAGAACGCGAAAAACGCTTTATCGGCGCGTTCTGGTGCTTCGTATTCAAGTCTGTGTTCGGGTATTGCGGTCAAAAACGCACCTCTGTGCGCGCGCTCGCCGTGCGCACGGCGACATATTTCTTTGACATTGACGAGACCGCAACAATCAAATAGTCAGAAGAAAAAGGCTCGCCATTTCTCATTTACCGGTATCCGTCGAACACGCGGCCGAGAACCTCCTCCGCGCGCGCTTCCGTGACTTCCGTCGGGCAGTAGCTCGACAGGTGGCTGCCCGCGACAGCCTTTGCGAGACCCGTCACCTGCTCGCGCGTCGCGCCGAGCTGTTGCAGCGATTTCACGTTCATCGCGCGCATAAGGCCGTAAATCGCGTCCGCGACGAGATCGCCGAGCTTCTCCCCGCTCTCGCCGCCGTTTAATGCTATACCGAGCGCGGACGCGATATCCGCCATTCGCTCCGGCGCGTGCGGCGCGACGAAACGCATCACTTCCGCGAGACCGAGCGCGCAGCTCTGCCCGTGCGGCGTGTGGAATTCGACGCTGAGCGCGTCGCCGATCGCGTGACCCATATGCGTCAGCGGGTCGCGGAACGCCATTCCCGCCCAGTTCGCGGCAATAGCCATCTCGCTGCGGTAGTCAATGTTTTCGGGGTGCTTATAGCTCAGTACAAGGCTCTCCGCAATCTTCCGAATCGCGCCGAGCGCGTAAAGGTCGGAGTGGATATTCGCGGCATTGCTTGTGTACGCCTCCGTCGCGTGAGCGAGCGCGTCAAGACCGGTGTGCGCCGTCGTCTCCGGCGGAAGCCCGACCGTCAGTTCGGGGTCTACAATCGCGAGCGTCGTGTTGACGTTCACGCTCCACTTCGCGTTCTCGTCCGGGCGGGATATAATCGCTACGCGCGTGGCCTCGCTCCCCGTCCCCGCCGTCGTCGGCACAAGGACTACGGGGACGGTCGTATTTACGCTTATCGGGCGGGCGAGAATATAGTTTTTCACGGGTCCGGAGTTGCCGGACAACAGGATTGCGGCGGCTTTCGCCGTGTCCATACTGCTGCCGCCGCCGATTCCGACAAGGCAGTCCGCCCCCGCCGCAATCGCCGCCGCTCCCGCCGCGTCCACCACCGCGTCCGGCGGGTCCGCTATAACGCCGTCAAAGGTTGCGAAAGCTACGCCGCTTGCGTCCAAAGACGCGGCGGCGCGTTTTATTATGCCCGCGCGCTCAACTCCCCTGTCAAAGACGAGCAGAGCTTTGCGACAGCCGAGTTCCGCGAGCTTTTCGCCGAGAATTGAGATTGCGCCGCACCCGAAGATGACTCCCGCGCCCGCCGTAAATTCCTGATACATAAATCAGCCTCCCAATTATATTAATTTGTTTTGATGTTATTATATCAAAATGATGTCGCAAACGCAATTGCTTTCTGAAATAATTATGATTGTACCTGACGAAAAACGAATTCGTGACGCTTAACAAAGTTTCTTGACTTTTGCGCCGCGCCGTGATTTAATACAATTGAATAAATACTTGCAAGGAAAGAGATGTTTTCAATGGGAAAGAGTAAACTTCAACAGGTTACGCTTATCGTTATCATCGGCTTCCTCATTATCGTGTTCGGCGTGGTCATCGTCCTGACCGTGAAAAACACAGGGGATTTGCAGGACATCCTTGCGGACAGCGTTGAGGCGCAGGCTCTGTCTATCGCTTCCGCCGCGAGGGAGATAATCGACGCGGACAAATTCGCCACCTATAACAGCTACGACGACATAAACGCGGACTCCGCCGCGTATTACGGGACGCGCGCGCGGCTTCGCGCGCTGCAAAGCGAGACAGGCGCGACATACATTTACGCGCTGAAACAGATAAACGGCCAGTACGAGTTTGTGTTTGACACCGATGTGGAGGACGAAGAGGTTTTCATCCCCTATGAGCTGGAAGCCGTACACGAGCAAGCGTTCATCGGCAAGGACTCCTCCGGCGTTATGAATGTGCAGGACGAGTGGGGTACATACAACACCGCCGCCGTGCCTATCTGGGGCGCGGACGGACGGGTTATCGGCATCGTCAGCGCGGATATTGAGGACACTTTCATTCGCCGAAGCTCCGACACCGCGCAGCGTAACGCCGTTTTCCTCTCTGTTACGATGGTCGTCACGATGGCCGTGATGATCGCGGCGTTGATTATCCTGCTGCGCCGCGTCACGCAGATGCAGAGCAAGCTCTTCAAAATGGCGAACTACGACGTAATTACCGGCTTACCGAACAGGCAGTACCTGATGGACTACCTCGCGCGGATTTCCGCAAAAGCGGAGAAATCCAACGAATCATTCGCGCTGATGTTCATCGACCTCGACAACTTCAAGAAAGTCAACGACGGCGCGGGTCACGACGCGGGCGACGAACTTTTGCGTCACATCGCGACGTACCTCGAAGGCGTACACGAGAATTCCAAGGCGTTCCGCCCGTCCGCCGGCATCCTGAACGTATCGGCGCGCATCGGCGGCGATGAATTCTTAAAGGTAGTGCCGGGCATCTCTACGGAAGCCGAGGCGGCCGCTGCCGCGCAGAAAATTCTGGATAACTTCCATTCGCAGACGCTCGACCGCTTCATTGAGAAGTACAACGTCGGACTTTCGATCGGCATCGCGCTGTTCCCGTACCACTCGGCGAACTTCAATGTGCTGATCAAGTACGCCGACATCGCGATGTACCACGCGAAGCACGGCACAAAGCACAGCTACCGCATATACACCGATGAAATGGGACAGGAAACCATAGAATAGCACACAAATTTTAATCGGCTCAGTCCGAACCTCTGATTGACAGCGTGTACAACTTGCGGTACGCGCTGTCTTTTTGCGCCATTAGCGACGCGTGGTCGCCGCGCTCGATGATTTGCCCGTGGTTCATCACGAAAATCACGTCGGAATCCACGACCGTGGACAGGCGGTGCGCGATAATCACGAGCGTCTTACCGCGCGCGTAATCTTCGAGCCGCGATTGCAGCGTCCGTTCCGTTTCCGTGTCGATTGAGGCCGTCGCCTCGTCGAGCGCGAGCAGACTCGGCTTCGACGCGAGCGCGCGCGCGAACGAAATCAGCTGACGCTGGCCGAGCGAGAAGTCCGAGCCGCGCTCCGCGACCTGATGTTCGTACCCGTCGTGCAACGCCTGAATAAACGCGTCGCAGTTCGCGGCTTTCGCCGCCGCAATCATCTCCTCGCGGCTGATATCCTCGCGCCCAAGCGTGATGTTGTACGCGATATCGCCCGAAAACAGAAATACGCTCTGCATTACTATGGATAGTTCTTTGCGTAAGTATTTAAGGTTATAACGTGAAATATCTATACCATCGATAAGTATTTCACCCTTTTGGGGTATATAATAGCGCGAAATCAAACTCATCACTGTCGTTTTCCCGCTGCCCGTCGCGCCGACAAACGCGGCGTGCTCGCCAGGCTCGATGACGAAACTCACGTCCCGCAGAACCCACTCGCCGTCGTTGTACGCGAACCAGACATTGCGGAATTCAATGCGACCGAGGAGCGAACCCGCGCGGATTTCGCCCGATTCCAAGTCCTCCTCGTCCTCCGTGTTGTCGAGAATGTCGAACACGCGGTCGGCGGAGATGAGCGCGGACTGCGCCGTCGTGAGCTGCTCCGACAGCTGCGCTATCGGCTCGAAGAGCTGGCGAATGTACGCCGTGAACGCGTACAGAATGCCGATATTGAGCGTGCCGAGACCGACGCGCTTGCCGAACGCGCCGATTAGGAGCGCGATCATTAAATTCGATATCATCGTAATCAGCGGGTTCGAGAGGCTGTTTAAGATGACCTGCATAAGCCCAAGGCGGTAGTATTCGTCGTTCATCTCGGTGTAGACGTCGAGCTTTTTGCGCTCGCGGTTGAAAATCTGCACGACGCGCATACCCGTGACGTGTTCCGCGAGGAAGCCGTTGATGCGTGAGAGCAGCGTTTTCACGCGGATAAACGTGCGGCGTGCGATGGTGCGGTAAAGCACCGTAATCGCCGCGATTACAGGCACGGACGCCATACACCACAGCGCGAGACCCGCGTCGAGCGCGAACATCGTAATGAGCATTCCGATGATCAGAATCCCCTCGCGAATCGCCATAATGAAGATATTTGCGTACAGTTCCTGCAATTCGTCGATGTCGCTCGTGACACGCGTCAGAATGCGCCCCGACGCGTTTTTATCGAAGAAACGCATACCGAGGTGCTGAATGTGCGAAAACAGGTCCGTGCGGAGCTTGTGCAGTATGTGCTGGCCGAGCGATGTCAGCGTCACCTGCTGAACGTAGCCCGACACGCCGGACAGGAGCGTGACCGCGATATACGCCGCCGCGAGGACGGATATTGCGGCGAAATCGAAGTTCGCGGGCGCGAGATAGTCGTCAATCAGCAGGCGCACGACGAGCGGCTGCGCAATCTGCGAGATGTTCACGAGCATTGCGAACAGCAGCGCGAGCGCGGTTTTGCCCTTGCTGAACCCGAAGTATTTGAGCAGGCGCAGGAGCGTGCGGCGGCGTTTTTTCTCGACGTATTCGCTCATTCGTCCGTCGGGAAGTTTTTCGGTCTGCTTTTCGCTCATTGCTCCGCCCCCTCTCCGGTGATTTCAGATTCCGCGCCGGCCTGCAACTCCGCGAGCGCGAAGAGCGCGCCGCGTTTCGCCATAAGCTCGTCGTAGGTCCCAAGTTCGGCGACACCGCCCTGCTCGTTGAGTACAAGTACGCGGTCCGCGAGTGCGGCGGCGGCGACGCGGTGCGTGACGATTATCGCCGTCGCGCCGTCCAAATACCCGCGCAGACCGGAGAGAATCGCGCGCTCCGTCTCCGCGTCCACCGCGGAAAGGCAGTCGTCGAGCAATAGTATACGCGGACGGCGCACGAGCGCGCGGGCAATCGCGATGCGCTGCATTTGCCCGCCTGAGAGGGTCACGCCGCGCTCCCCTACCGTCGTTTCGTAGCCGCGCGCGAACTCCGTAATGTTGTCGTGAACCGACACGGCGCGCGCCGCGTCGAATACGTCGTCGTCCGTCACGCCGTCGGCGAAGAAGCGGATATTCTCTAAAATGCTGTCCGAAAACAGAAAATTATCTTGCGGCACATATCCGATTGCGTCCCGAAGCGCGTTGAGCGGAATGTCGTTCACGTCAAGACCCGCGACGGCGATTTCGCCCTCCGGCACCGCCCACAACCGCGAGAGAAGCGAGAGGAGCGTGGACTTGCCGCAGCCCGTAGGACCGGTAATGGCGAGGGTTTCGCCGCGCACAATGTCCACAGAGATATTTTGCAGCACTGGCGGCGTCTCCGCTGGCACGCCGGGGTACGAAAATGTGAGATTACGCAGAGAAATCCAGCGGTCGGCGGCATCGGACGCAACGCCCGCCGCGAGCGGGTTCTTGCGCTCAGCCCACTCCTCCGCGAGGCCGGCGCGGTCCGCCACGGAGGGCTTGTATAACAGCATTTCGTCGAGCCGCGCAATGGACGCGAGGCCCGTCTGCCACTCGCCGATTGCGCCGCCGATCATACCGATAGGTCCGATCATCATCAGGATGTAGCCGTTGAACGCCGTGAAGTCGCCAAGCGACATCAGCCCCGCCGCCATTCGGCGGGAGCCGTAGACGATGAACACGGTGAACACCGCGCCGTAGACGATTTGGATAATCGGGCCGACGAGCGCGGCGAGCTTAACGCGGCGGACCTCGGACGCCCATTTGCCGCGCGAGAGCTTTTCAAACCGCTCGCTCTCTCCCTCCTCCCGCGCGAACGCCTTGACGACGCGGATTCCGGTCAGATTCTCCTGAACCTTGGACGCCATCGCGCTCGTCGCGGCGCGGATATCGCTCTGCCGCGCCTTTAGGTGCGGGCGCAGCTTCATAATGAAAATCAGCAGAAACGGAATCGGCGCGATCGCGATTCCCGCCATAACCGGACCCGACGCGTTGAACATATTGTACGCCGCGAGGGCGAACGTCACGAGCGCGTTGAGGATGCCGACGCCCGCGCCGCCGAACATTCGGCGAATGCCGTTGATGTCCGAAATGCCGCGCGTGATGATGTCGCCCGTGTTATATTTGATGTAGAAGTCCGCGGAGAGCGTTTCGAGGTGCGCGAAAAACACGCGGCGCATATACGTCTCCGCGCCGCGACAGAAACCGAGGACGAGATATCGCCACAGGAAGCGGAACGCGAACGCCGCGAATGCCGCGAGCGCGAGCAGCAACGCCGCGAAACGCACGGCGGACATCGGCTCGCCGTCCCGCAGCAGGTCAATCGCCTCGCCGAGCAGGCGCGGAACCTGCGCCGCGAACCAGGTGGACGCGAAAACGAGTACGATTCCGATGAGATACCGGAACCAGTTTCGGCGGAAATACGCGAATAAATGTGTTTTTGTCGGCAACGGATAATACACCTCTGAATTTGTTTTGAATTAATAATACCACACCTGCGCGCGATTGACAATAATATTCGACAAAAACGAAAATGTATGATAGAATTACGAAATTAAATACTGTTCGGAGGGTCGGTTATGCTTGAAAACTACACAAAAATCAGCGTCAGTGTACCCGAAAGCGTCGGCTACACGCTCGCGGCGGAGATAAAGCTGCCGCAGGCCGATACGGCGGGTACGTTCGAGGTCACGCTCGCGTACAGGTTCCGCCGCGCGCGGGCGGATTCGTGGACCGTCAAGATGCCGTGGGGCGAGTTCCCCGCAGACGTGCATACGATTGAGATGTTCGCGGCGTACGGCGGGCAGACGCTCTCGGAATATGCCGAGACAAACGGCCTCGACCTCGCGAATCCGGAGATCACCGCCGTAACCGGTTTCGGCGGCGCGTTTTACGCGGAGCTGTCGGACGGCGGAGCGGTCCTCGACGCGTTCACGCTCGCCGACAGCGAGGATTTGGGCGCGGCGGACGGCGACGCGTTCGGGTTCTACGGCAAAATTACGGCCGCGCTCTTTACACCGCGAGCCGTCGGAAACGCGACACTCAGGCTGTATGCCCCGCCGCAGTGCGGCTACGACGCGGACGTGTATTTTACGGCTCCGGTGTTCACGCGGACCGCCGCGCCGGAGAATTATGTCGGCGCGAAGCCTGTAACCGCACCCGCACCCGAAATCGCGGAGGATTACACCGCAGTGCCGTGCGACGCGGACGCGATTCCCGCCGCGAAAAAGCTGCTCGCGTATCTCAAAGGCGTTGCAAGCTCCGGATATTTGCTCTACGGCGTGCAGAATTACCCCTACGAAAAGGGCGGCGGCGGTTACCCCGCCGCAGACCCGAAAACAAGCGACGTGTTTGATTTGACGGGCGCGGAACCTGCGATTTTCGGGTTGGATTCGCTGTCGCTGATCGGAATGGAGAACGCGTGGCGCGTTGACGGCGTTCCCGACGGCGACTACGTTCGCGGCTCCGCGCTGCGCTCTGTTGCGGCTTGGCGCGGCGGGTCGGTTCCGACGCTTTCGATGCACGCCTCCGACCCCGCGATGGTTTACGACGACTACGTAAAGGACAACACAAACCGCGCGACCGGCGAGCCGCTTTTCGCAGACGGCAAGTGGAACTTCAAGGGCTACGGCTACGACAACTCCTGCCGCACGTCGACCGACGCCGCCGACGGGCGCGAGCGCAGCCGGCACAAGCCGATGCTCCGCATTTACCGCGGCGACGGGGGCGTGCTCGGCGTGTTCAACGCGTATCTCGGTGTTGTTGCGGAATATTGCCTCGTGTTGCAGGCGGAGAATGTCCCCGTGCTGCTGCGCCCGTTCCACGAAAACAGCGGCGACTGGTTCTGGTGGGGCAACTCCGGCTGCGAGGACGAGGGCGGCGCGTACGCACCAGAGATTTTCCGCGAGAACTGGCGGTATATCGTCAAATATCTGCGCGCTAAGGGCGTTCACAACGCGCTGTACGTCTACTCGCCGAACGGCGACGACTTCGACAACGAGGCGAAGCTCGGCACGGCGGCGTTCCGCCCCTACGCAATCACGTACCCCGGCGACGATTTCGTCGATATTGCGGCGTTCGACGACTACACGACCGACAGTGCGACGCTGAAAGCCGATATAAAGACCGTCACGGACTTCGCGTTTGCGCACAACAAAGTTGCCGCAGCATCGGAGGTCACGGGCAGTCCGACGGACGGCGCGGTCAGCGAGTTCCTGTTCCGGACGCTGCTCGGCACCTCCGAATATAAGCAAAACCTCGCGTATATGCTCCAATGGACACCGCCGAGCTTCGCGCCGTACCTCGTCAGCCCGACGCGCGCGAACTCCCCCGCTGTGCGCGAATTTGTGAGCGCGGTGGCTGACAGTCGCGTACTGTTATCCAACCGCACGAAGCAGTAAATCCGCACAACAAATCAGACCGCTCTCCTCAACGGAAGCGGTCTGATTTTTCTTTTTTATAATATAATTCCTTGCCGTTTGTCAGCGTGAACCGACAATATCCGACACATCGCGAACATATATTTTGCCAAGGGTGATGCCTGATGCCCGGAAATTCCAAAAGAGAAGATTTGAGGATTATCAAAACCCGAAAATCCCTGACCGACGCACTGCACACGCTGCTCCAACGGTGCAGTTTCAGCAAGATAACCGTCTATGACCTGTGCGCGGAAGCAATGGTCAGCCGAAGCGCGTTCTATACGCATTTCAGCGACAAATACGCGTTGCTTGAACGCTGGCTTACGGATCTGCGCGCGGATTTCGCCAAGCGGCTGCGCGTTATGTCCGCGCAGGAATTGGAGGAATATCTGTGCGAAACCTTTTTGTGCAATATCAAGGTGTGCGCGAACCTGCTCGGCGAGGCCGACCGCGAGCTGTTCGCGCTGCTCATTGAATACCTCTCGCCCGACATCGGCCAAACGGCGGCAAATCACAAAACGTTGTCCGATTTTCTTGCGGGAGGGCTGTTCTGTCTGGTAATACGCGCCGTGCGGTCCGGGCAGATGTCCGAGGAGCGGCTTCGCGAGACCGTACACTACGCGCACCATATGGTTCGCGCGATTTTGGACTGGGATGCGGAGCAGGACTGTTTTTGAATTCCGTCATTTATCTGCCTGATTGGCGGAAGTGTTTATCGCCGTAATTCTCCCGTGAAATAGAATGAAGTGACCCGCAAAGCGGCGGCGAACTCCGAACGTCGCGCGCTTTGCGCGGCTCCATTCTATAAAAAAGGAGACAGAGTGTTTTGAATATATATGAGCGTAACAGCAATAACAAACCCAACGACCCCTGTGACGAGTATCCGCCGTCCAAAGGGTGTTCCGACGATAATTCCAACCAAAACTGTAACTCGTGCAGCTCCGTTTGCACCTCCGGCTGCTATATCACTGGACCCGCGGGGCCGCAGGGTCCGGCCGGACCGCGTGGGCCGCAGGGCGTTCCGGGTGAGCAGGGACGCAACGGCTGCAACGGTCCGAAGGGCGACCCAGGGCGGCCGGGAATACCGGGTCCGGCGGGTCCGACCGGTCCGGCTGGTCAGCGCGGAGAAAAGGGCGACCCTGGCGAGCGCGGCCCGCAGGGCAACACGGGCTGCGCCGGTCCGCAGGGTCCTGAGGGACCTGTGGGGCCGCAGGGCGTACCCGGTGAACAGGGTGTGCGCGGCTATACGGGTCCGAAAGGCGACGACGGCTGTCAGGGAGCGCAGGGCATAAAGGGAGACCCCGGTCCGGCGGGTCCGGCGGGGCCGGCCGGTCCTCCGGGTGCCGAGGGTGACCACGGACCGAAAGGACCTCCGGGCGACACGGGACCGGCGGGTCCGGCGGGTATCGCGGGGCCTGTGGGGCCGCAGGGTCCGGCAGGTCCCGCGGGCAAACAGGGTCCGGAGGGTCCGCAGGGTCCGCAGGGCGAGCAGGGCTGTCCTGGCGTAACCGGTCCGGCGGGAGTACCAGGCTCGGTGGGACCGACCGGTCCGCAGGGCGCAATCGGCCCGCAG
>JAISJC010000147.1 GCA_031261745.1 Oscillospiraceae bacterium
CTCGTCCGCGAAGTCCGCGAGCTTCGCGATGACGCGGTGCAGCTTGCGTTCTACGAGTTCGAGCGCGTCGCGCATAATGATGACGTCCGTGTTGTCGCCGACGTAGCACGAGGTCGCGCCGAGGTGGATAATCGGGTTCGCCGACGGCGCGGCTTTGCCGAACGCGTGGACGTGCGCCATAACGTCGTGGCGGAGCCTGCGCTCCTCCGCGGCGGCGTATTCGTAGTCAATGTCGTCGAGGTGAGCGCGCATTTCGGCGATCTGTCCGTCCGTGATGTCGAGTCCGAGAGCCTTTTCGCCGACGGCGAGCGCGAGCCAGAGCCGCCGCCAAGTCGAAAATTTCTTGTCGGCGGAGAACAGGTACTGCATTTCGTCGGACGCGTAACGCGACGACAGCGGCGATTCGTATGTGTTAGTAGGCATATTTTTATCCTTTCAGGAATTTTTCTATTCGGTTCAGACCCTCGGTGATGTTCTCCATACTCGCGGCGTAGGTCATCCGCACGAAGTTCGGGTCGCCGAACGCGGAGCAGGACACGAGCGCGACAAGCCCCTTTTCCAGAAGCGCGAGCGCGAAGTCGTCGCCGTTATTGATTACGCGGCCGCCGAGCGTCTTACCGAGCTGTTCGCGGATATTTATCATCACGTAGAACGCGCCCTCCGGCATAATGCACGAGATACCGGGGATTTTGTTAATCCGCCCGACGATGTAGTCGCGGCGTTCCTCAAAGACGCGGCGCATCGCCTCAATCGTCGACTGGTCGCCCGACAACGCCTCGACGGCGGCGTGCTGTGAAATCGTACTCGGCGCGGAGGTCGAGTGCGACTGGTAGTTGCCCATCACCTTTGCAAGCTCCGCACTTGACGCGGAAAATCCGATGCGCCAGCCCGTCATCGCGTAGGACTTCGACACGCCGTTAATCAGGATTGCGCGCTCTTTTACAGCATCGCCGAGGGACGCGACGGAGACGAATTCGTGACCGTCGTAGACGAGCTTATAGTAAATCTCGTCGGCGATGATGTAGAGGTCGTGTCTGACGCAGACGTCCGCGAGGGCTTGCAGCTCCGCGCGATTGTAGAGCATTCCCGTCGGGTTTGAGGGGTTGTTGAGAAGCAACGCCTTTGTTTTCGGCGTGACGGCGGCTTCAAGCTGCGCAGCGGTGATTTTGAAGCCCGCAGATTCCTCGGCGCGGACCGTGACCGGGACGGCCCCCGTGAGTTTCACGCCCTCCGTGTACGTCACCCAGTATGGCGAGGGGACGAGAACCTCGTCGCCTGCGTTGCAGAGTGACATCAGCGCGATAAACAGGCTGTGCTTCGCACCCGACGAGATTACAATTTGGTTCGGCTCATAGCTCACGCCGAGGTCGGCGTAAAGCCGTTGCGCGGCCGCCTTTTTCAGCTCCGCAATGCCGGAGGCGGGCGTGTACTTCGTCTTGCCCGCGTTGATTGCGGCGATGGCGGCGGCGCGGATATTCTCCGGCGTGTCAAAGTCCGGCTCGCCGGTGCCGAAGCCGATTACGTCAATTCCGTCGGCCTTCATCTGCTTAGCGAGCGAGTCCACGGCGAGCGTCGCCGACGGTGCGACGGCCGCCGCGATTCGTGATATTTCTTTCATAAAACGCATCTCCCACAACCGAGTTATTGGTGCTGAGATGAAATTATATAATATCTGTAATGATTTGTCAAAAAAATCTTTCCTTTTTTGTCCGCGATATGTTATAATGTGAGAAAATCTTATCTCGGAGGTAATCCATATGCGAATTATCGGCTTAAACGGTTCGCCGCGCCGCGACCGGAACACCGCAAAAATGGTACAGGCCGCCCTGGACGGCGCGCAGGACGCGGGCGCGGACGTTAAGCTGTACGATTTATATTCGCTGAACTTCAAGGGCTGCGCGAGCTGCTTTGAGTGTAAGCGGCTCGGCGGGGAATCCTACGGCAAATGCGCAATTAATGACGAGCTTGCGCCCGTTCTCGACGACGTGCTGACCTGCGACGGGTTCTTTCTCGGCTCGCCGATTTACTTCGGCGATGTTTCGGCGGATGTGCGCGCGTTTTTGGAGCGGCTGTGGTTCGCCGGTCTCGCTTACAACACGGATCATATGGTCGTATATACGCGCCAGATTCCGTGCCGCCTGCTGTTCACAATGAACGCGCCGTTTGAGGACTTCAACAAGACGCTCAACGACAGTATCATCTCCGCAATGACGCGGTTCATCGGTCCTACGGAGCTGATTGAGGCCGTGGACACGCTGCAATTCGACGATTACAGCAAGTATGAGACACAGATGTTCAACGTCGCGGCGAAATTGCGTCGCAACCGCGAGGTGTTCCCGACGGACGTAAAAAAGGCGTACAAGGCGGGCAATCAGCTTGCGGATCTCGCCGCCGGCAAAAAATAAAATTCAGCATAAAGGATAATAATTTTCTATGATTTCGGTAAACAATCTCTCATTGCAATACGGCGGAAGCGTCCTGTTTTCGCACGTGGATTTGCAGTTCACGGGCGGCAACTGCTACGGCGTAATCGGCGCGAACGGCGCGGGCAAATCGACGTTCCTGCGCATTCTGTCGGGCGACCTTGAATCCAGCTCCGGTTCCGTGGAGATCAAGAGCGGCGTCCGTATGTCGGTTCTGAAACAGGATCAGAATATGTACGACGACTGCTCCGTTATGCAGACGGTCATTATGGGTTCGCCGCGCCTGTTCGCGTGCGGCGTTGAAAAGGACGAGCTGTACGCCAAGGAGGATTTCTCCGACGCGGACGGAATCCGCGCGGCGGAACTCGAAGAGGAATACGCGGAACTCGGCGGCTGGGAGGCGGAGAGCAACGCGTCGCAGCTGTTGCAGGGACTGGGATTACCCGTTCCGCTGCACGACAAGGGGATGAGTGAGCTGGAACCGCGCCAGAAGGTCAAGGTTCTGCTCGCGCAGGCACTTTTCGGCGAGCCGGACATTATCCTGCTCGACGAGCCGACGAACAACCTCGACGTGAATTCCGTCGTCTGGCTTGAAGACTTCCTGATGGACTACGCGGGGACGGTCATCGTCGTCTCGCACGACCGGTATTTCCTGAACACGGTCTGCACGCACATCGTCGATATCGACTTCGGCAAAATCAAGATGTACGTCGGCAACTACGACTTCTGGTATGACGCGTCGCAGCTGATGCAACGCCTTGCCAAGGAGCAGAACAAGAAGAACGAGGACAAGGCAAAGGACCTTGAAGAGTTTATCCGCCGATTTTCGGCGAACAAGTCCAAGTCGCGCCAGGCGACGAGCCGCCGAAAGCTCCTCGACAAACTCACGCTCGACGACGTGCCGCAGTCAAGCCGCAAATACCCGTGGGTCGGGTTCAAGATTGAGCGTGAACCGGGCAAGGACAGGCTGTTCGTGACGGACGTTTCAAAGACGATCGACGGCGTGAAAGTCCTCGAAAAGGTGAGCTTCATAATGGGCAAGGACGACAAAATCGGCTTCATCGGCAACGACGAGATTGCGATTACGACGATGTTCAAGCTCCTTGCGGGCGAGCTTGAACCGGACGAGGGCAGCGTGAAATGGGGCGTTTCCACGTCGCAGGCGTATTTTCCCAAGGACAACACGGAGTATTTCACGAACGAACTTGAAATGATTGACTGGATGCGCCAGTTCTCCGAGGATAAAAAAGAGAGCTATCTGCGCACGTTCCTTGGGCGTATGCTCTTCTCCGGCGACGATGTTTACAAGCAGGTGAAAGTTCTCTCTGGCGGCGAAAAAGTCCGCTGTATGCTCTCGAAGATGATGCTTTCGGGCGCGTCGGTGCTGATGCTCGACCAGCCGACGAACCACCTCGACCTCGAATCCATCGCCGCGCTGAACAACGGACTGTCGGACTTTTCGGGGAACATCATATTCACGACGCACGACCACCAGCTGCTGCAAACCGTCGCGAACCGCATTATAGAGTTCACGGGCGACGGCAAAATCACGGACAGGCTGATGACTTACGACGAGTACTTAGACGCGATTAAAGAGGCGCAGTAACATTCAAAACTGAAAATTTATGCAAAACCCCGAACCGGGAGGTTCGGGGTTTTTGTTTTATATGACTTATTGCACTACATCTTGTGCCGAACGGCAAAATACAAAACAAGTCGTGTTTGCAATAAAAAAAGTTTGTTTTTTTTGAAAATTTTCCTTGCTTTTTGATTTTAATGTGTTAAAATGGTGAACATAGGTTATTTTAGGTGAACTTAGGTTAATATCAACATTTCGGAAGAAGGTGCGGAATTGGACGGATACGAGTTTAAGACAGTGGACAAAAACGGGCGCGTCGCGATTCCCGCGGACTTCCGTAAAGAGCTCGGCGACGAGTTCGTAATCACGCTTTCCGGCGAGCATTGTATCAAGGGCTACACCGTCGCTCGCTGGCGAGAAATCCTCGATTCGGCGGAGGAATTCGACATCAACCCGCGCACGCTGACGCGCAACGCGAAAACGCTGACGTTCGACAAGCAGGGGCGCGTCACGCTCCCCGAAAACCTGTTGGAGAAGCGCGGACTGGGCGTGGACCGCGAGGTCGCGATTGTCGGCGTAGTGTCGTATATAGAGATTTGGGATGCGGCCGAGTTTAACGCCTCCGACGAGACCGAATCGTCGATGGAGAGCGTTGACGACGTGTTTAAGAAGATTGCGGAGCAGAAGCGTCAGGCGCGACTGGGGTCAAAGTGAACCACGTAACGGTGCTGCTGCACGAGGCTGTGGACGGGTTAAATGTCCGCACGGACGGGTTATACTATGACGGTACGCTCGGCTTCGGCGGCCACTCGGAGGAGATATTAAAGCGCGGCGGGCGGCTGATTGCCGCGGACCGCGACAGGGTCGCGATCGACGCGTCGCGTGAGCGGCTCGCGCAGTACGGTGACCGCGTGACATTCGTGCAGGCGAACTTCGGCGACATCACGCAGACACTGAAAACCCTCGGCGTTGAGAAGCTCGACGGCGTTCTGTGCGACTTCGGCGTCTCGTCTCCGCAGCTCGACGTCGCGGAGCGCGGGTTCTCGTATATGGCTTCCGCGCCGCTGGATATGCGAATGAACGCGGACGACACGCTGACGGCGTACGACGTGGTGAACAAATGGAGCGAAGCCGAAATCAAGCGCATTCTCTACGAATACGGCGAGGAGCGGTACGCGCCGCGAATCGCGTGGGAGATTACGAAGCGGCGGGCAAACAGGCCGCTCGAAACGACGGACGAGCTTGTTGACGCAATCCGCGCGGCTATGCTGGGCAAGGCTTTGCGGGAGAAACAGCACCCCGCAAAACGCACGTTCCAGGCGGTCCGGATGGCGGTGAACAACGAAATCGCCGAGATAATGAGCCTGCTCGACGCTCTGCCGGACGTGCTGAATACGGGCGGACGCGCGTCGCTGATTACGTTCCACAGCGGCGAGGACGCGCCGGTCAAGGCGAAACTGCGGAGCTTTGCGGACGGCTGCACCTGCCCGCCGGGTTTCCCGAAATGCGTGTGCGGATTCGTGCCGACAATGCGCGTTATAACGAAAAAACCGATTGTACCGAGCGACGAGGAGATTGAGCAAAACCCGCGCGCCCGCAGCGCAAAGCTGCGCATCGCGGAGCGTATATAAAGGAGAAAGTTAATGGCGGCAGTTGCAGTGAAAAAAGAGACATATGTTTATGCCGAGGCGATCCCGCAGGAATTGCCGCGCGCAATTCCGCGCGCGATACCGAAGCCGGCGCACAAGCCGCGCATATCGGCGTTTTCGGTTCTCGGATTCCTGTTTATCGGACTGCTTGCCGTCGTATGTATGCTGTCACAGGTCGAACTGACGCGCATCTCAACCGAGATTACGGGCGTGCGCGAGATAAAGGGCAAGGTCAAGGCGCAGACGGGCATTACAGAAAAGCTGACCGCGCTTCAAGAGGAGAACCGCACGCTGAAAATCGAGTACGAGCGCGCGTTCGACCTCAACGCGATTGAGGTTTACGCCACGCGGGAACTCGGAATGGTGAAGTCCTCGCGCGTCGCCGCGAGAACGGTTGCCGCCGCGCCGTCGGATTACGCGGTGATTCCCGCGTCGGAGCAAGGCTCCGCGTTGCAGGAGATAAAAGACTATTTCACGGCACTCGCGGAATACTTCAAATAGATTAGCAATATAATCCATTGATAAGGCGGTGATGTAAATGAAAACAGTTGTGCGTCAGCCCGACGACAAGCCGACGGGAACGGTACTTAACCGCACCTTCTGGCTGCTGATTTTCTGCGGCATCGCCGCGTTCCTCGCGCTTGGTTACAATCTGTTCAAGCTGCAAGTCATTCGCCACGGCGAGTTTGAGTCCAAGGCAATCGACCAGCAGACGCGCGAGGCCGTCGTCAAGGCGGCGCGCGGAACGATATACGACCGCAGCGGCAAGGTTCTCGCGGTTTCCGCCACTGCGGAAACCGTTTATCTTGACCCGTTCCTGCTCGCGAAAAACGGAGAGAACGCTTCGGAGATTTCCGACGCGCTTTCCGCGCTTCTCGGCTTGGACCGCGAGAGTATTTACGAGAAATACGCGAACACAAAGCAGCGCGGCCTGCCCGTAAAACGCAAAATTGAGGGCGAGGAAGCGAAAGGCGTCCGCGAATACATCGTCGCGAACAAGCTCACGAGCGTGTACCTCGCCGAGGACACGAAGCGGTACTACCCGCAAAGCTCGCTCGCGTCGGGCGTAATCGGTTTTGTCGGCACGGACAACTACGGCTTGGAGGGCGTTGAGGCGCGGTACGACGACTACTTAACAGGCACCGATGGGCGCGTTGTGCGCCTGAAAAACGTCTCCGGCACGGATATGCTGTTCGGAGACTACGAGAATTATTTCGACGCGGAGAACGGCGGCGATATCACGTTGACGCTCGATTCTACAATACAGTATTACGTCGAGAAACACCTCACGCAGGCGATTGAGGACTTCGATATTCAGAGCGGCGCGGCGGCGATCGCGATTAACCCCAAGACCGCGGAAATCCTCGCAATGGCGACGTTCGGCAACTACGACCTCAACGCCCCGTTCGACGTTTCGGAGGATATTTTAGCGACACTCGACGGATTGCCGGACGAGGAGCGGGCCGCGGGGCTCGCGGCGGCGCGGACGGCGCAGTGGCGCAACAAGGCAATTTCCGACACGTACGAGCCGGGCTCGGTGTTCAAGACGATTACGCTCGCAATCGCGCTCGAAGAGGGACTTATCAACGAAAACTCGACGTTCTACTGCGGCGGTTCGTACTCCGGCGTTCCGGGGCGTCCTGTAGACAATCCGTATCACTGCTGGAAATCGGGCGGACACGGCACGCAGACGCTGAGCGAAGCCGTGCAGAATTCCTGCAACGTCGCGTTCGTCAACATCGGAATGCAAATCGGCGCGGAGCGGTTCTATAAGTACATCGAGGCGTTCGGTTTTAAGGAGAAAACGGGTTTTGACCTGCCGGGCGAGGCGTCGAGCCTGTGGTGGAGCGACACGGAATTTATGAACCCGAAAGACAAGACGGAACTCGCGTCCGCGTCGTTCGGACAGACGTTTAACATCACGCCGTTGCAGCTCGTAACCGCGATTTCGGCGGCGGTAAACGGCGGGCAGATGTACACGCCGCACATCGTAAAGACGATCAAAGACCCCGCGGGTAACATTATAAAAAGCGTTGACCCCGAACCTGTGCGGCAGGTAATAAGCGAAAAAACCTCCGCGACGGTGCGCAAAATCCTCGAAGATGTCGTCGCCGTCGGGACGGGCAGGAACGCGCAGGTGGCAGGGTACCGCGTCGGCGGCAAAACCGGCACGAGTACGAATACGGTCATCCAGGCTGAGACGGAGCAGAAGAAATACATCGTCTCGTTCTGCGGCGTGGCTCCGATGGATGACCCGCAGATTCTGGTGCTTGTATTGCTCGACAATCCGTCGAACAAGTCCGGAGTCTACATCTCCGGCGGCAATATGGGCGCGCCGACCGTCGGCAACATCCTCAGCGACGTCCTGCCGTACCTCGGCATTGCGCCGCAGTACACGGAGGACGAGGCGAAGCAGCTTAACGTTACCGTTCCGAAGCTCATATCAAGCACGGCGGAGGACGCGAAGAAAACCCTTGAAAAGGCGGGACTGAGCGTGCGAACCGTCGGCGACGGCGACACGGTGACGGGGCAGATGCCATCGGTGAACGCTGTGGTTTCGCCGGGAACAAAGGTCGTTATATACCTCGGCGCGGATATGCCGGACAATTCCGCCGTAACGGTGCCGAGCGTCACGGGGCGCGGGTATTACGAGGCGAAGAACGCGCTGGAAAGCGCGGGGCTGTTTATCCGCAGTACGGGCGTCCCCGCGACGGCAACGGGCGCGGCGGTTTCCGTACAGTCGATTCCGTCCGGCACGGAGGTCGAATACGGCAGCGTCGTTGAAGTGACGCTCGTCGATAAATCAATTCAGGGACAGTATTAAGGAGAGACGATGAAACTCGGTAAACTTCTTGAAAAAGTGAATATTGCCGGGCTTCACGCGGACAAAAACGCGGAGATTTCCGCCGTCTGCTACGACTCGCGCGCGGTGACGCAGGGGAGCCTGTTCGTCGCGCTGTCGAATTTCGGCGCGAACGGCGAGGACAGACACGCGTATATCGGCGCGGCCGCTGAGAACGGCGCGGCGTGCGTAATCTGCGAGCGCAAACCCGAAACCGATGTGCCGTATGTGCTTGTCGGGGACAGTCAGACCGCGTTCGCGGTCGTCTCCGCAAACTTTTATGAGAACGCGCACGAAAAGCTGAAAATCGTCGGCGTAACCGGCACGAACGGCAAGACGACGGTCACGCACTTAATCAAGCAGATGCTCGAAAAGTTGACGGAAAAGCCCGTCGGGCTTATCGGGACGACCGCGAATATGGTCGGCGAAGCCGAATATCCCACCGGGAACACGACGCCGGAAGCGTCAGAACTGCACGGACTTTTCGCAAGAATGGTTGACGCGGGCTGCGAGTACGCCGTTATGGAGGTCTCGTCGCACGCGCTCACGCTGGGGCGCGTCCACGGGATTACGTTTGAGGTAGGCGTATTTACGAATCTCACGCGGGATCACCTCGACTTTCACAAAACCTTTGAGGAATACGCCGCCGCCAAGGCGAAGATTGCGGCGCAGTCGCGGCTTCTCGCGGTCAACGCTGACGACGACTACACAGAGGTTATCACGAGGGACGCGACTGTTCCGGTGTTCGCGTATTCCACGGCGAAGGATGCGGCGGATCTGGTCGCAAAGCAGATAAAACTGCACGCGTCAAGGGTGGAGTTCTGCGCGCTGATGACGGGCGTACTGGCGCGCACAGAGCTTGCGATTCCGGGAATGTTCTCGGTTTACAACGGGCTTGCGGCTATGCTCGCCGTGCGGCTGCTCGGTTTTTCGCTGGGCGGGGCGGCGGACGCGCTGGCGACGTGTCACGGCGTTAAGGGCCGCGCGGAGGTCGTGCCGACGGGGCGCGATTTCACGGTGATTATCGACTACGCGCACACGCCCGACGCGCTTGAAAACATCATCACGACGATCCGCGGCTGCGCCGAGGGGCGCGTCGTCACGCTTTTCGGCTGCGGCGGAGACCGCGATACGACGAAACGTCCGATAATGGGAGAGGTCGCAGCGCGGCTGTCCGACCTCGTGATTGTGACGTCCGACAACCCGCGCACGGAGGTGCCGTCGGCGATTATCGCGGATATTCTGACCGGAATGACCGGTACTAAAACACCCGTCGAGGTAATCGAAAACCGTCGCGAAGCCATCGCGTTCGCGATTGAGAACGCGCAGCCGAACGACACAATAATCCTCGCCGGCAAGGGCCACGAGACTTACCAGATAATCGGTACGGAGAAAACGCACTTCGACGAGCGCGAAGTGGTTGCGGAGGCATTGCGGTGAGAGAATTGTTTTTGGCGGGCGGGGGCGCATTTCTGCTGACGGCGGCAATCGGGACTTTTCTCGTGCCGTACCTGCGCCGCGTAAAGGCGGGGCAGTCGATACGCGAGGACGGTCCGAAATGGCACAAAAAGAAGCAGGGAACGCCGACGCTCGGCGGGATAATGTTCATCGCCGCGATTGCGATAACGGGGCTTGCGCTGACGTGGCCGATGATGCTGGACGGCGATTTCACGTTCCTTTTCGTCTTTGTTTTCGCGCTTGTTTTCGCCGTAATCGGCTTCATTGACGACTACGAAAAACTCAAAAAGAAGCAGAACCTCGGTCTCACGTCAAAGCAGAAATTCCTGCTGCAACTCGTCATCGCGATTGTGTTCGTGCTGCTGCTGCGGCTTTTCGGCATCACCACGCCGAACCTGTATATCCCGTTCGTAAACGTGTCAATTCCTCTGCCGGAGCCGCTGTATCTCGTGTTCGCGGCGTTCGTAATCGTCGCGGAGGTCAACGGAGCGAACCTCACCGACGGCGCGGACGGTCTCGCGTCGGGCGTGACGCTCCCGATTGCGGTCGCCTGCGCGGCAATCAGTCTGCTGGCGGGCGGTTTAACGGGCGCGGGGATTTTCTCCGCCGCGCTGGCCGGCGGACTTCTGGGCTTTTTGCTGTTCAATTTCCACCCCGCCAAGGTTTTTATGGGCGACACGGGCGCGCAGTTCCTCGGCGGAGCCGTCGCGGCTCTCGCGTTCGTACTCGATATGCCGGTCGTGCTGATTCTGCTCGGAATTATCTACTTCCTCGAAGCGTTGTCAGACGTGATCCAGGTCGCGTATTTCAAGCTAACGCACGGCAAACGCTTCTTCAAAATGGCACCCCTGCACCACCATTTTGAGCTGTCGGGCTGGAACGAATACAAGCTGTTCTTCGCGTTCACGGGCGTCTCCGCCGTGTTCTGCGCTATTGCGTATTTCGCTGTAAGACTGAGATATTCTATTTAGGTGGTGAAATAAATGGCATACGCCGAAGCGAAAAACACGCGCCTGCGTGAAAATACACTCGACGACGACGCGATACCCGAAAAGCGCGGGCGCGTGGATTTGCCGTTTACGATTCTCGTCCTGATTCTGCTGTCAATCGGCGTTGTTATGGTGTTGTCGGCGAGCTACGCTTCCGCATATTATGAATCCGGTGAGCCGACGAAGTACTTCACGCGTCAGCTGATTTTCGCGGTCGTCGGCGTCGCGGCGATGTTCCTTTTCTCGTACATTAAGATGAAAACATACCGCAACTTCTCGATGCCGCTGCTCGCGCTCGCCGTCGGACTGCTCATAATGGTGTTGTTTATCGGTGTGGAACGTAACCACGCAAAGCGTTGGTTCGACCTCGGATTTACGACGTTTCAGCCGTCGGAGATTGCGAAAATCGCGGTCATAATGGCGTTCTCCGTAATGGTCTGCAAGTACGGCGACGGACTGCGGAATTTCAAGTGGTCGCACAAGTCGGAATTTATCAAAGCGTTTTTCCCGTTCGCGGGCGTCCTCGGCGTAATCGGCGCGTTGCTCCTGATGGAGCCGCACAAATCGGCGACAATAATCATCATCGCAATCGGCGCGGTCGTCCTCTTCGCGGGCGGATTTGACGTTAAACTCGTGTTCCTCGCGCTCGGCATCGCCGCAGCCGCAGCGATTATCCTGATTTCAAAGGCGGAGAGCAGCTACGCGGAGCTCGCCGCCACGGGCGGGGGCGATTACGCGTTCCGCCGCATAGTTTTCTGGCTCCACCCCGAAGCGGATCCGTCGAACGGCGGTTATCAGGTCCTGCAATCGCTCTACGCGGTCGGCTCCGGCGGACTGACGGGCCTCGGCCTCGGTCAGAGCCGCCAGAAATACCTCTATCTGCCGGAGGAACACAACGACTATATCTTCGCAATCGTCTGCGAGGAACTGGGTTTTATCGGCGCGGCGTTGATTCTCGTGCTGTTCGCAATGCTGATAATCCGCGGCTTTTGGATTGCGCTCCACGCGCGGACAAAATTCGACGCGCTTGTCGCCGCCGGCGTGACGGGAATGCTTGCGATACAGGTGTTTCTGAACATCTCTGTCGTGACGAATTTTATTCCCTGCACGGGCATTTCGCTCCCGTTTTTCAGCTACGGGGGAACGGCGTTGCTTATGCAGCTCGCCGAAATGGGCGTAATTCTGTCCGTGTCGCGCGATATGCCGACAACAAGAAACGGGTGATCAGATGAAGTTTTTAATAGCGGCGGCCGGTTCCGCCGGACACATAAATCCCGCACTCGCAACGGCGGACGCGCTCCGCGATATTATGGGCGATTGCGGAATCCTCTTCGTCGGCGCGGGGCGTGCGATGGAAAAAAAGCTGATACCCGCGGCGGGCTACGAGCTGCGGAATATCGAGATGCAGGGCCTTTCGCGCGGATTTTCGCCGAAAAAGCTCGCGTACAATTTCAACTCGGCAAAGCTGCTGCTCACGGCGTCAAAGCGCGCCGGAGAACTGATTAACGAATACAAGCCCGACGCCGTAATCGGCCTGGGCGGGTATATATGCTACCCCGTACTCCGCGCGGCGGCAAAGGCGAAAATCCCGACGGTTATGCACGAGTCCAACGCGGAACCGGGGCTGACGATGAAAATGCTCTCCGGCACTGTCACGCGCGTTTTCACCGCGTACCGGAACACGGAGCAGCTCTATTCCGACCCCGCGCGCGTGACGGCAATCGGCACGCCGGTGCGGCGCGGATTTTCCGCGTACACGCGGGAGCGCGCACGGCTCGAACTTGGCATTGCCGATGACGAGAACGTCGTCGTGAGCTTTTGGGGCAGTCTCGGCGCGTCGGGAATGAACGAGCTGATGCGGGCGTTCATCTCGCGCAATATGCGCGAAACGGCGTTCCGCCACATCCACGCCGTCGGCTCCGAAAAAGGCGCGGAGGCGTTGCGCGCCGCGGTTTCCGCGGACATCCCGTTGCCGGCGAACGTCGATATCAGACCGTACATCGACGATATGCCGCGCGTAATGGCGGCGGCGGATTTGGTGCTGTGCCGCTCCGGCGGGTCAACGCTCGCGGAACTCTCCGCACTCGGCCGCGCGGCCGTGCTTATCCCCAGTCCCTTCGTCGCGAACGACGAACAGGCGAACAACGCGCGCGCAGTAGAACAGGCGGGCGGTGCCGTAGTGGCCGTCGAGGCGGATTCCACAGGCGAATCGCTGTTTGAAACGGTGACCGCGCTGTTAAAAACCCCGCGTATCATCGAGAAAATGGAAGAAGCCCAGCGCAACCTCGGAGCCGCCGACGCGGCAAACAGGCTCGCCGCAGAAATTATCGGACTGCTGTAAGGCAAATCCCGCTGTCACGCTATTCGCCGTTCGCACATAATATGCTCTAAGATAAGACTTTTCGGAGGTAGTCAAATGAGCATATTAAAAATCAACGGGGGGCGGGAGCTTCTCGGTTCCGTTGCCGTTCACGGCGCGAAAAACGCCGTCCTGCCGATTCTCGCCGCATCCCTGCTCGCGGGCGGAGAAACCGCAATACGCAACTGCCCGAACCTATCCGACGTCGGCGCGGCGGTGAAAATCCTCAACCACCTCGGCTGCACGGCAAAGCTCGACAGCGGAACGGTGAACGTAAATTCGCAGAGCCTGACTCGGACAGACATTCCGCACGATCTGATGCGCGAAATGCGCAGCTCCGTAATCTTTCTCGGCGCGGTTCTCGCGCGCGGGGGCGAGGCGACACTCTCGATGCCGGGCGGCTGCGAACTCGGTCCGCGACCGGTGGATATTCACCTCAAAGCGTTGAGCGACCTCGGAGCCGAGATCACCGAAGAGGGCGGCAACATCATCTGCACGGCGGCGCATTTGCGCGGAACGCGCGTAAACCTGAGCTTTCCGAGCGTCGGCGCGACGGAAAACACAATGCTCGCAGCCTCGCTCGCCGACGGCACTACGATTATCACGAACGCAGCGCGCGAGCCGGAAATCTGGGATTTGCAATGCTATCTGCGCGCTCTCGGCGTGAGCGTCCACGGCGCGGGAACGCCGACAATCACGATCGTCGGCACAAAAATCCGCGCGGACGTGGAACACCGCGTAATACCGGACCGCATAGTCGCATCGACGTTCTTGGCGGCGGCGGCGGTCACGCGGAGCGACGTCGAGGTCACGGACGTAATCCCGTCGCACCTGTCAACGGTGACTGACGCGCTCAGCGAAATGGGCTGCCTGATTGAACTCGGCGGCGACAGCATACATATCAAATCCACCGGTCAGCTACGCGCAATCAGACCGGTAATCACGGAACCGTATCCGGGTTTCCCGACGGACGTTCAGCCGCAACTTATGGCGGCGGCACTGAAAGCGGACGGCACGACGGTTTTCGTCGAGAATATCTTTGAAAACCGCTTCCGCCACACCGAGGAGCTTCGGCGGCTCGGCGCGGACATCAAGGTCGAGGGGCGCGTCGCGATGGTGACCGGCGTTCCGCGGCTCACGGGGGCGCAGGTGACCTCGACGGATCTGCGCGGCGGCGCGGCACTCGTCGTCGCGGCACTCGGCGCGGAGGGAACAACGGAGATTTCCGCGCTGAGCCACATAGACCGCGGCTACGACGGACTTGAAAATTCGCTCGCTTCGCTCGGAGCGGACATTATAAGAGTATAAATATTACTAATGAGGTTATCGCTATGGCAAACAAAAGAAAAAACGGAACGCGCCGCTCACCGATGATTTATACGCCGCTTGCGGCGGTTCTGGTGCTGATAATAATTATTTTCGGGGTTAGCGTGTTCTTCCGCGTGACGACAATTGAGGTTGCGGGCGGTTCGCGCTACACCGCCGACGAGATAATTGCCGCGTCCGGCATTCAGGCGGGCGACAATCTCTTCCTTATTGACAGCGACGCCGCAGCGCGGCGCATTACCGCGTCGAAGCCGTACGTGTCAAAGGTTCAGATTGAGCGCAGGATTCCCGACGCGGCGATTATCCGCGTCACGGAGAGCGTCGCCTTCGCCGTCGTCTCCGAGGGCGGGGATTACTGGAAGCTCGACGCGGCAGGGCGCGTATTGGAACACACGGACTTCTCCGGCACGGTCGGACTTATCCGCGTCTCAGGTCTGAACGCGCTGAATCCGCGCGAGGGCGCGCCGCTTGAAGTCGCCGAGGCGTACAAGACGCAGCTTGGGTTCCTGCTCGACATCTTCAAGGCGATTGAAGGCGAGGGGATCAGCCGCGACGTTTCAAATCTCGATATAACAAATATTTCCTCAATTACGTTTGTGTACAGGGGCGCGATTGACGTGCGGTTCGGCGGCGGTGAGAACGCGGCATTCAAGATTAAGCAGCTGATTACCGCGCTTGCGGACAAGCCGGAGGACTTCAAAGGGCAGGTTTTGCTCGACAGAGACGACCGTGTGAGCATAATCGAACGATAAAAGTGAAAAAAATTACGAAAAATTACAATTTTCGTATTTACAAACGGATTATTATGTTATACAATACAAAAGTATATAATACAAACAGACGGTTTTAGCCGTTTTACAGAAATTACACTACATATGGAGGCCTATAAATGTCTAATATAGAATCGGGACCCGACAATGTTGTCACAATAAAAGTCATCGGCGTCGGCGGTGCGGGGAACAATGCCGTTGACCATATGGTGAGAGCCGGAATGCAGGGCGCGGAGTTCATCGCCATCAATACGGACAAGCCCGCACTTTCTAAATCAAGCGCGGACCTGAAAATACAGATCGGCGAAAAGCTCACAAAAGGGCAGGGCGCGGGCGCGAACCCGGAGATCGGCAAAAAAGCCGCCGAGGAGTCGCGCAACGAAATCGCCAAGATTCTTGAAAATACCAGTATGGTATTCGTCACCGCCGGAATGGGCGGCGGCACCGGCACGGGCGCGGCTCCGATTGTCGCGGACATCGCGCGTGAGGCGGGCGTACTCACGGTCGGCATCGTCACGAAGCCTTTCGGCTTTGAGGGCGCGCGTCGTATGCGCTCGGCGGAAGAGGGCATCACAAATCTGCTCGGCAAGGTGGACTCGCTCCTGATTATCCCGAATGAGCGTCTGCGCCATATTTCAGAGCAGAAAATCACGATGGTAAACGCGTATGAGATCGCGGACGACGTTTTGCGCCAGGCGGTTTCGAGCATTACGGAGCTTGTAATGAAAACCGGATATACGAATGTTGACTTCGCCGACGTCACGTCGATTATGAAGGATTCCGGCTACGCGCATATGGGTATGGGTCACGGTTCGGGCAAAACCAAGGCGGAGGACGCGATTCGCCAGGCAATCGCCAGCCCGCTTATGGAGACCTCCATTAACGGGGCGCAGGCAATCCTTATCAACTTTACATTCTCGCCGGACAGCAGCCTCGAAGACATCAGCGAAGCCGCGGAGCTAGTCAACGAAGCCGCGCATCCGGACGCGCTGATTATCCTCGGTACCCTCGTCGACGAGGAGATGGACGACGAGGTTCACGTCTCCATCATTGCGACGAAGTTTGATAACGCTCACGTCACGGTCACGTCGTCCCCGGCAAAGCCGCCGGAGCCGAAGCGCACACCGACATATGCCGAGCCGCCGAAGACGGTCGCTCCGCCGGAGACCGCACCGAAGAGCTACACGCAGGTGCCGAAGGCTGAGGAGTTCGGGGTTGAAGCACCGGGAAGATCTGCTGCCCCGCAAACCGCACCCCCGGTTCCGCCGGAGGAACCGGATCCGTTCGACGCAATCGCAAAGCTCTTCCAGAGCAAGTGATAAAAGGATGAATTTATCGGGTGTCCTCAGGACACCCGATTTTTATCGGACAAATGAGGAGAAGCGAGTGATAAAAGAACTTTTCAACAAAATCACAAGCCACCGCTATTTCAACGCGAAGCCCACGCTCGTTCTGCGCCGTTTCACGGAGATTTATATCAGGCAGCACGTTCCGCGTTCCGCCGCCGCGCTGTCGTACTACCTCACGCTTTCCGTGTTCCCGCTGCTGATTTGCGGAACGGCGATTCTCGGCGGTCTGCACATCACGGAGGTGGAGCTGTTCGCTGTCTGGGAGGACATCATTCCCGCCGCCGCGCTCGGTGTCATCAGCGACTTTCTCGGCTACCTCGGCGGCAATATGTCTGCCGTTATGCTCGTCGTCGGGATTACGACGATGCTGACAAGCTCCTCGGCGACGTTCCGCACGATTATGAATATTATGGGCGACTTGCAGGGGATGAAACGCTTCAAAGGCTTCTGGGGTCACCTCGCGAGCTTCGCGATGTCCATCGCGTTTCTCGGCGTCATCTACGTCTCCGGACTGGTGATTGTGACGGGCGAGTGGTTCACAAAGCTGCTCGAACGGAACTTCAACGTCGTAAACGTGACGCAGCTGTGGCTGTGGATCAGGTTTCTGATTCTGTTCGCGCTGATGTTCGCGATGTTCTATACGGCGTATAAGGTTTCCGCGCCGAAAAAGGTCAAAAACGCGCACGGCGTTTGGCGCTTTCCCGGCGCGCTCGCTGCGGCGGTACTCGTCGTCGTCGTCAGCGCGGTGTTCTCGCGGCTGATTTCCGCGTCCGCGAAGTACGCGCTCGTGTACGGCTCGCTCGCGTCGATAATCATTATGATGACGTGGATTTACACCTGCGCGCTGATATTCCTGCTCGGTAATGTGTTCAATCTCGCCCTTGCAAAATCAAGAAAAATCGAGGAAAACTATGAACCCGTTGTTTGAAACGCAAATCTCCGACGAGAAAATACGTGACCTGTCGAGCCTCGGTCTCGCGCACATCGGCGACGCGGTGTACGAGCTTTTGGCGCGCACACGCGTCTGCGCGGAGGGGCGAACGACGCACGGCGGGTTACATAAGGCGACCGTCGCGCTCGTCGCGGCGTCCGCGCAGTTTGAGGCCGCGAAGCGCGTCCTGCCGCGCCTGACGGACGCGGAGCGCGACGTCTACAACCGCGGGCGCAACTCGCACGTCTCCAAGCCGCGCGGCGCGAGCTTTGAGGAGTACCACGCCGCGACCGCGCTCGAATCGCTGTTCGGCTGGCTCTATCTAAAAGGCGAAACCGCGCGCGTGCTGGAACTGTTCGCCGTGTGTATGGGGGACGAATAATGCCGCTGGATGCAAAATACCTCTCCGCGCTGCTCGCGGAGCTGACGCCGGAGCTAATCGGCGCGAAAATTGACAAAATCCGCCAGCCGGAGCGCGACGAGATAATTCTCGCGCTGCGCGGCGACACGCGGCGCAATCTGCTGATTTCCACCGGAGCCGCCGACGCGCGGCTGCACTTCACCGACGCGGAGTACGAGAATCCCGCCGCGCCGCCGATGTTCTGTATGCTGCTGCGCAAGCACATTTCGGGCGCGCGAATCACGGAGGTTTTTCAGCCGGAGGGCGAGCGCGCGGTGATTTTCTCCCTCGCGGGCTTTGACACGCTCGGCGAACCGGAGGAAAAAAGGCTCGCGGTCGAGCTGATGGGTCGCAACTCGAACATCATTCTCATCGACGCGGAGGGGATTATCATCGACTGTTTCCGCCGCGTGGACACTGAAATGTCGCCGCGCCGCCCCGTTCTGCCGGGGCTTGCGTATCATCTGCCGCCGCAGCCGGAGCGCGGAAATCTCGGCTTCTCGCCGCTGATTGCAAGGGAAATTGAGTATCGCGGCTCCGACGCGTTCCTGTCGCAGCCGCCCGTCCCGACGCTCCTGCGCGAGCCGGAGGGGAAGCTGCGCGACTTCGCGTTTTGCGAGATTTTGCAGTATGAGCGCGCGCTGGAATGCGTGACGGAGCAGTCCTTTTCCGCGCTCTTGGAGCGATTTTACACGCGCCGCGCAGCCGAGGAGCGGAGCCGTTCGCGCTCGTCCGCGCTCGTGAAAACCGTGAAAAACGCGCTCTCACGCGCGGAACGCCGCGTCGCGTCACAACGCGAGGAGCTGGCCGCGGCGGGGAACCGCGAATACGCGCGTGAGTGCGGCGACATCATCACGGCGAATATTCACCGAATGTATAAGGGCGACGAAATCCTTGTGGCGGAGGACTTTTACAACGGCGGCGAGCGCGAAATTCCGCTCGATATCCGCAAAACGCCGCAGGCAAACGCCGCGAAGTATTACAAGGACTACACCCGCGCGAAGAACGCGGAGCGCATTCTCACGGAGCAGATTGCGGCGGGCGAGCGCGAGGCGGACTATCTGCAAAGCGTCGTCGCGGAGCTGAATCTGATTGCGACGGAGCGCGAATTGGACGATATTCGCCGCGAGCTTATCGGCTCCGGCTACGTCAAACCCGAAAAAACACAGTCCCGCCAAAAGGTCAAGCCGACCGCGCCGCGCCGTTTCACGTCGACGGGCGGTGCCGAAATCCTTGTCGGGCGCAACAACACGCAGAACGACGAGCTGACGTTCAAGGCGGCGTTCAAGACCGACATCTGGCTCCACGTCAAGGCGCGCCACGGCTCGCACGTCATTCTCCGCACGGGCGGGAACGCGCCCGCCGACGCGGATATTGCCGAGGCGGCTAGCCTTGCGGCGTACTATTCCGAGGCGCGGGAGGACACGCGCGCGGCGGTGGATTATTGCCCCGTGAAATATGTGAAAAAAACACCGGGCGCGAAGCCCGGAATGGTGATTTACACGGATTATAAGACGGTCGCGGCCGCGCCGAGGGAGCCGGAGCAGTCAACCCACGGTTGACATTTGTGTAACACGCGGCGATTGACGCGGCGGCGCGGGCGGTGTATATTTAATTCATCAAATATACAGGAGGCGCGATTATGGAACTCACAATAGGCGACAACATCAAACGTCTGCGGACAGAAAAGAACCTGACGCAAAAGGAAGTGGCGAACGCGGCGGGCGTATCGACGCGCGCGGTGTCCAAGTGGGAGTGCGGCAAGGCGTATCCGGATATCACGCTGCTGCCGACGCTGGCGGCGTATTTCGGCGTAACCGCCGACGAGCTGCTCGGCACGGCGCAGTCTGCCGCAAAGTCCAACGCAAAGCCCGCAGTTACGCTGGACGCGGGAGCGACGGAGCTTCTGAAGAACATTTATGCAATCGCGTCGGGCAGAGATACAGGGATTATCCTTTTTGGTGATGGTGAGCAGAATACTGCGCAGTTTGGCAAAGCGGAATTAGATGAACTCAAAAAGGCGGCTGAAAGCGGCGACGCCGACGCAATAGCGAAGCTTAGCGATTTTTATTATAAAACCGCGGTTTACTCGTACAATACGAAAGACTACGAAATGAGCGCGAAGCTCTACCGCAATGCCGCCGAGCTTGGTCATACGGGAGCTTGCATCAACTTGGGCGTGCAGTACCATTTCGGCAAGGGGTTGCTGCGGGATTACGAGCAGGCGATGTACTGGTATACGCAATCCGACACGGTGCCGGGTCCTTATGGTACGGGCAATCCGTGGGCGCGGTGCAACATCGGCGACCTGTACCGCGACGGCTTCGGCGTGGATAGGGATTACGCGGCCGCGCTCGAATGGTATCAAAAATCCGCGGATTTGGAGTTTCCCTTGGCGGATTTGCGTATCGGCGAACTGTACGAGCGCGGACTGGGCGTGGAGCGCGATTTGCGCGTCGCGGCGAAGTATTACGAAAAAGCCGCGAACCCGTCGACGCGCTTCGACGGCTGGACGGTATTCGACGAGGGCGACGACCCCAAGGTGTCGCTTGCGCGCGTGAGGGCGTTGCTGTAATCAAGCCAAGCAGGAGGTAAAAATGGAAAAAATCGCGCTAATTTCGGACATTCACGGGAACCTGCCCGCGCTCGAAGCCGTAATCGCGGACGCGCGGGCGCGCGGCGTGACGCAATTCCTCCTGCTCGGCGACTACATCACGGATTTCCCGTACCCGAACGAGATTGCGGAGCTGCTGCAAAGCCTTGAAAACGCAACGATTATCCGCGGCAACAAGGAGGAGCGTTTAGAAGGGTTTCGCCGCGATAATCCCGACTGGCTCGCGCTCGAACAGATGGCGCCGGCGCGGTGGAACCTGCGCGAGCTGACGGACGCGAACGCGGATTATCTGTTCGGATTGCCCGACACGGCGGAGCTTGAATTCGGCGGAATGACGCTGTTCGCGACGCATTCGCTGCGCGAATTTTGCTTTAAGGCGTCAAAGCTGCGCGAGATTAACAGCTCCGGTTGGCTGCGCGGCAGAATGAGAACCGACCCGATTCCGCGCGGCGGCTACCTCGCGCACGTCAACGTGTCCATCGACGCGTCACCGGAGGTTGCGGCGGAGCTTGCCGCGATGCCGCGCGGGATTTACGCGTTCGGACACAACCACTTGCAGGCGCACTGGCGGCGCGGCGACGCGCTTTTCGTGAATCCCGGTTCGTGTGGTTTTGCATCCGATTTTGCCGTAGGTGCGCCGTACACGATTCTGACCGCCGCGAATGACGAAATTGCCGTCGAGGAAATTCGTGTTGAATACGATATCGACGCGCTGATTACGGCGACAAAACGCTCGACAATGTACGAGGCCGCGCCGGTTTGGTGCGAAGCCGCGGCGCGGACGATTTTGACGGGCGAGGACTTAATCGGTGACTTTTTGCATCACGCGATTGCGGTCGGTGAGGCGGCGGGAGATACCGATTTTCCCGTCAGCGACGCGACCTGGCGGCGCGCGTGGGAGACTTGGAAAATGAGATAGTCAACTCTTATAGCGATTATAGAATTCCTTTAACTCTGCTTTACGTTCAGCCGGAAGCAAAGTCTTTTTCACACCTTGCAACGCGCCCTCCAACGCCAACAGCCGGTTCATACACGCCGACGTGTCTATTTCAAATATTCTCAGCCACGCCTGCTCCGCTCCCGCCGCAAGCAGTTCTTCATATGTGTTTATCCCGACTTGGTTAAGCTGACGCTCAATTTCACCGCCGATGTTCGCCAATTTTGACAGTTCACCCATTTTATTCGCTCCTCTATTATTCTGATTACAGGTGTTTCTCGCAATATTCGCTGATACAGCATTCCGCGCATTTTGGCGCGCGGGCGGGGCAGACGGCGCGGCCGTGAAGCACCATTCGGTGGCAAAAATCGTTCGATTTGTCGGGCGGCAAAACCGCGCGCAGAATAACCTCGATTTTTTCCGGAACCTTAGTGTTCGCAAGCCCGATTCGGTTCGTCAGACGGATGCAGTGCGTGTCCACGACGACTGAACCGGGCTTTTTGTAAACGTCGCCGAGGACAAGATTAGCCGTCTTGCGCCCGACGCCGGGGAGTTTCAATAAATCGCCCATATTGTCGGGGACGACGCCGCCGAAATCCGCGAGAAGCATACGCGCCGCCGCGATAATGTCGTGCGCCTTGGAGCGGAAAAACCCGCAGGAGCGCACGTATTCCTCCACCTCCGTCTGCTCGGCCTCCGCAAACGCTTCAAGCGTCGGGAAGCGCGCGAACAGCGCGGGCGTGATTTTATTCACGCGCTCGTCCGTGCATTGCGCCGCAAGGCGCACGGAAAACAGCAGCTCGTGGGGCTTGTCGTATTCGAGCGAGCAGAGCGCGGCGGGGTACTCGCGTTCGAGCCGCGCGATTATTTCATTGACGTTAATATTGTTGTTCATAGACGTTATTTTACAATAAAAAGCGCGTAATGTCAAAAAAATTGTATAAATATTTATATTAATTGCCTTGCAATGCGCCGCAATAACTTATATAATATGTAGGATTATGTAAATTAACGGAGGAATACAAATGATTCGCGAGAATATGGACTTTATTTCACAGTTCGACCCTGAGGTCGGCGCGGCAATCCAAAAGGAATACGCGCGGCAACGCCGCAATATCGAGCTGATTGCGTCTGAAAATTTCGTCTCGCCGGCGGTTCTCGCCGCGGCGGGTACGGTGCTGACGAATAAATACGCCGAGGGCTACCCCGGACACCGCTATTACGGCGGCTGCGAGGAGGTAGACGTGGTGGAGAGTATTGCGATTGAGCGCGCGAAAAAGCTCTTCGGCGCGAAATTCGTGAATGTGCAGCCGCATTCCGGCGTGTCCGCGAACTACGCGGCGTACCTCTCGCTCGTCAAGCCGGGCGACACCGTTCTCGGAATGGACCTCGACCACGGCGGGCATCTCTCGCACGGGTCAAAGGCAAATTTTTCAGGCAAATACTATAATATTGTGTCCTACGGCGTCACGCCAGACACGAACGTCATAGATTACGACGAGGTGCGCCGCCTCGCGCTTGAACACAAGCCGCAGATGATTATCGCGGGCGCGAGCGCGTATCCGCGCGTGATTGACTTCGAGAAATTCGGCGCAATCGCAAAGGAAGTCGGCGCGTACCTTATGGTGGATATCGCGCACATCGCGGGCCTCGTCGCGGCGGGGGAACACCCGTCGCCCGTGCCGTACGCGGACATCGTGACCTCAACGTCGCACAAGACAATGCGCGGACCGCGCGGCGGCTTCCTGATGACAAACGACGAGGCGATTGCGAAGCGCATCAATTCAGCCGTGTTCCCCGGCGCGCAGGGCGGACCGCTTATGCACATCGTCGCGGCAAAGGCTATCGCGTTCGGCGAGGCGTTAAAGCCCGAATATAAGACGTACCAGCAGCAAATCCGCAAGAACGCAAAGGCTCTCGCGGCGGGTCTGCTTTCGCGCGGGTTTGACCTCGTTTCCGGAGGTACGGACAACCATTTAATGCTGCTCGACCTGCGGAAATCCGGCAGAACCGGCAAGGAAATGGAGATTTTGCTCGACACCGTGAACATCACAGCGAACAAAAATAAAATCCCGAACGACCCGCAGAACGCGTCGAACACGAGCGGCATACGCCTCGGCACCGCCGCCGTCACGTCGCGCGGCTTCACGGAGGCGGATATGGACGTTGTGGCCGAGTGCATAGCCCTCACCGCGGCGGACGTGGACACAAAAGCGGACATTATCCGCGCCAAGGTCGCGGAGCTTGTCGCAAAGCACCCGCTGTATGAATAAAGGAGAATAAAATGCCGAATTACCGCCCGCTTGCAGATGAATTGCGCCCCGTCACCCTCGACGACGTCGTGGGACAGGAGCATATTCTCGGCGCGGGCGGTTTGCTGCGCCGAATTGTGGAATCCGGCGACATTCCGAATATGATATTCTACGGCCCGTCGGGCTCCGGCAAGACCACCGTCGCGAACATCATCGCCGCGTCGTCGGGCCGCGTCCTGCGCAAGCTCAACGCGACGACGGCAGGGATCGCGGACGTCAAGGCGGTCATCGCCGACCTCGACACGTTCCTCGCGCCGAACGGTATTCTGCTCTACCTCGACGAGATTCAGTATTTCAACAAAAAACAGCAGCAGTCGCTCTTAGAATTCATAGAAAACGGCAAAATCACGCTCATCGCGTCCACGACGGAAAACCCGTATTTCTACGTCTACAACGCCGTGCTGTCGCGCTCGACCGTGTTTGAGTTCAAGCAAATCACGCCCGACGCGGTTGAAAAATCCGTCCTGCGCGCCGTGAAATTCATCGAGGAGCGCGACGCGCTGACCGCCGAGCTTGAAGACGGCGTGCCGCGCCATATCGCGCAGTCCTGCGGCGGCGATGTGCGCAAGGCGATTAATTCCGTGGAGCTGCTGTTCTCCGCGTCGCGCCGCGAGGACGGCAAGGTTAAAATAACTCTTGACGACGCGAAACTTGTGAGCCAAAAGTCCGCAATGCGCTACGACCGCGACGGCGACGACCATTTTGACCTGCTGTCCGCTCTGCACAAGTCGATTCGCGGCTCTGACACGGACGCGGCGTTGCACTATCTCGCGCGTTTGCTCGAAGCGGGCGACCTGCTCGCGCCGTGCCGCCGCATTCTCTGCGCTTGCTGTGAGGATATTGGGCTTGCGTACCCGATGGCGATTCCGATTGTCAAGGCGTGCGTGGATTCCGCGACGCAGCTCGGTCTGCCGGAGGCGCGTCTGCCGCTCGCGGACGCGGTAATTTTGCTCTGCACCGCGCCGAAGTCGAACACGGGAGTGATGGCGATCGACGCGGCTCTCGCCGACGTGCGCGCCGGTAAAATCGGCGGCGTTCCGCGCCAGCTCCAAAACGTCCACGCGGACGGCGCGGGCTTTGAGCGCGAGCAGGGCTACCTGTACCCGCACGACTTCCCGAACAATTACACACCGCAGCAGTACCTGCCCGACGAATTGCTCGGCGCGAAATACTACGAATACGGCGAAAACAAGACCGAACAGGCGGCGAAAAAATACTGGGATGCGATTAAAGAGAGTCAATAATATCCGCAATATGCGGATAAAACAAAAACGCCTGTCCAATACCGAGGGTTTCCGCGAGTGCAAACTTGCGCTTTATTGTCTGCGCGTCGTCGAACAGGACGATGTGCGGCGCGGAGATTTCATCGGGATAGGTAAAGTAGTTGCAGCACAATGAGTTTGAGTAATATGCGCGCTGCCCGACGGCGAGCGCGGCGAACTGCGCTGCGTCAAGCTCCGCGCCGAAACCGGACGGAGAGGGGAGCGCGAAGTCCATTCGCACGCGGTCGCATTCAAGCGCGACGCGCTCACCGTACCGCGTGAGCGCACCGGACAGATGACGCTCCAAGCTCCCGCCGGACAGCGCGGTTTGGACGAGTACGCAGGCGTTCGGCACCTGCGCCCCAAGGATTTCAGGCACATATACAGTGCGCGGAGCGATAGCGTCCGCAAGCTCGTTCGCGAACGCAATTTGAAGCGGCGACGCGCCGAGACGCGCCCCGCCCGTGTCGAGGACAACGCCGCCGTAGTTTGCGGCTTCGACCTCGCCCGCTAGCTCAGAGACGAGGTACGCGGACGGAACGCCGCCCGTGTATTCGGACGTGTTCACGACGGCGACGCCGCCCTGCGCGGATTTCGCGCCCCTCGCGCGGTACAGCCGCGCTCCGCGAACGCGGTAGATGATGCGCGCGGGAATCAGGTGCGGCGGCAGCGCGGGCGCGGAGCCGACGGGAATAGCGACGTAAATTTCCATAAAGGTCCCCTACATTAGTATTATGCTACAATCTATGAATCAGGATTTGTGTTTATGAGTTTTTCGCCGTTCCCGAAGTACAAATTTCACACGCTTTTGCGGATAACGCCGGAATTTCTGCGCGGAATCGGCGTTTCACTGCTGTTGCTTGACCTCGACAACACGATCGCGCCGTACAGGACGGCGGAGCCGACGGGGGAGACGATTGAGTGGGCGCGCGCGATGAAAAATGCGGGGATTACGCTCTTTATTGTGTCCAACAGCCGCAAATCGAACCGCGTCGCGGCGTTCGCCGCCGCGCTTGGAATCGAGTATGTGTATCACGCGCGTAAGCCGTCGCCGCGAAAACTCGCCGAGGTTGCGGAAACGCTGAAAACCGCGTGTAAAAACGCCGCGCTCGCCGGTGACCAGATTTTCACGGACACGCTCGCGGCGAACCGCGCGGGAGTCGTGTCGCTCCTCGTCAGGCCGATTAAGTTTGAAAATCCGCTGCACGCGCTGCGGTACATAGCCGAACAGCCAATTAGGATTTGGAGGAAAACACTATGAATTTCATTGAAAAGCTGCAAAAAAACGTCGCGGAAGCGGAGTTTGACGCGCTGCTCATCACGTCGGACATCAACCGCCGCTACGCGACGGGCTTTCCGTCGTCGGCGGGCGTCGCGATTATTGCGGCGGACGGCGCGTGGTTCTTCACGGACACGCGGTACTTTGAGGCCGCGTCCGCGGCTATTCCGAACGCCGAGGTGCGCCTGACGAACAGGGAAAACCCGTACGCGAAGCTGATTAACGACGTCTGCGCGGAGCGCGGATACACGACGCTTGGGTTCGAGGAGGAGCGCGTGACGTTCAAGGAACACGCGAATTTTGCCGAAAAACTCACGGCGACGCTCGTGCCGGCGCAGAAATTCCTCACGGATGCGCGGGCGGTAAAAACTGCGGAGGAACTCGACAAGATGATTGCGGCGCAGCGCATTGCCGAGAAATCCTTCAACGACATTCTGTCGAAAATCTCGACGAAAATCACGGAACGCGAACTCGCGAACGAGCTGTTCTTCGCGTTCCTGCGCAACGGTGCGGACGACAAGTCGTTTGCCACAATCGCGGTTTCGGGGCCGCGTTCGAGTATGCCGCACGGCGTGCCGACGGACGAGAAGATTTCGGAGGGCTTCCTGACGCTCGATTTCGGCGTGATAAAAGACGGCTATTGTTCCGACACGACGCGGACGGTCTGCATTGGCCGCGCGACGGACGAAATGCGGCTCGTTTACGACACGGTTATCGCGGCGCAGCTCGCGGGGATTGCGGCGGCAAAGGCCGGCGTTCGCGGCTGCGACATTCACGCGGCGGCGCATAATGTCATTGCAAACGCGGGGTTCGGCGAATACTTCGGCCACGGCTTCGGCCATTCGCTCGGACTTGAAATCCACGAGAACCCGAACGCTTCGCCGACGAACACGGGAGAGATTCCGGCGGGAGCCGTCATCTCCGCCGAGCCGGGAATCTACCTGCCCGGACGCTTCGGCGTGCGGATTGAGGACGTGATTTACATTACGGAGGACGGCTGCGTGAACATTACGGAACTGCCGAAAGAGCTGATGGAGATATATTAAAAATTTCTCTTGCAATTCACGTAAACGTATAGTATAATAAAGCGTTGATAACTACCAAGGAGGAATTTTATATGGTTTCCGCGAGTGAATTCAGGAACGGCGTCACCTTTGAAATGGACGGAAAGGTTATGCAGGTCATTGAGTTTCAGCACGTCAAACCCGGAAAAGGCGCGGCGTTTGTGCGCACGAAGATGAAAAATGTCATCACAGGCGCGGTTGTTGAAACGTCCTTTAACCCCACGGATAAGTTTGAAAATGCGTTTGTTGACCGCCGTGATATGGCGTACAGTTACAGCGACGGCGATTTGTACTACTTTATGGATCAGGAGACATACGAGTTGGAGCCTATTGACGGCAGCGTCCTCGGCGACTCGTTCCGTTTCGTCAAGGAGGAGATGGTTTGCACCGTTTCCGCGTTCAAGGGCAAGGTTTTCCTTGTCGAGCCGCCTAACTTTGTCGAGCTTACCGTCACGCAGACGGATCCCGGCGAAAAGGGAAACACGGCGACGAACGTGACGAAGCCCGCGACGGTAGAAACCGGCGCGGAGGTCAAAGTGCCGCTGTTTATTAACGAGGGTGAGCGCATTAAAATCGACACGCGCTCAGGTGAGTATTTGGAAAGAGCCAAGGGCTGATTGTTAAGGAGGATTATATGTCTGTTTTAGAAAAAGTTGCCTATTTGAAAGGACTTGCGGAGGGCCTCGCGCTGGATCCGGAGTCTAAGGAAAGCAAATTGTTTACCGCGGTAATTGACGTTCTGGCGGATATTGCCGACGAGGTTGACGCGCTCGGCGAGAACGCGCTGGATCTCGGCGAGGAAATCGACGCGCTTAGCGAGGATTTGTCCGACATCGAGGAAATCATTTTCGGAGACGACGATGACGATGACGACGAAGACGATGAAGACTGTGACTGCTGCGACGACGAGGATTGCGACTGCTGTGGCGACGGAGATCTCGTGTATGAGGTTGACTGCCCCGCGTGCGGCGAAGAGATCGTCATTGAAGAGGACGCGCTCGAAAGCGGAGAGGTTCTCTGCCCCAAGTGCGGCGAAAAACTCGAACTCGTTTTTGACGAGGACGACGAAGAGGACGAGTAAAAAAGTACTTGACAAATACTCGGCGTTGGTGTATTATATCCAACGCTGATGTGGACGATTAGCTCAGTTGGTAGAGCATCCGCTTGACGTGCGGAGGGTCAGCGGTTCAAGTCCGTTATCGTCCACCAATTAATGGCAAATCCCCCGTACGGGGGATTTGCGCTATGCGGGCGTAGTTCAATGGCAGAATGTCAGCTTCCCAAGCTGAACACGAGGGTTCGATTCCCTTCGCCCGCTCCAAGGAATTTCGGTGAACCGAAATTTTTCTTGACAAATAGGTTAGTTTATGCTAACCTGTAAATAGCAAGGGGGCGAACACAATGAGTTTTGGCACGATTATTGTTTTGGCGGTCGTCGTTGCGGTTGTCGCGGCGATTGTGTTTAAGCTGATTCGCGACAAAAAACGCAGCGCGCCGAGCTGCGGCTGCGGCTGCGACGGCTGCGCGGCGGGCTGCGAAGCGAAAGCGAAGTAAACGAATCGTTTAGAAAATCAACCGAATATCAACAACGCGGTTATTGTAAAGTAACCGCGTTGTGTTATTATGTATACAAAGCGTACGCGTCTTGTAGGGGTCGAGGTCCACATCGACCCGCGAACAAAACCCACGGTACGATGTGGACATCGTACCCTACAAAGAACGGAGAATTTTGGTATGAATATCATCATCAACGAAAACCTGAAAAACCTGCGAAACGCAAAAGGCACCACGCAGGACGACCTCGCGCGGCACCTCGGCATTACGACGCAGGCCGTTTCCAAGTGGGAGCGCGGCGAGGGCTATCCCGACATCACGCTCCTGCCCGCGCTCGCGAGCTTTTACAACGTGAGCGTGGACACCCTTCTCGGCGTCGATGAAGCCGAAAAAGAGGCGAAAATCAATGCGATTTTACTCAAAGAGTACGGTGAAAACAGCGACGCGGAGCAACGCGCGGATATGGAGGCCGCGTACCGCGAGTTTCCGAACGACTACCGAATTATGCTGCGTTACAGTTGGTCGAGAACGCTGTTCCCGCGCGGACAGGAGGGGAACGGCATACGGTTCAGGACGAACGGCTATCTGTGGTATATGGAGGACTTCGACGAGATGATTGAAATAAGCGAGCGGATTCTCGCGAGCTGCACCGACGACGCGATTCGCGAATCGACGCTTTTGGGCGCGAGTTTGTTTTGCGAGGCGAAGGGCGAAATCGAAAGGGCGAAAGCCTACGCCGACAGACTGTCGGAAATAGAACGCTTAACCCAGCTTGTATTTCTCACGCACGGCGAGGAACGGCTCAAAACGGCGGTTCAAGCTGTCGCGCAATGCCTGTCGTTGGTGACGCGGGCAAAGCTGGCGGTCTGGCAGGACTCGGAGATTACGCAGGAGCGGCGGAAGTTGCTTTCCGACTGGCTCGCGAACGGCTTTGAGCAGTTAGAGAAGATAACGGACGAATATATAGAAACCGCCGAGGCGCAGACGCTCGAACAAATAAAGCAAATGTACGAATGAACCGACGAAAAGCCGCCCCGCTCATATGAGCGGGGCGGCTGAGTCTATGCTATTTTGTGAATTTCTTGCTCGGATCAACGTAGTCGAGGTCGGCGCGTGCCTGGCCGAACGCCTCGCCGCCTTCGGGAACGCCCCACATAGACGGGGGAGGACCGGAATCGTCGCTGACGGGAGGTGCGAAGTTCTTGAAACGCTCCGCGTCCGCAATCGCGCGCTGCTCGGCAGTCAGGGTGTAGTTCTCAATAGCCTCGTGCTGGCTGCGGAGCATTGCCGCGCGGCCGTCCGGATTGTGGTCCGGCAGAACGATAATGCGGCCGTTCTCGATACCCTCTTTGAGGATTTCGCCCAGCTCGACGGGGTCGATACCCGTGGCGTGAATCGCGCCGAGGGTTTTCATCGTGCCTTCGGAAACGTGGTAGCCAGTGTTCTTCAAATGTTCGGGACGGAACTTCTCGGCGTTGCCGATGTTTGAGTTGATGTTGCCAGGGCAAAGCACCGTCGCGCTCGCGCCATAGGGCTTCAACGCCTCCGCGTAGCTGTAAATCAGGTTGTTGACGGCGGCCTTGGCGGCGGAATACGGGCCCGTCGTGGAGCCGGCCATAAAGCCGCCCATTGACGAGGTAGCCGCAACGTGGAACTCTTCCTTGTTCGCATACGCCTTAATCATACGCGGCACGAAGATGAGCAGACCGTTGACGACGGCGTCAAAACAGACACCGACAACCCAGTCGAAATCGTCAAACGTGGACGCCTCGACAGGGCCGAACGAGTTGACGCCGGCGGTCTGGATCAGCAGATGCGGGGGACCCTCGAACACCGCCTCAACGAGGTCGGCGGCCTTCGTGTACGCTTCGCGGTCGGTCAGGTCGAGCTTGATGGGCAGAACGTCCTCGTCGCTGCACCCGGAATACGCAATACTCTCTTTGACGGCGGCTTTGAGAGCGTCCTCGCGCACGTCGGCGATGGCGACTTTCATACCCGCTTTGGAAAAGACCTTGGCCTGTCCGAGACCCGCGCCCGACGCGCCGCCGGTGATAAATGCGATTTTGTCTTTGAACTGTTTCATTGAATGCACTCCTTATATAGTAGTGTAGAATTTACCTGCTTAGTATGATATAATAAAAAGGCACCTTTGTCAAGAGAGAATGTTGTAAGAATGTGACAAAAGCGCGTCTCAACCTGCGGTTGCAGAGTTCTCAAC
>JAISJC010000152.1 GCA_031261745.1 Oscillospiraceae bacterium
CCGCGGTGCCGCGCCTCGATTGTGATGCCGATAAGCTGCTCTTGATATTCAAAGTCAAAGTGAATATTCACCTCGCCGACCGGCTCGTCCGTCGCCGCGTCGATGATGTACGCGTAGTACATTTCGCCGCTCGCAATGCGCGCGGTGTACATTTCTCGCAACCTCTCCTCCGAAATGTTCAGCACTCCCGAAACCCCGTCGTCGCCGTACGGCGCATTAAAGCTCGTCGTTTCGGGGTCCGCCCACAGGCGGCGGCGGTAGTCCATCTCGTCGATTGACGGGATTCGCAAAAAGATTTTTTCGTTCATCGCGGTTTCTCCGCTATCGCCAGTATGTGCGTGCTCAAGCCCAAAACCGCGTCCTCTTTTTCGGTCATTCGCACGGTTCTTAGGATATTCTCGCGCCGTTTCGGGTCTTTCCATTGCTCGTCGAGATTTGGTACGAGCCACGACGCCCCGATTACTCCGCGCACCTCCGCGTTTACAAAACCCGCCGCTTCAATTTCGTCCGCCAGTTCGCGCGGCAAATGAAAATATGAGCGTCCCATTCCCGCGTAACTCGCGCTCGTCTTTTTGATGTGCTGTCCGTCGCGCAGCTCGCGCTCTACCATTTCGATAAAATCCGCGTCGCCGAGAAGTTCATTTCGCTCTCCGTACACGGTTGTCGCCCACAGGAGCGTCGCGTAGCGCGTGATTGCCGCCGTGAAAATCAGCCCGCCCGGTTTCAGCAGACGAAAGCTCTCGCGTAACGCAGCCAATCGTTCCCCGTATTCCGTGATGTGGTACAGCGGACCGAGCAGCAAAATCGCGTCCGCGCTCTCGTCCGGCATCGCAATATTCCGCGCGTCCGCAATCTCCGCCGCCGTGAGCTGAGCCTTCGGATATTCCGCCGCTAAATCCGCTGACATTTCGATATTCCGCTCTGAAATATCAAACAGCGAAACCGTATATCCCCGTGCCGCGAGCCACCACGCGTATTCGCCGTAACCGCCGCCGATGTCGTAAATCACGGCGGGCGGCGCAGGCAGCGTTTCCGTCAAAATCTCACAGGTTCGCGCAAACTCTACAAGCCCCAAACCGCTGCGAAGTCTGTTTTTTTCGATTCCCGCGTTATACGCCGCGAGAACATCCGCGTCAATCGTACTCACGTGTTCCCCTTCATTTCCAGCGAAATCAGATTGTTCATCTCCACCGCGTATTCGAGCGGCAGCTCCTTGGAAATCGGCTCCGCGAAGCCGTTGACAATCATTGCCTTAGCGTCCGCCTCGGAGATTCCGCGGCTCATCAGGTAATAAATCGCCTGCTCGGAAATGCGCCCGATTTTCGCCTCGTATCCGATATCCACGTCATCGCCGCGCACGTCAAGCACGGGAACCGTGTCGGAGCGCGAAATTGAGTCGAGCATCAGCGAATCGCAGGAAACCGAGACTTTGCAGCCCTTTGCGTCCTTGTTGACCGTAATCCCGCCGCGGAACGTGGACAGCCCGCCGTCCTTGGAAATCGACTTCGCGGAGATGCGCGAGGACGTGTTCGGCGCGGCGTGAATCACCTGCGCGCCCGTGTCGAGGTCCTGCCCCGCACCCGCGAACGTGATGCCCGTATAGTCCATTCGCGCGCCCTCGCCGCGCAGCACGGACATCGGATAAAGGCAGCCCGTGTGCGAGCCGAACGAGCCGGAAACCCACTCGATTATGCCGTTTTTCTCGACGACGGCGCGCTTGGAATTGAGGTTGTACATATTTTTCGACCAGTTTTCAATCGTCGAATAGCGCAGCCGCGCGCCCTCGCCGACGTACAGCTCGACGCAGCCCGCGTGGATATTCGCGACGTTGTATTTCGGCGCGGAGCAGCCCTCGATGAAGTGCAGACTCGCGTTCTTTTCCACGATTATCAGCGTGTGTTCAAACTGACCGGCTCCCGCCGCGTTAAAACGGAAATATGATTGCAGCGGAATGGAAACCTCCACGCCCTCAGGGACGTAGACAAAGCTCCCGCCGCTCCAAACCGCGCCGTGAAGAGCCATAAACTTATGCTCCGTCGTGCGGAGAATCTGCATAAACTTCTCGCGCACGAGGTCGCCGTACTCGCCCTTTAACGCCGTGTCCATATCCGTGTAGACGACGCCGAGGTCCGCGACTTCTTTCTTGACGCTGTGGTACACGACCTCGGAATCGTACTGCGCGCCAACGCCGGCAAGACCCGTACGCTCCGCCTCCGGAATGCCGAGCCGCTCAAACGTGTTCTTAATCTCGTCGGGAACGTCCTCCCAGCTCGTCTCCATCTTGGAATTGGGGCGGACGTAGGTAACGATGTTCGCCATATCCAGCCCGTCGAGCGACGGACCCCAGTCGGGTAACGCCGTGCTGTTGTAAATTTCAAGCGACTTCTGGCGAAACTCACGCATCCAGTCGGGTTCGTGTTTCTCGTCGGAAATCATCGAGATAATCTCCGGCGTCAGACCGGAATCCACCTGAAATTTCGGCTTCATTACGCCCTTGGTGTCGTACATTTCGCGGGCGACGTCCTCAATGCTCTGTTCTGTACTCATTTGCCCTCCAAAACCGCGAAACCGCTCTCGGCAATCTGCCCGATAAGCTCCGCGCCGCCCTCAAATCCGATTTTCTTACCGGAGAGGACGTGAACCCTGTCCACCTTGATGTCTTCAAGGAGCTTCGGGTTGTGCGTGATAATCAGCAGCGAATTGCCCTCGTTGCGGAAGCGGTTTACGCCCTCGGAGACGACTTTAATCGCGTCCACGTCGAGTCCGGAATCCGCTTCGTCGAGAATCGCGAGCTTCGGGTTGAGCATCAGCAGCTGCAAAATCTCGCTCTTCTTCTTCTCGCCGCCGGAGAATCCGACGTTCAGCTCGCGCCCCGCGTAAGCCTCGCCGATACCGAGCTGTTCCATCTGCGCGCGAATGTCCTTTTTGAACTGCATTAAGCGCGGCTTTTCATCGGCGACCGCGCCTTTCGCCGTACGCAGGAAGTTTTCGAGCGTAATCCCCGGAACCTCCTCCGGATTCTGGAACGAGAGGAATATTCCGCGCTTTGCGCGCTTGTCGGGCGATTCCTCGATGATCTTCTCACCCTCAAACAGAATCTCGCCGTTCGTGACCGTGTACGCCGGCGAACCCATAATCGCGCTCGCGAGCGTGGACTTGCCCGTGCCGTTCTGCCCCATTAAAACGTGCGTTTCCCCAACGGGAATCTTCAAATCAAGGTCGCGCAAAATCAGCTTTTCACCCACCGCGACGGACAGGTTTTTTATCTCTAAAAGTATTGACATTTGTTTATTTTCCACCTAACCTAATCATTTCGTCTATGCATTTCACCGCGTCTGTAATCAGTTGCGGCTCTAAGATAATCTCGTCGCCGCCGTCGCCGCGCAGACAGTGATATAAATCCATCAGCGTCGTAGCTTTCATATTGTGACACATCAGCTTTTTCGTCAGCGCGTAGAATTTCTTCTCCGGCGCGGCGTACTGCAAATGCTCTGCAATCGAAATTTCCGTGCCGATAATGAACTCTTTTTTGTCCGACGCGAGCGCGAAATCGTAAATCCCCGACGTACTTCCGACGTAATCCGCGGCGTTCACGACGTCGGGAACGCACTCCGGATGGACGAGCAGCAGCGCGTCCGGATGCGCCGCCTTTGCCGCCGCGACGTCGGCTGCGGAGACAGCCGCGTGAATCGGACAGCCGCCGTTAATCAGATGAACCGTCTTTTCCGGCACCTGCGACGCGACGTACGCGCCGAGGTTACAGTCCGGTACGAACAGGATTTCTGTCTGCGGCATCGCCTTTATTATTTTCACGGCGGAGCTTGACGTTACGCAAACGTCGGAGAGCGTTTTTACCTCGGCCGTCGTGTTGATATAGCAGACGACCGCCGCGTTCGGGTACTTGTCAATTGCCTTTTGCAGCCGCTCCGCCGAAAGCCCGTCCGCCATCGGACAGCCCGCCTCCGTGTTCGCCAGAAACACGGTCTTTTCAGGCGACAGCAGCTTCACGGTTTCCGCCATAAAGCGCACGCCGCACATAATCGCCGTCGGCTTTTCGTCCTCACTTGCAAGCACCGAGAGCTTGTACGAGTCGCCGGTATGGTCCGCGACTTCGAGAATCTCCCGCGCCTGATATGAATGCGCCAGCACGCAGATATTCTTCTCTTTTTTCAGGCGGATAATCTCGTCCTGAACCTCGCGAATTGTCATTGAATTGTCCCTCCTCCTATCACAATATCGTTATCGTAAAGCACCGCGTATTGCCCCGGCGTTATCGCCCGCTGCGGCGTATCGAACACAATTTTAAGCTCGTCCTCACCCGTCCGCGTCGCGGTCGCGGGTTGTTCGCGCATTCCGTAACGGATTTTCGCGGTACATCGGAATTCCTGTTCCGGCAGCTCGCCGGCAATGATATTGATGTTCTTCGCCATCAGCTCGCGGCTGTACAAATCCGCGTTTTCGCCGAGGATTACGGCGTTTTTTGCCGTGTCTATCCGCGTGACGTACAGCCGGTGTTCGTCCGAAATGCCGAGACCGCGCCGCTGACCGACGGTGTAGCGCGAGATGCCCCTGTGCGTTCCGAGGATTTTACCGTTTTTGTCCAGAAAATCGCCGGGCGGAGGCGTTTTGCCCGTGTAGGTTTCGAGAAACTCGCCGTAATCGCCGCGCGGCACAAAGCAGATATCCTGCGAATCCGGCTTTGCTGCGTTCTCAAAACCGTTTTCCCGCGCAAGCTCACGCACTTCCGTTTTCGTCAGTTCTCCCAACGGGAAAACCGTGCGCGCAAGCTGCTCCTGCGTCATAAAAAACAGCGCGTAGCTCTGGTCCTTGGTGTCGTCGACGCCTTTTTTCAGCAGATAGCGTCCGCCCGCGTCACGCTCAACGCGGACGTAATGCCCCGTCGCGATGAATTTACAGCCGAGAGCGTCCGCGCGCTCAAACAGCGCGCCGAATTTCAGCAACCGGTTGCACTCCACGCACGGATTCGGCGTGTGACCGTGGGCGTACTCGTCAACGAACGCGTCCATAACCCCGCGGCGAAACTCCTCGGTGTAGTTGAAAACGTAAAACGGAATGCCGAGACGCGCCGCGACAGCCTCCGCGTCGCCCTTGTCCGCAAGGGAGCAGCAGGAGCGCATAATGTCCTCGCCGATGTCCTCGTTCTCATAGAGTTTCATCATCGCGCCCGACACGTCAAAGCCGCGCTTGTCGAGCAAATACGCCGCGACGGAGCTGTCAACGCCGCCGCTCATCGCCGCAAGCACTTTCTCCGCCAACGCATTCACCGCCTCAAATCGTAATCTTATTAATTATAATACATATTAACAAAATTATCAAGACTAAATTATAATTGTATTGGCGAAAAGACGCGGCTTTCGCCGCGCCTTCTCTTTTTTCGGGACGCCGTGGGCGTCGTCCCCTACTTAACTTTGTTAAATGCCTGCTCCAAGTCGGCGATAATGTCGTCGATATGCTCCGTGCCGATGGACAGGCGAACCGTCGTCGGCGTGATGCCGGCGTCGAGCAGTTCCTCTTGCGAGAGCTGGCTGTGCGTCGTGCTGGCGGGGTGAATGACGAGCGATTTCACGTCCGCGACGTTCGCGAGCAGGGAGAACAGGTCGAGCGACTCCGTGAATTTCTTCGCCTGATCCTGCGTGCCTTTCAGCTCAAACGTGAAGATTGAGCCGCCGCCGTTCGGGAAGTATTTGTTGTACAGCGCGTGGTCCGCGCGCTCCGGCAGGCTCGGATGGTTGAGCTTCGCGACCTGCGGGTGCTTTTCGAGGTATTTGAGGACTTTCAGCGTATTCTCGACGTGACGCTCGACGCGCAGCGAGAGCGTTTCCAGTCCTTGCAGGAACAGGAAAGAATTGAGCGGAGCGAGTGCCGCGCCCGTGTCGCGCAGCAGCGTCACGCGCGCCTTGATGATGTACGCGATGTTGCCGACGGCTTCGGTAAAAACAACGCCGTGATAGCTCGGATTCGGCTTGGACAGCCCTGGGAACTTGTCATTCTGCGCCCAGTCGAACTTGCCCGCGTCAACGATAACGCCGCCGATGCTCGTCCCGTGGCCGCCGATGAATTTCGTCGCCGAGTGGACAACGATATCCGCGCCGTACTCAATCGGACGCAGCAAATACGGCGTCGCAAACGTGCTGTCGATGATCAGCGGAACGCCGTGCGCGTGCGCGATTTTCGCAATAGCCTCAATGTCTACGACGGTCGCGTTCGGGTTGCCGAGAGATTCGATGAAAATCAGCTTTGTGTTCGGGCGGAACGCCGCCTCAATCGCGTTGAGGTCGGACGCGTCAACGAACGTGGACGCGATTCCGCGGTCCGGCAGCGTGTTCGCGAATAGATTGTAGGTGCCGCCGTAGATGAACTTGTCAGTGATGATGTGGTCGCCCGCGACGGCGATATTCTGGACGGCGTAGGTGATCGCGGCTGCGCCGGACGCGGTGGACAGCGCGGCGACGCCGCCTTCGAGCGCGGCAATGCGCTTCTCAAACACGTCCGAGGTCGGGTTCATAATGCGCGAGTAGATGTTGCCGTTCTCCGTAAGGCCGAAGCGGTTCGCCGCCGACTCGGACGACGGGAACACGTAGCTCGACGTCTGATAAATCGGCACGGCGCGCGCGTCGGTCGCGGAATCGGGGGCCTCCTGCCCTGCGTGGAGTTGGATGGTTTCAAACTTGTAATTTGACATATTGCTTATCTCCTTTGTTAGTATGTATTAATGCATATGATGTTGATAGGTTTAATAGGATTAAAACACAAAAAGAAAACTTTGTCAATAGTTTTCTTTAATATTCTGCTGATTTTTATGCGTTATTCTTCCCAGTTGTGCCAAACGTTCTGAACATCATCGTTATCTTCGAGGATTTCGAGCATTTTTTCAAAATTTTTCACGTCCGCGTCGTCCGTGAGCGCAATGTAGTTTTGCGGCACCATTTCCGCCTGCGCGGACAGGAATTTGTAGCCCAGTGCTTCGAGAGAATCCGAAACCTCCGCGACGGACTCGGCGGCCGTATAGACCTCGTAAACCTGCTCCTCAGTCGAAACGTCGTCCGCGCCGGCTTCGAGCGCGTCTTCGAGCATCTTGTCCTCGTCGATGTCTCCGTCCTCGTTATCGACGATAATCACGCCCTTTTTGTCAAAACTCCACGCGACGGAGCCGACCGCGCCGAGGTTCCCGCCGTACTTGTCAAAAGCGTGGCGCACCTCGCTCGCCGTGCGGTTGCGGTTGTCGGTCATCGCTTCGACGATGACGGCGACGCCCTGCGGACCGTAACCCTCATACGCGACGGATTCGTAGCTGTCGGCGGAGCCGGAGCCGAGGCCCTTTTCGATTGCGCGCTTGATATTGTCGTTCGGCATATTCGCGGCCTTGGCCTTCGCGACGACTGCGGCGAGGCGCGAGTTGTTCACGGGGTCGCCGCTGCCTCCCTCCTTGACCGCGACAATCATCTCACGCGCGATTTTCGTAAAAACCTTGCCGCGCTT
>JAISJC010000037.1 GCA_031261745.1 Oscillospiraceae bacterium
CCTTTCCCGAAAATTTACCTCTGTTAATGCAGAGATAGGTATTTTACCACAGGAAACATAGTGTTGTCAAGTGTTTTCAGTCACTTGACAGCAAAATATTTATATGCTATACTCCCGTCGGTACCTTAAAGGGTTGACGGTTAGCTGAACTCCACCTTTGCAAGTTGATTGTAAAGCGAGGTGAGGCATATGCGAATCACGTTTCACGTGTGGTCGTATTCAATTACGATACATATACGGAAACTGAAAAGCGGAAACCGCCACTCGGCAAAGTGACGGTTTCTTGAAACATTTTGAGAAACAATAACCAACTGAGCTAACCGCCAAGAAAGGAGGTTGCCCTTTCGGTACCACTAATATAACACACCTTCGCCTCTTTGTCAAGCGGCAAAGGGCGTTTTTATTTCCCGCCGTAAAGCGTATGCGCGTTCGCCACGGCATTTTCGTAGGATTCGGTCACTTTCTTCCTCATTTGCTCGTCGTCCGCCAGCACAAGCTCGTGCAGCGGAACCTGCCGTTTGAGCAGGTCGATGTACTCCTCCTCGTCGGCAAGACCGAACCGCCGCCTGCACTCCGCGAGCATATTGAGCGCGGCAGACGTCTGCAACGCAAATATTTTCAGACTCTCGCCAATCGGCGCAAGGAGCGTTTCCGCGTCCTCCTTTGAAATGCTCGGCGGCACGGCGTCCACTTCGCCGGAGTTCAGCGAATACGCGCCGAGAACCTTCATCGCGCGCGCTGATGCGACGCCCGCAATGGCGCGTTCACGCGAAACGCCCGCGTCCGGAAGCGTTTCCGCCCACCGCTGTGCCGCGTCAAGGTCGCCGAGGTTTTCGCAGGCATAAATCAGGCTGTTCGTCGCCTCACCGCGAATCTGCGCGTCGGTGCAATGCTCCAAAACGCGTTCAAGAATATGCGCCGCCTCGCGGACGCGCGGCAGATTCGACGCGTCGTTCGCCATAACATACGCGTAGGAGGCTTGCACCGCGTAATTGTTCGGCATATCCCGCGCGAGGTCGCGGTACAGCGCGATATGCCGCTCCCACTTCTCGTCCTCCGGGATTGTCGGGTCATTGTACATCGCGTCAACCGTCGCATTCATCTCCCCGATGCGCTTTTCGTCGCGGATTGCGTTCATTCCGAGCAAATCGTCCGTCGTGACCTCGAAGAAGTTCGCGATTGCGGGCAGGATTGTGATGTCGGGGAGGTTGTCGCCTCTCTCCCACTTCGATATTGACTGCGCGGAAACGCCGATGAACTCTGCCAGATCCTCCTGCGTCAGGTCGCGGCCGTGCCGCAGCTTTTTCAAATTTTCCGCCAATGTAATCATAGTTTGTGTCCTCCTTTTTTTGCGTGGTACCACTGATGTTATGGTAACACGCCGAGGGGCGGCAATCAATAGCGCGTTTCGGGAGATTTTCTGTCGCGCAGGTTGAATTTTTGTTGCCGACAATCCCGCGCCATACGCAAAAAGCGGAATCCGATAGTGTTACCTATCGGATTCTTTTTTGTGCAATTATCTGCGTCCGCCGCCGCCACCGGAGTGTCCCCCGCCGCCGCCGGAACTGCCTCCGCCGCCGGAGCTTCCGCCGCCGAAACCTCCGAAACCGGAGCCGCCGCCGCGGCTGCCGCCGCCGGAGCTGCCGAACCCGCCAAAGCCCGAACCGGAACCGCCGCTGTTATTGCGGTAACGGCTGCTGCTTGAACGGTTTGTGCTGCTGCTGCGATTGTTGCCCGGACGGTATTGCGGTCCGGGGCTGCGGTTCACGACGTGATTCGTGTGATACCAGTGGTAATACGGTCTGCGCGAGCCGCCCCACATATACCAGAAGTGATAGCGCGGCATCGGCTGCCCCATATGCGTGTAGTACGCGCGGTAACGTCTGCGGTCGGTCGACGCCGAGCTGATAATCGCGATTAAGATGATAAATACAATGATGAGAACGATGATTCCGCCGGTACCGCTCGTATCTGTTTTCATATACCCGTTGCTGTACCCTGGGTTGAGCGGATAGACCGGCTGCGCGGGCTGATAATCATTGCCGCCGCTCTCAACGCCCGCGAATGCGTCGTAGTAGTTCGCGTACCAGGTGAAAATCTGCTCCAACACGGAACTCACCGCCGCGTCATAACGTCCCGCATCCACGTCGTCCCAGAAATAGTCGTTGAGCAGGTTGTCAATTTTTGTGGTCGTCCAGTACGAGCGGATTCCCGCGCCGACTTCAAGCCAGCCCCTTTTCTCCTCGGTCACGAGCAGAAGCAGCATTCCGTTGTTCGCGTCCGCGTCTCCCACGCCCCAGTCGTTGAAAAGCTGCGTCGCATATTCCTCGGAATCCAGTCCGCTGTCGAGGTAGTCAAGCGTCACGACGACGACCTGCGAACCGTCGCAGAGAACCCCAAGACCGTTAACCGTGTCGTTGTTGGAGTTGATGATTTTTTTCTCCGTGCCGGGCGTGAGGACGTCCGCATAGTCCGCGACGTAGAAGTCCGAAGTCTGTGATACGACCGCAAGTGCAGGTATTGCGAGCAGTGTTGTTGCGGTTACGACCGATAAAAGTAATGCTAAAAAGCGTTTTTTCAATGTTATACCTCCTAATATTTATCGGGCTTAATGCCGAAAATGTTCTTCGGGAAATCGTTGACCTTGGCATTATACTCCTCCGCGAGCTTCGCGATAAACGAACTCGCGCCGCCGTACATTCTGATAAAATCCTCGGCGGCTTCGCCGTGCGCGTCCTTCGCGGCGGTTTCAAACGCCGCCGTCAACTTGTCAAGCGCGGCTTTCTTCCGTGAAATATCGCTCTGCGCGAACATTTCCCGGCGCGCGGACGCGAGTTCGGTTTTCGCCGCCCCGTCCTGCGTGACGGAAGCGAGTGCCGCCGCCTGATTTGCGCAAACTTCAAGCTGCGCCGCGATTGTGTCCGTCGCGTCGGGCTTTTCGCTGATATAGAAGCTGTTTTCAACCTCGTTCGCGAGCTTGTTCAGCGACTTCAAGTTCCCGCCGAACAGCGAGCAGACGAGCGCGACAGCGAGGATTGCGCTTGCGAATTTCGGGTTCTTAATCAGATTAATCATTATTTCAAATTCAGAAGTTTCGTCTTCAACTCGCCCTCAATCCGACCGAGTTCAGCTTCCGCTTCCCGGCGTTTCGCCGCTCCTTCGATTTGAATTGTACGCACCTCTTCAAGCGTTTCGATCAGGCTCTGGTTCGTCGCGACGAGCGTTTCAATGTCCGCAATGCCGCGTTCGGACTCCTTGGCAATCTCTATTGTTCCCATTTTCAGCGTTTCAGCGTTCTTTTTCAGCAGCTCGTTCGTCATATCCGTGACCTCGCGCTGTGCCTGCATCGCCTGCTGCGCGTGGTGCATTCCGAGGGCGAGTACCATCTGCGACTTCCACAGCGGAATTGTGTTCACGATTGAGGTCTGGATTTTCTCGACCATCAGGCTGTCGTTGTTCTGGATCAGGCGGATTTGCGGTGCCATTTGGATTGAAATCATACGCGTGAGTTCGAGATCATATAGCTTCTTCTCAAAGCGGTTGATCATATTCGCGTAGTCGTTCGCCTTTTGCGCGTCCTCCGGCAACCCCGATTCCGACGCCTTTTTTTGCAGCTCCGGCAGCGTTTCGTTCTGGCAGATTTCGAGTTTGCGCTTGCCTGCGAGAATGTACATTGTCAGTTCCTTGAAGTAGTTTTGGTTTATGTCGTACATCTTGTCGAGCATCGCCGCGTCTTTGAGCAGAACCATTTGGTGCTGTTCGAGCAGGGACGCGATTTTATCGACGTTGACCTCCGCCTTGTCGTACTCGGCTTTGATAGTCGCGATGCGGTTCTGCACCTTTTTCTTGATGCCGAACAGGCCTTTCTTCTCTTCCTCGCCGTAATTAAAGCCCTTTAACTGCACCACGAGGTTCGACAGCATATTGCCGACTTCGCCCATATCCTTGGTCCGGACGGATTTGAGCGTGTTCTCCGAGAATTCGGAGATATTGCGCTGCCCTGCCGCGCCGTAAGTAAGTACCGCATTCGTGTCCGTTATGTCGATTTTGTCCGAGAACTCCTCGACCTGTTTGCGCTCTGTTTCGGAGAGCTGGTCCAGACTGAGCTTCACGGCGGTCTCATCGCGCTTCGCGTTCAGCTCCGCGAGCGAGGGTTGAGTCGTGACCGCGGCCGCCATCGGCGCGGCTTCGGGCGCGAGTGTTAAGGTCGGGACGTATTCCGCGGCGGCGGTTCCGTTTTCGGTGTTCGTGTTGTCGGTCATTGTAATCTTTCTCCTTTAATTGAAGTCGGAACCCGTGAGTCCCTCTTTTTTCAGCATTGATTCGAGTACGATGATGTCGGTTTCAATATCCAACGCCTGATTCTTGAACAGCGCGTCGTATTGCTTTAAGTAGCTTGCGTGGATTTGGTCCAGCGCGTCCTCAATCCGCGCGAGCGTCGCGTCGATATGCTCCCCGTCGGTGCCGCTGCGCGCGAATCGGTCATACGCGTGCAGGAGCTTCATCGTCGTCGGCAGGTAAAAATCCGCGAAGCGGCGTACCTGCTTATAGTCCGTCGGGTCCTCAATTACGTCCTTGAAAATCTTGTCCGTGACCTCGATAATAGCAAAAATCTTTTCCCTCACGGCTTTGCCCTTGATGGTGTCTAAAAGTTTCGTCATCTCGCTGACGGCGGTCTCTCCCTCGCGTAAAAGCGCGTCCGTGTCCGTGTCACCCGTCGTGACGGGGATTTTTACGTGTTCCACCTTGCCGGGGAACGCTTTCCTCAGTGCGAAAAACACAACGCAGCCCGCGCCGAGGAACAACAGGTAATCGCCGATCCGGTACAGCGGGAAGAGCAGCGCGTACAATATCAGTACGACCGCCGCGCCGTAGTACGGCACCACGGATTTATGCCGGATTTCTTTCATAAAAACCACCTACCTTTTACAACAAAGTCATTTTACTACATTTAAGATTAAAAGTCAATTAAAGACAGATTAAAGTTGCATTAATTATGCCGCGAGCGCGGGGGCGTTTGCCCCCGCGCTTTCAAGCATTTTTGTAATGGATACGCCGTAGCCCTTTTGCGGGTCGTTAATAAGGACGTGCGTCACCGCGCCGACGAGCTTTCCGTCCTGAATTATCGGACTGCCGCTCATTCCCTGGACAATACCGCCCGTTTCGGCGGTCAGCTCCTCGTCGTTTACGGTTACGAGCATACTGCGCCCGTCGGCTTCGCCGCCGCGGAACACACGGCTGATTTCAGCCTCGTAACGCCGGACCTCGCTGCCGGAGATGTTCGAGAGAATATACGCCGCTCCCGTGTGAATCTCCGACTCGTCCGCGACTTCGAGCAGCTTATCCGTCGCAAGCGCGCCGCCCTCCGCCGAACCGAATATGCCGCAGTCTGTGTTTCTGTTTATTGTTCCGAGTTTCGCATCGAAGTCAAACGCGCCGTGGAGCTGTCCCGGCGTACCGGATTTGCCCTTTGCGACGTCCGTCACGCTGACGCGGGAGATTATGCCGTCGCGTACGGGAAATTTCGCGCCCGTTTCACCGTCGTTCACCGCGTGACCGAGCGCGCCGTAGGTATTTGTCTCAGGGTCGAAGTACGTAACGGTGCCGATACCGGAGATTCCGTCGCGCACGTACAGTCCGAGGCTGTAATCGCCGGACTTCACCCTGTGGGGCGTGACCTCAATCTGCGTGTTTTCGCCGCCGCGCCTGATCTGAATCGCGACACCCGCGCCACCGGACGCCTGTACGGCGGCTTTGAGATCCTTGCCGGAAGTTATCTCCGTCTTGCCGACGCGCGTTATCACGTCTCCGGCGCGGAAGCCCGCCCGCTTAGAGGGTGACGGCGTTTCACCGTCCGCGCAGACATCGGGTATTCCGACAATCATAACGCCGTCGGATTCAAGTCTGATGCCTACGGCACGACCGACCGGCACGAGCATTTTCGCTTCTGCCGCAAGACTTGTCGCACCCGAAGCCGCGATTAATAACGCCGCGAAGGCGGAGACCGCCGCACGGCGCGTAAAGTGTTTTTTCAATTTGCCTGTTCTCATTATTTACCTCATTCAGTCGTATTTTGACAAGACGCATTTTCTGTCCGTCTTCGTCATATTTTTAACTGAATAAACTAAAAAAATTCTACCGAAAGGGTTGCTTAATTATGGACGGATTGAGAACATTGCACCAAGGAGATCGCACACCGCAGACTGACTTGCTTCAAATCGCGCTGACGAGAGCAGGGTTCGCCGCCGAACCCGACGGGGTTTTCGGCGCGAAAACCGCAGCCGCCGTGCGGAGGTTCCAGATTTCGCGAGGACTCGTCTCCGACGGCATTGTCGGGAACTCGACGTGGCGCGCACTGAACCCGTATCTCGTCGGGTACTTGGCGCATACGGTCGTCCGCGGCGATACACTGTATAAAATCGCGGCGGCGAACGGCTCGACAATCGCTGCTATCGAAACCGCAAATCCGAGCGTCAACTCAAACAACTTGCAGGTCGGCGCGAAAGTCACGGTGCCGCTGTGGTTCGACGTCGTTCCGACGGATATCCGCCAGAGCAGCGCGCTAAACCGCATAATCGCCGACGGACTCGCAAAGCGGTACCCGTTTCTCGGCGTCTCGTCCGCCGGCAAGAGCGTGATGGGGCGCGATTTGCTCGTCGTCACGCTCGGCAACGGCGCAAATGAGGTGTTTTACAACGCCGCTCACCACGCGAATGAGTGGATTACCTCGACGCTGCTGTGGAAATTCGCGGAGGATTACGCGCAGGCGTACGCGTCCGGCGGCGCGGTCTACGGGATTGACGCGCGTTCGCTCTTTTCGACTACAACATTATATCTTGCTCCGATGGTGAATCCCGACGGCGTAGACTTGGTGAACGGCGAGGTAAATTCAGGCGATTATTACCAATCCGCAAAAAATATTGCCAATTCTTTCCCACAAATTCCGTTCCCCGCCGGGTGGAAGGCAAACATTCGCGGCGTGGACCCAAACCTCCAATATCCCGCCGGTTGGGAACGGGCGCGAGAGATAAAATTCGCGCAGGGTTTCACGTCTCCCGCGCCGCGCGATTACGTCGGAACGCGCCCGCTCGAAGCTCCGGAATCGCGCGCCGTGTATGATTTTACGCTCGAACACGACTTCTCGCTGACGCTTTCTTACCACACGCAGGGCGAGGTCATCTATTGGCAATACGGCGAGGTTGATCCGCCGCGAGCCTTGGAAATAGGGCGCGAATTCGCGCGGCTGTCCGGTTATTCGCTCGAAATCACGCCCGCCGCATCCTCAAACGCGGGGTATAAAGATTGGTTTATTGACAAATTCCTGCACCCTGGTTATACTATCGAGGTTGGTTTGGGCGTTCCGCCGATTCCGACTTCGCAATTTGAAGAAATATATCGCAAAAATCGCGGTATTCTGACAGTCGGTTTGACAATCACCGCTTGAACTTCTTGCCGCTTGGCAACTATTCTCCGTATCCGCCGTTCGACATTTCCCGACGCAATGAAATTTAATTTGTCATATATGGCAAAAATATTGGAAAATTCCTCTTGCTTTTTGGAAAGTAATGTGGTAGATTACGTTTACAACTAAAAAACTTGGGAGGATCACAATAATGCAAAGCAAAATCAAGGTTGTACTCGCGGACGCGGGTGCGGATTACCGAACCCTGCTGACTGACCTTTTGCACGCCGAGGGTGACTTTGAGGTCTGCGGCTCAACAGGCGACGGCTCTGCTGCATTTTCTACAATCGAGTGCGAGAAACCGGACGTGCTGATTACGGACATTATCCTAAGCGGAATGGACGGCCTTTCGCTGATAAAAAAGGTGTCGGCAATAGCCGAACGTGACCGTCCGGCTATAATTGTGGTTTCGGGTTTTTCGAGTGATCATACGCTCGCGGAAGCGAGCGCACTCGGCGCGTCATATTTTATGACGAAGCCGTGCGACGTTACGTCGCTGTTCACGCGGATTCGGCAGGTCGCCAACCGCGCCAATTCACCGTCCGGCTCGCGCGAGCGCAGTCTCTCCCGCCCTACCGAACGCACGATCGACGCGCTCGTCACCGAGGTTATACACGAAATCGGCGTTCCCGCGCATATAAAGGGTTACCAGTACGTGCGCGAGGCGATTATGCTCGTCATTGAGGATATGGACGTGATCAACGCCGTTACGAAAGTGCTTTACCCTACCGTCGCGAAGAAGTTTATGACGACGCCGAGCCGCGTAGAACGCGCGATTCGCCACGCGATCGAGGTTGCGTGGGACCGCGGCGACCTTGAAACACTGCAAAAATTCTTCGGCTACACGGTGTCCAACATCAAGGGCAAGCCGACAAACAGCGAATTCATCGCGATGATTGCAGACAGGCTGAATTTACAGTTAAAGCAACAGCAGGCGTAATCGCCCTACAACGCGAGGTTTTCTTCAATCGCCTTTGAGAGCTGATCCGGACAGGACGTCGCGCGCCGCCCGCAGCGAATGCCGCGCAGTTTTTCTGCGGCTTCGCGCGCGTCCATCCCCTCGACAAGGCGCGCAATCCCCTGTAAGTTTCCGTGGCACCCATCGGTAAACTTCACGGATTTCAGGATTCCGTCCTCGATTTCAACGTCGATGCGTTCGGCGCACGTGCCGCGCATAGTGTATACGGATTTCATATCAATATCTCCTCCGAAAAATGAATTTCTATGTAATAATCTCCGTTTCGCGTAAATATAATCAACCGATATATTTACGTATGAAACGGAGGTTTTTCCGTGAAAAAGAAGCTCTTTGCCGCAGGTGCGGTACTCATCGCGATACTGAAACTCGCGTCCGCGACCGGCGCGGCTGCGGGGACAGGCAACCTGCTCGCGGGGTTTGTTTCAAGTGGGCAAACGGCGCAAAATCTGCTCCGCGCCGAAATCGGCACCCCGCTCACCGGCATTTCTCCGCGCGTTTTTGACGGCACGGCGTTGCTTGCCGTGATTTTTCCGAAACCGGATAGTGCGTCCGATGCGGACATCGCGGAGGCGTCGATGCAGACATCGCCCGCTGCGGAGTCTCCCGAAATTGCCGCACCGGAACCCTCCGACGAGCCTATGCTGTTTTACGACGGCGGGGACGCGGTTTCCGCGCCGGGGGGCGTGGACAATTCCGCGCCGCTCCCGTCTGACGGGATTATAATCAAGAACAACTCCGGTCTGTCGTTTGACGCGGATAAGCTGCTCAAAGAGCCGCTGGAGCTCAACCTCACATCGGGTGAGCCGAGCGTGCTGATCATTCACACGCACAGCAGCGAATCGTACACAAAGGACCGCGGTGAGAGCTTCGAGGAATCCGACCCGTACCGCACGGAGGACAAGGAACACAACATAATCGCCGTCGGCGACGCACTCGCCGAAAGCCTTGCGGCGAGAGGGATTTCCGTCGTCCACGACCGCGGGCTGAACGACTATCCCTCGTATGCGGGCGCGTACAACCGCTCACTGATAACCGCGCAGAAGTACCTGAAAGAATACCCGACGATTTCGCTCGTCATCGACCTGCACCGTGACGCGATGGAGACCGCCGACGGCTCGCAGTTCAAGACAATCGCGGATATAAGCGGCGAGCTTTGCTCGCAGGTGATGCTCGTCGTAGGGACGAACGGCTCCGGCTTGGAGCATCCGAACTGGACGCAGAATATGAAGCTCGCTCTGCGCCTGCAATACGAAATGAACCGCAGTTATCCGACGCTCGCGCGGCCGATTAACGTCGCGGAGCACCGCTATAATCAGCACGTCGCACCCGGCGCGTTGATCGTGGAAATCGGCGCGACGGGCAACACGCTCTCGGAATCAGTCACCGCCGCGCGTTACTTTGCGGAGGCCTACGCGAATGTCGTTACCGCGACTGATAATTCATAATGATTTGCGCGACCTGCGCGCGCGTCGCCGTATCCTGCGGCAGGAGCTTTCCGTCGGAACCGTTGATAATTTTGTTCGCGACTGCCCACCGAATCGACTCCTGCGCCCATTCGGCAACCTTATTGTAATCCGGCATTGCCTCGGCAGCGGCGGCGGAAACGGTCGTGTCGTTGCCCTGCCAGACCTCGTAGCGGAACATCAGCGCGGCCATCTGCTCACGCGTGACGGATTGATTCGGCTTGAATGTCCCATCGGAATAACCGAGGACGATTTCGCTCTCCGCCGCCCACGCGACATACGGCGCGTAATACGCGTCCTCAGCGACGTCGGTGAACTGCGGAACGGCGGGTTCGTTCTCTTCCGGCTCTTCAACGTCGTCCGGCTCCGCGTCGCCGCCCGCACTTATGTCGATTCCGGCGAGCCGTCCGAGGACCGTGACAAACATTCCGCGCGTCATCTCCGTGTTCGGAGAGAATGTCGTAGCCGATGTGCCTGAGAACAGCCCGTTTTTATATGCGTAATCCACCGCTGCGTAGAACCACGCGTCCGCCGGAACGTCGGTGAAAACGGGGTGGTGCGTCAGCGCGTCGCCGTCCAGCTTAATGTAGCCGTCCACGAGGAGCGTCGCGCGGCCGACGGGTTCAACCGCCGCCTGCGAACTCTCCGTGACGAAATAGCGGTGCCGCGCCGTCGGCGTGAACGACGCCAGCGTCCCCTCGCCATCCGTGAGGTCAAGCGCGAAACCGCTGAGCAGCGTAACACTCACCGTACCGGACTGCACCGTGAACGCCGCGCCCGGCGCGAGGTTCAGCGTCTGCCCCGGCGAAACCGTGACCGCCGTTTTCGCCGGCGCGAGCGCGTAGCCCGACGGCGGTACGAGCGGCGTGCCGCTCTCGATCTTCGATGTGAGCGCGAGCAGCTGATTGGCGTAGGATTTCTCAATCGCCGCGGCGAGGTCGGTCAGAAGCGTCGCGCGGTACTCGTTTTCGAGCCAACGCCGCGTCACGAGCGGGTCGGACGCGCCGCCCGCCGCACCGAGCGTGACGGCAAGCAGCAGGACGACGCATATCAATGTATAAAGTGTTTTTTTCATAGCAACCATTGTACACCATAGCGGGAAATGTGTCAAATACAAAAATAATTTAGATTTATTTAGAAAAGGTATTGACAAATGCTTTTTTACTTGTTATTATACTTCAAGCGAACAATGGTGTTCGCCGAAATATCGGGTTGTTCAATGATGTACACCTCGGATATTCGGCGGGACCATTATTTTTTTGCGATTAAACAAATATTTTTTGGGGGTAAACAAAATGAGTAACGTACCCGAACTTTTCGGAAGCCTCGTGTTTGACGATTCCGTTATGCGCGACCGCCTGCCGAAAGACATTTACAAGGCGTTAAAAAAGACGATTTCCCAGGGAACGCACTTTGAACTCGACGTCGCGAACGTCGTCGCCACGGCGATGAAGGACTGGGCGTTGGAGAAGGGCGCGACGCACTTCACCCACTGGTTCCAGCCGATGACCGGTATCACGGCGGAGAAGCACGACAGCTTCATCTCCCCCGTCGGCGACGGTCGCGTGATTATGGAATTCTCCGGCAAGGAGCTTGTCCGCGGAGAACCCGACGCGTCGTCATTCCCCTCCGGCGGGCTGCGCGCGACGTTTGAGGCACGCGGCTATACCGCGTGGGACCCGACGAGCAACGCGTTCATAAAGGACGGCACGCTCTGCATTCCGACGGCGTTCTGCTCGTATTCGGGCGAAGCCCTGGATAAGAAAACGCCGCTCCTGCGCTCTATGCAGGCGATTGACAAGCAGGCTCTGCGTATTCTGCGCCTGTTCGGCAACACGGATGCGAAACGCGTCTCCACGACCGTCGGACCGGAGCAGGAATACTTCCTCATCTCGAAAGAAATCTACTTAAAGCGTCCCGACCTCGTTTATACGGGTCGCACACTGTTCGGCGCGCGGCCGCCGAAAGGTCAGGAACTTGAAGATCACTACTTCGGCGCGCTGAAACCCGCCGTGTCCGCATTTATGAAAGAGCTTGACGAGGAACTGTGGAAGCTCGGCATCCTCGCCAAGACGAAGCACAACGAGGTCGCACCGGCGCAGCACGAGCTGGCTCCGATTTTCTCGACGACGAATATCGCAACCGATCACAACCAGCTCACAATGGAGCTGATGCGCAAAATCGCCGACAAGCACGGACTCGTCTGCCTGCTGCACGAGAAGCCGTTCGCGGGTATCAACGGCTCCGGCAAGCACAACAACTGGTCAATCTCCACGGATACGGGGACGAACCTCTTAGA
>JAISJC010000091.1 GCA_031261745.1 Oscillospiraceae bacterium
AAAGCGTTCCGTCGGCGGCGATGCCGAACGTCGAGAGCGAGGTCTGCTCCATAACCGTCGCCCCGGGGCCGTACTGTTCGTTGCGCCAGCTTTTAATTATCTTTTCGTCACCGCCGTCAAGGCTGTCGGAAACGAGCTGCTGATAGTATAAGGTTTCGTCGCTGTCGTCCGTTTTTTCCTCCATATACCTTGCGAAGTAAATGCGCTCATTGGAGTAAGTAATGCTGCTGGCACTCCGTCCGCCGTCAATCGGCAGGTCAGTTTCCGTGTAGACGTGTTCAAGCGGCACATTGGAATTGTCAGCCGTCGCCGACGCGTCGTCCTTTTTGCCCGCGCAGCCGGACAGAATGCCGATTGTTGCGGCCAAAGCCGCCGCCAGCGCGGTGATTTTTTTGATGTTTTTTGTTGTTTTGTTCATTATTTCCCCTTTCATATTTCCAAACGCTGCCTGCCGTGTGCAGGCGCGCTCAGTACGCCGTAACAGGTTTTCATTTACCCTCGCCCACGAGCAGGGACACCCTGCTCTGGACTATTCTCGCGGTTTCCTCTGCGCTCTTCGCGCCTTCAAGGAACGCCTGTGTTTCCTCATATATCAGCGACGAAACTTTCCGGCTTTCCGCCGGAACCGTCGTAATACCCTCAATCAAATCACGCATCTGCTGCGCCTCGTCCTCCGTGATTGCATAGTTATCAATATCGAGCTGCGGGAACGCCTCCGTAACCTCCGCGAGGGAGTAGCACTTTTTGAAAGTATTGCTGCCGTACTCGTTCCGCGTAAAAATCGTAATGCCCATTGAGAAGTCGCGCTCGCGGAGCGGAATTTGCTCCGCCGCAAGCTCGCGCTCAAACTTGGCGCGGCTGACCGATAAATACGGGTTGTGATATTCGCCGTTGTCGTAGTCCTCGTATAAAAACTGCCGTATAAACTCCCACGCGAGCTGCTTGTTCTCGCACTTCTCGTTTATCGCGTAAAAATTGCCGCTGGCAGTGTTCCCGTTCCCGCTTGCCGACGGCCAGCCGACGAAGGTCGTCGGTTCGCCGAACTGCAAGTTTTGGTCGTGCGCCGTCCTTATGCCGTTCAGTCCCACGGGGCTGAGCAGCATAGTGTCGCTTTTTACCGCCTTGGAAAATTCCTCTTCGGCCGCCTCGCTCGTTGCGAACCACCGCCTTTCGAGCGGGAACCTGTCGCGCGCGAAATTCAGCGTCGCGATAAACTGCTCGTTGTCAAAATCACAGGTGCCGTTCTCCCAGTCGATGTAATCGCTGATGCTCAAACCCGAAGACATACTGACCCAGTATTCCGACTCGACCCCGAATATAACCTCGGCTTTCGGGTAGTTGTCGGCAATCGCAATTAATTCCTGCATTGTAATGCCCTGTTCCTCGCCGAATATCGACGCTTTACCGGAGAGCGTGTTCGTCCCAAAAGTCGTCATAATCCCGCAGAGCCTGTCGTCGTAGGTGCCGAGGCCGAGGATATTCCCGAACAAATCCGCGCGGTCAATCGTCGTATCCGCGTCGAGAAACGGCGTCAAATCGGCGAAAACGCCCTTGGACGCGTACTTTTCCAGCTGTTCCGCGTTCACGAGCATAATGTCGGGCGCGGTGCCTTTCAGCAGGTCGAGGTCCATATGCGTGTTGTGGCCGTCATTGTCGAAAATCGTAATGTACTTGTCGTAGCTTTTCGTTTCAATCCGCACGTTTGAGTGCGAGCGGTTAAACTCCATAACGCCGTAGGCGGTTGTGTCCGCGGGGCCGAGCGTGATAATCGTTTTCGGAATCTTCCCCGCGTCGGGGTCGTAGGTGAGGCGGAAAATCCCCTCCGTGCGGAACCCGCCGCCGGGTTCAAACTTCATCACGGCGAAGTCGCCGTCCGCCAGCGGCGCGGCCTTGTACACGCTGTCCGGCACGATGTCGGACGCGACAAAGCTGATTACCGTCGCGGCCGAATCGGAGCCGAGGGAAAAGCCGAGCAACTCTCCGCCGTCAATGAAATAGAAATCATAGTTTCCGCCGCCTTTGACGAGATTATGCAGGTATTTGTCGCCCTTGTACTCGTATTCGCGGATTTCCTGCGTCGCGGCGTCAACGTTTTTAACGTAAAAGCGTTGGTCAACGCGGACCGTGTAGAGGAAAAATCCGTTGCGCGATATCGCGGAGCCGTAAAGCCCCGTCGGTTCGCTCTGCGAGAACAGCAGCTCGCCCGATTCGCCGTCAAGGACGTAAATTGCCTGCGAACACACGGCGTAGAGGTAACCCTCGCTGTCAATAAACAGCTCCGGCGACTGTCCGTTGCCGATTGCGTCAAAATCGACGCTCACGTCCGCTGCGGAATTCGGTACGACGGAAATTCTCACCGAATCGCCGACCGTTTCGCGGTACGCGACGGCGAGGTTCCCGTCCGCGCGGACCGCGAACGACGCTATCGCGTCCCCGGCCGCCTTGACGGCGACGGTTGCGTCGCCTCCCGCGAGGGGCTGCGCGGCAATGCCGCCGCCCATCGTATAGTAGACCGTTTCCCCCGCAACCTCAAAGGCATAGGTCGCCTCGTCCGTGTCGAGCGGGAGCTTTTGCTCCGTGTAAACGTGTTCGAGGTACTTGTTGCCGGCGTCGCTACTCTTCGTCGTCCCTCTGCACGAGGTCAGGTGAAAAATCAGCAAGCAGGTCAGTGTCAGTGACAGGATTCTCGTCGGGTTCGACGGTTTCCGGAATCTCCGTTGAAGTTTTTTCACGGTTTTTCCTTTCACGAGGCTTTGCCTTTGCCTCCAACGCCGCCAGGCGCGGCTTCATCGCAGTATACCGGTCGATAATCCACGGCTTCAACAGGCCGCGGCGGCGGTACACCTTGACGACAAGAATCAGAATCACAACGCACGGGAACACGGCGAAAACGATTGCGAGCAGCAGATAAACCGCCGCCGTGACCGTCGCCACCCGCGCCGCGTTCTCCCAGTACGGGAGCGCAATCGCCTTAGTCTGCGAAACGAATTCGTCGAAATGCGTCAGCGTTTTCATCAGCGTCGAGCCGTTGAAACGCGCGGAATTCTCGACGATTACACGGTTTTCCTCCGGAATCTGCGCAAGCAGACCGGTCTTATCCGCCTCGTTGTACATCACCTGCAATCCGTATCCCGAAACGGGTCCCGGAAGCACAAATTCAAGCGTATTCAACTCCGCGCCGGGCAGAATGTTCATCAAAATCTCATAACTCACATAGATGCGGTGCGCCGAAACATCGCCCTCATCCTTTTGGAACACGCCGCCGACTATGCACGGAACGCCGTTGATCTCCGCGCGCGCGCCGATGACATTATAGCTGCCGAACGCGTCCCACGCGGTCTGTGCGTCGAGCATAATGACATCCTTTGACGCCGCATCGGGGACGATCGCCTGTCCGGACAACAGCTTCGTCGGGTGGAAGAAGAAGAAATCACCTATTATTGCCGTCGCGCTTATGTTTGCGGCGGAGCGTTTCTCGCTCTTGACCGTGATGCCCTCGACCGTTCCGCTTGCCGCGTCGAGCCAGAGGTGCGCACCTTCGGCGGACGGGGTCATACCGTCCGTTTCGTACTTCTTTAAGAGACTGTCGCGGAACTGCATAAACCGCATATAATCATATCCCGCTCCGCGCGCGAGAAATGCCGAAACCTGTGTATAATTCATTCCCGCCGCCTCGTCAGCCGCCGCGCTTGACGCGAAGTATTCTGACGTGCGCTGGTCATAAAGGCCGCGTGGAGAAAGCCGCGACACAATCAGGCACGCGACGAACAGGACGACGCACACCGCGGCTACTGTAAAGCACGCCAACGGCAGCGGAAGTTTCCTTTTTTTACCGCTCAAATCCTCAACCTGCCAATCTCACCTGTGAGTTTGCCTCAACGGGCTTATTCGCGGTGGTGATAACAAACGGACTCCATCCGAGGTCGCCGCTTGTGCTGCGGATAGCCGAGTTTGTCGAATCCGAATCTATGACCTCAACCTCAACCTGCGTCGCGATGTAGCGCGTGCCGAGCGGTGTGGACTTAGCCGTGGCGACGAGTACCATTTTGCCGTTCTGACTCGGACGCACGGCGGCGTTCGGCACGATCATATCGTAATACTGCGAACGGGTACCGATTGTAAATTCAAGCGTCTGGGTACTCTGAACCTCACCGTCAACGTCGAATTCAAGAATCTTGTTCGTGGACGGAGCCTTCGGGTCCGTCTTGATTGCGGCGAGCGTCAGCACGACGTTGTTCATACCCCACGAGGAGATTTGACCGATGTCGCCGATGTGTACGCGCTGCGCCTCGGCGTTGGTGACGGATTTTGAGAGCGTAAAGCCCTTGCCGTTGATCTCCACCTGCGCCATATTCTCCGCCGGCTTGACTTCCTTGCCGACATACACGTCGCTGATTGAGATTACGCGGCCGCCGTAGCGCGTTTTGACCTCGTCAGACTGCTCGCCTTCGGTGCCGAGGAGCTTTCCGAGGGCAAATTCCGCATCCTCAATCGCCTGACGGAGCTGGCGGAGCCTGAGTTCGCGACCCGCCGAGGTCACGCCGCTGCCGATTGTCAGTTTTTCAAGGGCAATCTCCGCCGCTTTAACCGTCTCCGCCGCTTTCTTGGTCGCCTCTTCCGGCGTGATAACAACGGGTTCGGTTGTCGCCGCGGGCGCGATTCCCGTGTCGATTTGCAGTTTCAGGAGCGTTTCGCGCGCCGTTAAGAGGTCCTTATCCGCCGTTCTTTTCTCTGCGGTTTTTAAGGTTTTCTTCGCCGTGAGCTTTTCTATTTCTTTATCGGAGCCATAGTCAAGCGTCTTTTGGAAATCCGCGAGCAGCTTCTTTGCGCTGGCAAGAGACAGCTTGCAGTTGTCCACCTCACGCTGCGCCTCGGCCGTCTTTTGAGCATCTCCCGGAAAGACAGTTTGCGTCCACGTAAGATTAAATTCCGCGTCATCAAGCGCGTTCTGCGTGTTGGTAACGTCCAGCGTCAGCTTTTCGAGCTTCGCTTTCTGATCGACCGTGTATCCGGCTCCCGCTGTCGTGTCGGCGATCTGCTGGTCAATGTCTTTGAGGTCCTGGTCAATCTTTGCGGCGCGTTCTTTCGCGTAAGTGTAGGTATTAGTCGCGCTCGCGAGCTGCGCCTGTGACAGCGCGAGCTTGTTCTGCTTCCCGCGCGCATCGTCGAGCGCGTCTTCCGCCGCGTCAATCTGAACCTGCGTCTCAAAGTCGGTCGATGCGTAACCGATAAGCTCGCTCTGATACGCGTCCCTTGCGGCCTGCACGGCCTTTTGCGCCTGGCGCACGGCCTCGTTGTCCGTGTCGAGCGGTTCAAGCTCGAACAGCACCTGGCCGGCTTCAACATCGTCGCCCGCCCTGACGAGAATTGACTTGATCTGTCGCGGAGCCGTCCCCGCGAGGGATACGAAATACGCGTCGGACGCTTCAACCTGTCCGGATATACGCACCGCGGTCGAGATTTCGCCGCCGTACGCGTTCACGCCGGAGACCTCCGGCAGGGAGCGATTGAGTATCGTGTTCGAGAAGAACGTGAGGACCGCGAGAACCGCGAGGAATACAATCGCGACGTTCTTGACCCAGCCTCTGCTTTTTGCTTCTTTTTTGTTCATTTTCTTTTCTATCCTTTCAGGCCGCCGGAATAGGTGATGCCCTCGACGAGATACTCCTCGCCTTGCAGGAACAACAGTATCGCGGGAACCATATATATTGTTGCCACGGCGAACGC
>JAISJC010000069.1 GCA_031261745.1 Oscillospiraceae bacterium
TTTGCCATTGCCCTCAAACACAAATACAGATACGGGTTTTGTTTTACTAACATTAACGCAAGTTATAACAACGCCGTTTATGTCAATCGGCGAATCAAACAGCTTGCGTTCAATAAGCCCAATTTCTTCATAATAGCCCAATAACGCGCCGTAACCGATGCCGATTTGGTTTATCGTGTCCATAACGCTGGGCTCGGCGTACACGTTGACGCTGGAGCGCGGCGGTATTTTCTCATAGTAGTCAAGCCATTCAAGCCGCAACTGCTCAAACACGCGCATACCCATACTCACCGCTTGATTACGCAAAGCCGCCTCCCTCACGGGAGGCGGCTTTACGCCGTGTACGCCTAAGTCAAAAACGGGTTGGGATCACGGAGGAGTTTTTGCAAATACTCCTCCTTTGCCCCGATTACCTTGCCGCACGCGCCGAAGGTAATGTGGATTCCGGCGTCAACGCCGTCTTTTGAAAACGTGCCGAAGGACCGGCCCACCTGGCTCACCCTGTGGTAGTTCTGGAGAAAGCACATCGTGTTGCTGCGGTACGGGAGCTTGTCGCCGACAAGCTTCTCGGTGTTTTGCTCCGTAAGGCTGAACAGATAGACGCCGTCCTTTATCTTAATGTACGCCGTCGGCTCATCGCGCGAGGGCAGACCCGCCAGCGCCTCGTTGAACACGTATGAGCTCGCCTGCTCAGGCGGATAAATGATGCGGTAATAGTTGGCGCAGTAGTAGACGTGCACACGCTCCATCATATCCCCGTACTTCCACTGAACGACGTTGCCGATCATGTCGTTTGTATAGCCGTGACGCGGATACAGCGCCACCTCGGCGCCGCCCTGCCTTATCGCCCCGAATTCATAGCGCGGGGTAATCAGGTACGGATAGCGCGGATTTTCACCGACGCGTGAGATAATTCTCGTCACGAGCTGGTTTTCCAAATCAATAACGAACGTGTGGTTCGCCCTCGGCTCCTCCCCCTCAAGCACGTAGCTGACGAGATACGTCAGGTCGTCCGCCTTGACGCAGAGATATCCGGCGGCCCGCCTCGGCGTCTCCCCCTCAAAGCTCCATTCCAACGCGCTCTTGTCGAGGAAGGTGACGGAGTAGTCTATACCGTCGTCCATTGCGAAATCAAAGCGCTTACCGATAAGCTCATAGTTTTGCGGCTGCCCGTACTGGGAAATATCCCCCGCGGGGTAGTTACTCAGCGCGTGTATATACATGTTATGCCCTCCTGAAATTTCCGAATTTCTAAATTGTCTTAACAAAAACTCTCGCGGTTTTTCGCGCGACGCGAAGCGTCCACGATTTAATTACTCCTCCGAACAGCTCTATTGACAGGGCGACAAGAAGCAGTACCCCCGATATCACCGAGGAGATGTAAGACGACACATTTAACAAAACAAGACCGTTATTCACCGCCGTCAGCAGCAGGAGCCCGACAAACGCACCGGCGATGTTCCCTCTGCCTCCGCCAAAGGAAATACCTCCCAAAATCGAACACGTAATCCCCATAAACTGGCCGAAGCTGACCCCGGACATTGACCCGACGCCCAATCTTCCGGCTTGCAGCACGCCCGCGCAGGCGCAGAGAATCGCGTTGTTTATATACAGAACGTAGTGCGTCGCTCTCGGATTAAGTCCCGACAATCTCGCGGCGACGGGATTTCCTCCCGTCAAATAGACTTTCTTTCCGAATTTTGTCTTGGAAAGCAAAACGCAGTATACGGCCAGTATAATCGCCGTAAACAAAAGGTATATCGGCACCTCGCCCCCGATTTTGTAAGACCCGATCCAAAGGATCGTCTCATCCAGGACAAATCCGCCCCCCGTGCGCGAGAGCAGCAGCATTGCCCCCGTAATGATATAGGACATCGCCAGCGTCGCGACAAACGGCGGGATATTTATTTCGTGTATCAGGAAGGCGTTTATTGTGCCGATAACAGCCGCGACAACAAAGGAGGCTATGATTGCGCCGTACCACGGCAGTCCGATAAACAAAAACTTCGCGAGAACAAATCCCGAAAACGCCGCCGTTTGGCTCGCGGACAAGTCCAGGCATCCGGTGATCATCAGCAAAGCGGCGCCGCAGGTGAGATATGAGGATATGACCATAGAGCTCAGAATGAACCTGATGTTTGTCCACTCCAGGAAATCTCCGTGAGTACCGACATTGAAGCAAACGGTAAAGATCGTCAAGAATATCACCAAAAAAGTAATCCTTGACCGAAATATCCTGACCGCGACGCTCGATCTCTTCATTCTTGCTCCAATCCTACAACGAAATCCGGCGCGCAAGCCGCCGCGGTATTCCGCGAGCAGCTTGCGCGCCTCAACAGAAAATCTGCTAAACGATAAAGGGGTTCGGGTCCTTGAGCATATTCAGGATGTAATCGTCCTGCGGCTCCAAAACCTTACCGTACGCGCCGAAGGTGATATGCAGCTCCGTAAGCTTGTCGTCAAACATTGTGGTTCCGAAGGCGCGTCCGATTTGATAAACGTGGTTGTAGTTCTGGAGGAAGCACATCGTATTGCTGCGGAAAGGCATTGCCGCGCCGAGAACCTTCTCCATGTTCGCCTCGGTCAGGCTGAAGAGATAAATCCCCTTCTTGATCTTGATGTAAGCGGTCGGCTCGTCCGAGGACGGCAGCTTCGCCATTGCCTCGTTAAACACCTGCGAGGAGGCCCTCTCCGGGGGGTATGTTATTCTGTAGTAGTTCGCGCAGTGGTAGATGTGAACGGTCTCCATGCCGCCGTAGTTCCACTGGAGCACGTTTCCTATCAGGTCGTTTGTGTAGCCGTGGCGCGGATATGTCTTCAGCTCGACGCCCTCGCGCTTGATCGCCCCGAATTCGTACTTCGGCGTGATGAGGTACTCAAACCTCGGATTCTCCCCTACTACGGCGAGTATCCGCGTGACGAGCCAGTTCTCAAGGTCGATAACCCACGTGTGATTCGTGCGCTTAGACGCGCCCGCGATCTCATAGCTCACGAGATACGTGGTCTCGTCGCCCTTGCCGCAGAGATACCCCGTCGCCTTTTGCGGGGCGTCCCCCTCAAAGTTCCATTCCAGGGTGTTCTTGTCAATGAAGGTGATTGAGTAATCTATACCGTCGTCCATTGCAAAATCAAAGTGCTTGCCTATAAGCTCGTAATTCTGCGGCATATCGTACTGCGATATACCCATAGGGCCGAACTTGTTATGTTCACGTAAATCCATATTATTTAACTCCTTACAAAATTTATTGGGCCGCGCTCATACCAGGTAGGGATTCGGATCCGTCAGCAGGTTCTGAATGTACTCCTCCTGCTCCTTGGGATCAAGCACCTTGCCGTAAGCCGCGAAATTGAGGTGAAGCGGCTTATCGCCGTCGTCCCACGTCGCCGTTCCGAACGCCCTGCCGACCGTGTAAACGCGATTGTAGTTTTGTATAAAACACATCGTGTTGCTGCGGACATGCATCGCCGCGCCGAGCAGCTTTTCCATGTTCTGCTCCGTCAGACTGAACAGGTACACGCCCTCTTTGATCTTTATATAGGCCGTGGGCTCATCGGAGGACGGTATCTTCGCCATTGCCTCGTTAAACATCATGGAGCCCTTTTTCTCGGGCGGATACGTAATGCGATACCAGTTTGTGTTGTAATAGATGTGCACCGTGGCCATCTCCGCGCCGTACGTCCACTGGACGACGTTGCCGATCATGTCGGAGGTAAAGCCGTGGCGTGGGTATGTGGTGTACTCAACCCCGTCCCTCTGTATCGCGCCGAACTCATACTTCGGGGTAATCAGATACGGGAACTTCGGATTCTCACCTATTTTCGAGGAAATAAGCGTCACCAGCCAGTTTTCCAGATCAATGACCCACGTGTGGTTGGAGCGCGGCTCAGTGCCGAGCTCATAGCTCAAGAGATAGGTCGTCTCCTCGCTTTTGCAGCACAGATATTCCGACGTCTTGGGCTGCTCTCCGGCAAAGTTCCACTGCACCTGCTTCGTGTCGATAAATTTCAGCTCATAATTGTAGCCGCTGTCAAGCAAAAACGTAAAGCTCTGTCCTACGAGGTCATAGTTCTGCGGCGCGGCGTACTGGACAATATCGCCCGCTGTAACCGGGTTTAATTCACGTAAATCCATTTATGTCGTCTCCTTAATCTATTAAATAGGGATTGGGATCGGAAAGCATTTTGTTAAGCGCGTCGTCGCGCTCCTCCACTATTTTGCCGTACGCCCCTATCATGGCGTGCGTTTTTGTGTCTCCGTTTGGCGTCGTGGATGTTCCGAACGTCCGCCCCATCTGATACACCCTCTTGAAATTTTGCAGGAAGCACATGGTGTTGCTGCGGAAGCCCATATTCGCACCCAGAAGCTTCTCGCCGTTCGCCTCCGTCAGGCTGAACAGATACATGCCCTCCTTGATTTTGATGTACTTTGTCGGCTCGTCGGAGGAGGGTATGTCCTTCAGAATTGTCGCGAACATGTCGTTCATCTTCTTTGCCTCCTCGGAGAAGGAGGGATCCCGGGGATAAGTAATGCGATAAAAATCCGTGCAATAGTACACATGCACCGTCGCCATCTCGCTGGCGTACGCCCACTGCACGACGTTGCCTATAATATCGGACGTGAAGCCGTGACGCGGATACACACCGACCTCCTTGCCCTCCTCGCGGATTGCCCCGAACACGTAATCGGTCTTCATAAGATACGGATACTTGGGGTTCGTTCCGATTCTTGAGAGGAGGCGCGTTACAAGCATATTTTCCTTGTCGATGACCCACGTGTGGTTCACCCGCGGCGTGACGTCCGCGAGCTCATAGCTGAGTAAATATGTGGTGTCGTCAGCCTTCAGGCACATATAATCGGCGGTCTTCGGGGCCTCGCCAGCCCAGCTCCACTCGAGCTTCTCGTGATCCGTGAAATTCAAGATGAAGTCAAACCCGTCGTCCATTGCGAACTCAAGGCGCTCTCCGGCGAGCTCATAGCACATCGGCGGCGTATACTGTATTATGGCGGAGCCGCCCCCGAAAGCGTTCAGTTTTTTCAAATCCATTATATTACCCCTCCTAATCGCTTACGATGCGGCCGTACGCGCCGATCGCCCGGCTCTTGACGGCCTTCGCCAAAGAAACCTCAAACACATTTCCGGCGGAGGTCACGCTCCCGAAGTTTGACACAAGATTCACGGCAAGCGTCTTCCCGTCTTTTTTGACGAGCGCGTTTTGCAGGTATATTATCTCGGAAATGCGCACCACGCTGTAGTCCTCAACCGTGATAGCTCCGGGAGCCGCCTCAGCCGAGACCGCGACGGCGTCACCCTCGTAAACCGCCTTAATTCTCGAGGACGGCAGCTCACCAAACGTCCAAAATACCGTGTTCCCGCCCAAATCCTTTGAGTATCCCTGCAGCTCGGTCTTGCCGTCCTTGCCGAAGGAGCCGAAGTCGATCACGGATTTCAGCGTGCTGTCCGTCGAGATGCGCGTGACGAGCTCCGAGTCCAAATCCAAAACGAACGAGACGCTTGATTCCAAATTGGTAAACCACACCAAATAGACGCGCGCGCCGATTTTCAAACAGGAGTAGTCCACCTGTGCGGGGTTGTTGTCCACAGACAGCTTCAGCGCCGGTTTTTGCGCAAAGGCGAGCGTTGTGTCGTCCTTTCCGGCAAATTTGAGCTCCAGCTGCTTTCCGCACAATTCCAAACTGGCGGCGGCCGCGTACCCGTATGTCTCATCGGTTACACGCGCCGCAACATCTTGCAATAACATTATGTAATCCTTTCTGTCAAGTGTTTTAGGGTTTGCAGCGGCGCATATTAATTATGCGCCGCTGCTTGTGTCCGCCTTATCCGAAATACTTCGTGTTTATATCCTCAAAATACTGCTTGTAGTTGTCATACGTGATAACCTTCGTGTCAAGCGGATACACCGCGTAATCGGTGCCGTACTGACCCGTGATTGTGTCTCCCCAAAGCGTTTCGGGCGTCGCGCGTCCGTCGATGAGGGCCACGATACCGGCAGCTCCAGGAACCGCGTAAAGCTCCTCCGCGATACCCACCGCGCTGCACCACGAGCCCCGATAGCCGGAATCCCATTCCTCGATGGCCGTTATGCTCTCCTCGCAGGTAATTAGCACCTTATCATCGATGCCCAGCGTCTCGACCGCGCGCGCCGCACCCGCCGGGAACAGCATCATGATGGTATTGATGAACCAGTACTCAACCTCGGGGTGCGACGACACATACGCCGAGATCATGTTGTACGAGGTCTCCGGGGTAATCTGCTGTCCCGCCATATCGCCCTCGACATAGACGTTGTTCGGGAAATATCTGAGCCATGCCTGCTCCGCGCCGTATCCGCGGTCATACATCATTCCGACGGTCGTTATCGTGAGGTTGATCATGCCGATCTTGGCGGGGTCGATATCGCCCCAGTAATTCTGATAGTTTTCACAGAGCCATGAAACAGCCTGGTCGCCCACGACCTTTCCGTCGAGAATGACTGTCGGCCAGCGGTTGTGGCTCGCGTCCGGCCCATCCATAAACGGCGTGGAAAACGCGATCCAGGGCACGCCGATATCCTGAATTACATCCCATGTTCTCTTTTCCGTGTTGGCGTCATGGTCAAGCAGTACGCCGTCGTAATTCGCCATGAGCTCAAGCGTGTTGATGAACTTCTCGGGGTCGCTGTTCGCTGTGATAAAGTCCACCTTGATGTTCAATTTCTTTTCGGTTTTTTGTAGCGCAATGTAGAACGAGTCAACAAAGGAGCCTGAGAAGAACGAATAGTAGGCTATTTTGTACGTATCCCGGGCATAGTGGTCAACCGGGTCGTCCCAATAACCGACATGCAGTCCCGCGTCCGCGCCGCCGGAGCCGCCGGGAGCCGCCGGAGCGGGTGCGTCGCCGCCTCCCGCCGGAGGCTCCGCGGGAGGCGCGGCGGTAGGTGTGCTCGCGGGGGGAGCTTCGGTCTTCTTCGCGCACGCGAACAGCGCGAAAACCATGATCAGTGCAAGGAAGATTGAAATTGCTTTTTTCATTGTTTTGTTCCCTTCTCTAATTAAAATATTAAATAAAATGTTTCCATTTTTTTAACCGGGAAAACTACCCTGCCGTCACGCCGCCTTGCCGCCCGCGGCGGGCAACTTAAGCGCGCGAATTCTCCGCTTTTCGCGGAAGAAGTCCACAATCAGCGCCAGGATCAGCAGAGCGCCGTTTGACACCACCTGCCAGTACGCGTCAAGGTTGATGATATACAGACCGTTCTTAAAGCAGTTGAGCATCAGGATTCCTATGAACAGCACCGGCATTCCGCTCGAGCCGCCGCCGAGGAAGGAGACGCCGCCTATGATCGCGGCCGTCATGCCGTCCATCTCCGAGCCGATGACGGAGGACTGTGAGCCGTTATGCAGCCGCGCGGCGAGTATACTGCCGCCGAGCACGGCGATCGCCCCGTTGTTGACAAACATTATTGTCGTAATCTTCTTATAGTTCATGCCGGCAAGCCGCGCCGCCATTCTGTTTCCCCCGCAGTACAGCACCTGTCGCCCGAACTTTGTACTTGAGATGATGATACCGTAAATTACAAGCAGCAGAACCATAATTACAAAGGGCAGCGGGAAAATCCACACGTTCGTGCTTCCCAGCGTCCAAAACGACTGGTTTGTAATCATTACCGGCTGGTTTTTTGTCATCGCGCCCGCAATCCCCTGATAAACGGAGGCCATGGCGATTGTCGCGATAAACGGCATGAAATTCAGCACGTTTGAGAGAAACGCGTTGATCAGACCGAAGAAGCAGCCGGCGAGCAGCGCGACCAAAAGCGCCAGCGGCCACGCCATACCGGCACGCAACATGTACGCAAGCAGGACGCCGCCCATCATACCCTCCGCGCCGGAGGCGAGGTCGATGGAGCCGCTCATCATAAGGCAGGCCATTCCGCAGGTAATCGTACCCGTCAGGCTCATGGAATACATGATGCCGCGAAGGTTATTCCAGCTGACATACTTCCTGTTCATTACAGTAAAGAAGATAAAAACAATCGCCGTAACAATCAGCAGCGTCATTCCCTTGGACTTGATAAAAGATTTCATTTGCTCAACTCCCTATTCTTCATTGTTATCTCTTTACTCACGCTCAATCGAGCATTGCCAGCGCCAGCACGGCCTCCTCGGTTGCCTCGTCCCTCGTCATGGTTCCCGTAATATGGCCGTTGTGCATGGCGATTACGGTGTCGGCAATGTTTATGACCTCGGTGAGCTCGCTCGATATAAAGATAACGCCAATGCCCTGCTTCGCAAAATCGCACATCATCTGATAAACCTCCGCCTTTGTGCCGACGTCAATGCCCTTCGTCGGCTCATCGAGGATCAGTATCTTCGTGTCAATCAGCGCGGAGGTCCAGCGCCCGAGAATGATTTTCTGCTGATTTCCGCCGGAGAGCTCAATGACCGTTTTGTCAAGCGTGGGCGTCTTGATGGAATAGCGGTTGACCGCCGCCTCGGCGAGATCCTCCGACTTTTCCGTGTCAACAAACAAGCCCTTCAGCAGCTTGTCAAACACCGGCATACATATATTATCCGTGATGTCCCGCCACAGCACGAGCCCCTGCTCCTTGCGATCCTCGGGGCAAAGCGCAATCCCCTGCGCAATCGCGTCTCTCGGGGAGCTGAAATGAAGCGGCGTGCCGTTGAGCTTTATCTCGCCCGAAAGAACGGGATCCGCGCCGAAAATCGCCCGGACGACCTCCGTTCTCCCCGCCCCCACGAGGCCGGCAAACCCGATAATCTCACCCTTGTGCAGCTTGAAGCTGACGTCGTGAACCGCCTCCGTGACAATATTGTTCACCTCGAGCAGCACGTCGCCGATTTCCTCGTTGCGGCTCAGGTGTGAATACGTATCCCCGATGTCGCGTCCGACCATGGCCTTTATCAGGCTATGCTCGTTCGTCTCCGCCGTTTTCATTGTCGTGACCATGCGGCCGTCCTTCAAAACAACTATCTCATCGGTTATCTGGAATATCTCTCCGAGTCGGTGGGACACGTAGATGACCACCTTCCCCTCCTCCTTGAGCTGCTGTATCAGACGGAACAGGACGGATATTTCCGCGTCCGTCAGAGGGGCGGTGGGCTCGTCAAAGGCAATAATCTGCGAATCCCGCCGATACGCCTTCATAATCTCGACCATCTGCTGATAGGCGACCGACAGCCGTCCGACAAGCTCATACGGGTCTATCGGAAGTCCGAATTTGTCAATGATCTCCTGCGTCTTTTTACGCATCTCGCCTCTCTTCAGAAAGCCGAACCTGTTCGCCGGCAAATCCCCGGAATAGACGTTTTCAATGACGTTCATCGACGGAACGAGCTGGCGCTCCTGATAGATGACGCTTATCCCCTTGGTAATCGCCTGAAACGGAGCCGTGAAGCTCACCTGCTCGCCGTTGATGGTGATGGAGCCCTCGTCCGGTTTTGTATCGCCGCTCAGAATTTTGAGCAAAGTACTTTTCCCGGCGCCGTTTTCGCCGAGAAGCGCGAGAACCTTTCCCTCCTCCGCTCTGAAGGATATATCCTTCAAAGCCTGAACGCCGGGATAGGCCTTTCCTATTCCGTTAAACTCCAAGTAGTTTGACAATTGGCTTCCTCCTTCTTTATGACGCCGGGATGAACGGCTATTTCAGCCCCTCAAGTCTCCTCATATTAAAGTAATCAAATGTGAGCGCAATGAGCAGCAGCATCCCGGATGCCACCGTCTGCCAGTATGGGTTTACGCCGACCACCGTCAGCCCGCTGTTAAACGCGTTTATCATAACAAGCCCGATAAACGCGCCCCCCATGCCTCCGGAGCCGCCGCCGAAGGAAACTCCGCCGAGTATAGCCCCCGTCGTGCCGGCGAACATGCCGTTTGCGATTCCGTTCGTCGTGCCCGCGCGCAGTCTCGCGGCCTGCAACATTCCGGCGACGCCGCCCAGCGCCGCGTTGTTGATAAACAGGACATACCACATCTTTTTCGGATCCAGACCCGCAAGGCGCGCCGCCACCGGGTTGCCCCCTATTAGATACAGATGCTTCCCGAACTTGGATCTCGCCAGTATGATGCCGTAAATCGCAAAAATGATAAACGTAAAGATTACGTTTACCGGAATCTGCTTAAAAATCCTGTATGTACCGATCCAGACAATCGCCGGGTTTTCAACGTCCACCGCCGCGCCGTGCGTGATTAGGAGCATAATGCCCTGCGCGACGTACGATACAGACATCGTGGCGACAAACGGCATGAAATGAAATTCGTTGATAAGCACCGAGTTTATCAGCCCGATGAAGGCGCTGCCCGCTATGGTAAGAATCACCGCCAAAGGCCACGGCATACCGGCAAGCAGCAGCTTCGCCATAACGACGCCGGCAATGGTCGAGACCTGCGCCGTGGAGAGGTCGATATTGCCCGAAATCATCAGGAAGACGGCGCCGGCCGTCAGGTATGCCGTAATAACCATTGAGCTGAGTATGTTCCTCACGTTGAACATACTGATGTACATGCCCTTGGATACGATTGTGAAGAAGATGACCTCCGCCACAATCATTACCACCAGCATAAACGCCTTGGAATTCAGAAATTTCCGGACACCGCCCGCTTTGTTCAGCCCTGTCGTACTTTCCATGGATTCTCCTTCAATCTTTTGAAAATTTGACGGTAAAATACAATATGACAATTAGCTAAAAAAACAAAGTAATCCGTGCCGTCTATATGTTGTATAAGGCGCTAATTGTCATTTTGCACAAATACAGCATGCCCGCGCGCTGGAAAACCGTATAATTATACTATCATATAAATTCCGGAAAAACAAATATGAAAATCCGATATATTCATAAGAATAACCTTATTAGTTAATCCTGTTCTTTTTTCTTTTTGTTACAACCGCGCTCACGCATTTGCGCAATTAAAGCTTCGGCCGATAAACCTTTTGACGTTATCATAAGCATTACATTTCCTCCACAAAACGCACGCTCGCCTTATCCCAATACTCCATATAAGTCCTTTTCGCATCTCCGTCAAAATTCACCTGATACAGCCGAAAGGTCACCGCGATATCTTTCGGTTGCCACTGCTCCTCATACGAGTAACGATACGTCATGCCGAGCTTTTTCATCACGTCCCCGCTGCGCGGATTGTTCACGTCGTGCGTGGCGGTGATATAGTCATATCCCGCGTTTTTGATTCTCTCCGCAACCGCGCTCGCGGCCTCCGTCGCAATCCCCCTGTGCCAGTGCTCCCGCTTAAAGCCGTAGCCAAGGCTGCGGCTTTCGTCATCTGTAAGCAATACGTACCCGATCGGCTTATTATCCGCTTTCAGGCAAACGGCGTACCGATAAGCGGAACGCTCATCGTAATAGTCCAAGAATTTCTGCCGCAAGAATTGCCTTGCCTCGTCAAGATTTTTCAATGGAAACCACGGCAAAAAGGTGTTCGCTTCTTCGTCTTTCAGTATCTCGAACAGCGCCTCCGCGTCGTCCGCCGTGAACCTGCGCAAAATGAGCCGCTCAGTCGTGATTTCCGGCGTGTTTTCGTATATCATTTCTTCTTTCGCTTGTCCACCGCGTACCACCCGCCGCCGACCGCAATTCCCAGACACAGCCCAACCCCAATCCACAGCCCGAGGTCGTCAGTGATTACCCCGACGACGACGCCGAAAAGCAAGCCGAAGGATATTCCGAGCCCGGCGCCATATGACTGCAATTCCTTTTTCAACTCCCGCACCATGACGACGTCCTCGCCGTTTTCGCTCACGGTTTTGTATTCCATGCGCTCATAGAGCCGCAGGGCGGGGTTTGCTTTCTGCACGGAGAGCGAGGTCTGCTTGAAGCCTTTTTGAGCCAACTGCGTGAACAGTTGTTTCAGCAGCTTCGCGCCGATTCCCTGATTGCGGTATTCCGGCAATACGGAGATAGCAAGCTCCGGCGTGTCGTCGTCAACATGACCGAATCCGGGGATAATCCGCGTCCAGGCCGCGCCGATGATTTTGCCGTTCTGCTCCGCAACCACGCCAATATCGCCCTTTTGACTGCCGAAACCATCTATGTAGAGGGCGATTTCGGGCTTTTCGACGACCTCGCGAGACGGCGGCTCCGCGAGGAAGTCCGCCAACGCGGGATAGTCCGCCGGTTTGATTGCTCTGATTTTACAGTTCTTTTTTTGCTTGCTCATAATTTGACCCTCCTAATTTGATTTTGAATGCCAAGATGCAGTACCTTTACTTTCATTTGCCGCCCGCCACAAAGCGCCGTTTGCCCGTGACGCGCTCGAGCGTGACTTTGTACACGGCTGTGACGTCAAGCACCTCGCGGTCGTAAGCGAAGCCTTCAAAGCCGCAATGGGTCAGAAGCAAGTCCAATCCCCGCGCCGCCACGTCGCCGCCGACAAGCTCGCACACGCCGAAGCCGATAACGCTCTCGTATTCGGTCGTGACGCTTTTCTCCACCTCCGCATAGCCGCGGAAGACGTCAGCCTCCACGCAGACACGCGGATTCTCGGCGATTAGCTCGTGCTTCAGGCCCTCCTTTGCGCCGTGGAAGTACAGCGCGATTTTACCGCCGGCGACTTCAAAGCCGAAGGACAGCGGCACGACATACGGATACGGCTCATCGTGCAGACCGAGCCGAATCGTATCGGCGCGGCGCAGTACGTCGATAATTTCGCCGAAGTCGGTTATTTCGCGGTCAGAACGCCGCATATCGCTCAACCCCCCGTTTCCTGTTTCGTGTATATAACGCAGTACGACCTGCCCTCGACAATCGGCCGCGCGGCCGCGAAAAACCCGTTGCGCGCACCGGCGGCGAGGTATTCGTCAAGCTCATATTTTGCGTAGCCGCTCTTGGTGACGGGCAAACTGTCGAGCATCGCCTTTGAATAGACAGTGTTCACAAACACGCCGCCCGGCTTCAGCACCCGCCAAATCTCCGCGAGTCCGGCGTCGAGCGACGTCCAGAAGTACGCCGTGTTGACGGTGTACGCCTTGTCAACACGTCCGCCTGCGAGCCCTGTTTGCTCCGCGCTGCCGAGCGAGAGCGACATTTTGCCGCCGTCTGTATGCCTCCTGTTGCGGCGCGACGCGGCGGCGAGCATGTCGGGGGAGATGTCGATACCGTAAAAGCGGCAAGGATACCGCCCGGCGAGCCGATTCAGCAGATAGCCGTTGCCGAATCCGATGTCCAAAACCGAGTCCGTGTCGCGCAGCTCAAGCGCCGCCTCGGTTCCGACGTATTGACGCCAATTTTGCTTATTCATCACAAACGTGGCAAGCCTGCCGCCGAAGCCGGTCGGCTTGTGGAACTGCTCTCCGATGTAAGACGTCAGGCCCATGCGTCAGCCTCCCATAGCCCGCCGCGTGTACGGACAGACCTCAATGCACTTGCCGCATATTGTCACTTCGCCGCCGAAGCCCTGTTTCGCGCGCTCCCGCGCCGTCTTTCGGCATTTTACCGGATCGAAAAACTCGTCGCGGTACAGCCCGACAGTCCACAGCGTCCCCGAAATCGCCCCCGCCGGACAGGCGTCCGTGCACACGGTGCAGCCGCCGCATTTTGACTCGTCAACCGGCGCGGCTGTCTCAAGCTGCGCGTCCGTCAAAACCGTGGACAGGCGAATCATGGAGCCGTATTTCTCGGTCACGAGCAGCGCGCTCTTGCCGATCCACCCGATTCCGGCGCGCGTCGCGACCGTCTTGTGCGGCAAAATCGTGCTATCCTCATTTTCGCCGAAGCCGA
>JAISJC010000089.1 GCA_031261745.1 Oscillospiraceae bacterium
CTCGCGCCGCCCTTGGCGCGGTGCTCGTAGAACGCAATCAGCTCGTTCGTCACCAAGCCGTCGGCGGTGATGTACGGGAAGCCCATCGGCGCGGACGCCATTCGGCTCCGCAGCGTGACGTTCCCGACGCGCAGCGGCGCAATGAGCCGCGGAAATTTCGGTGTGAAACGTGTTGTGGCGGGCATAGTCAGTTACCTCCGTATCAGTAGCCCCTTCTGGGCGTCGTGTTCGTTAATTCCACCGCCGTCGGCAGACAGGACAGAGTTATATTTCTACTATACATTAAACCACAAGTTTAAGTCAAATACAATCGACAATTTGCCGCGAATGTGATATAATCGTACAAAAAAAGCGGACTTTCGGGGGAGAGCTTATGATACGAATTATTATCGGACGGGCGGGCGCGGGCAAAACCGCGCGGATTATGACGGAAATCGCGGAGCTGACGGAAAAGCGCGAACGGTCCGTACTCATTGTGCCGGAACAGTATTCGCACTCGGCGGAGCGGCATTTGCTGAAATTCGCGGGGGACAAGCTTTCGATGTACGGCGACGTGCTGAGCTTCCGGCGGCTCGTTTTGCGCGTGTCGGAGGAATTCGGCGTCGGCGGGAAAACGCTAGACGCGGGCGGAATGCTGCTGACGCTGCACCGCACAATGACCGCGCTGTCCGGCAAGTTGGAGCTGTATAACGGCGCGGATATGCGCGTGAAGTTCCTGAACAGCCTGCTCACGACAATTACAGAGCTGCAAAGCGGCGCGATTACGCCGGAAATACTGCGCAACGCGTCAGCGGAGGCCCCCGACGCACTCGGAAAGAAACTGCGCGACCTCGCGCTCATTCTCGCGGCGTTTGAGGCGCATTTGCCGGAGGGTTACACCGATGCGGGCGGGGAGATGATCCGCCTCGCCGAGTATATCGCCGGTAGCGAATACGCGCGCCACAGGATGTTTTTCGACGGGTTTTCAGACTTCACGGAGCCGGAGAGCCGCATAATAAAAGCCCTGATTACCGTCGGCGCGGATATGACGTTGTGCCTGTCCCTGCCCGACGCGGACAACGACGATGCGGAGTTCCGCGTCTGCGCGGACACGGTGCGGGAACTGCGAAAAATGGCGGAGGACTGCGGAGAACAGTGCGAAGTCGTAACCGTAAACGCCGAGGACAATCCGCCCGCGCGGGAGCTTTACGCCGCGCCGGACACAATAGCGGAGTGCGAGTACGCCGCCGTCAAGGTTCTTGAATTTATCAAAGAGGGGTACCGCTACGGGGACATAGCCGTGTTCTCGCGCGGCGGCGGCTATCCCGAACTGTGCGAGCGCGTTTTCGAGCGGTACGGGATTCCGACATTCCGCTCCGGCCGCGATGACATTTTGGAGAAACCGCCGGTGCGGCTGATTATAAACGCGCTCGAAATTGCCGCCGACCCGCGCGAGCGCGACAAGATTTTCTACTATCTGCGCACGGGTCTCGCGGGATTCACAGACGCGGAGATTGACGCGTTCGAGAACCGCGTGCTGGCAAACGGCACGCGTGGAGAGGTACTTATCGGCAGCGGTGAGCCGTTCACCGCCCCGCTCAAAGGCTTACAGAGGTCCCTGAAAGCCGCGAACAGCTGCGGCGAAATGCTTCGGGGTCTGTATGCGTTCTTAGAAGAAATTGCGCTGCCAAAGACGCTTGCGGAGCGCGCGGAGGAGCTGCGCGCCCTCGGTGAGACACGCCTTGCGGACGAATATGAGCAGCTTTGGAATATCATAATCCACGCGCTGGACGATATGTATGCCGCGATTTCGGACGCGCCGATTGACGTGACGGAGTTTGCGCACACGCTGAAACTCTTGCTGTCGCAGTGCGATGTCGGCGTTATCCCGACCGCGCTTGACCGCGTGACGCTCGGCGATATGGCGATGAGCCGCCGCCGCGAGCTGAAAGCCCTGATTGTCCTCGGCTGTACCGACGCGAATATGCCGGGCAGGGCGGAAAAGGCGGGCGTCCTGTCGGCGGCGGAGCGCAGCGAGGTCATCGAGAACCTCGGTGTGCCGCTTCGTGACACGTCGGAAAAGCTGCTCTACCGTGAGATGAACACGATTTACGCCGCGCTGTCGCTGCCGTCGGAACAGCTCGTGCTTATCTATCCGGAGAGTGCGAATCCGTCATTTATCGTCGGAGACGAACCGCCGCACAGAATGAGCGAAGCGCGGCGGCGCAGTGCTTCCGAGGCGGCGGCACTGTTGCGCGCTTGGGAAAATCCCACGACGCGCGGAAGCCTGTCAACCGACGGCGCAAAGAAGCTCTACGGCGAGGTAATCAGTCTGTCGGCGACACGCGTAGAGAGATTTTTCAGCTGCAAATACGCCTTCTTCTTGGAGAGCGGACTGCGGATACGACCGCGCCGAATCGGCGGATTTGACGCGCCGGACGCGGGGAGCTTTACGCATTATGTCTTGCAGAAAATGACGGAACAGCGGCAGAACGGCGCGGATATTCGCGAGCTGTGCCGCCGCGCCGCCGAGGAATATATCGCAACAGAAATACCCGCTTTTGAACAACAGACCCAGCGGTTCCGATACCTCCTGCGCAGGCTGTCGCGCGGCGCGGAGAATATTGCGGTGGACCTCGCGGAGGAACTGGATGTGTCGGAGTTTTCGACGCTCGGCTTTGAGATGCCGTTTTCCGCGAAGCCGGACGGGGGTTTTGAGGTGCGCGGGCAGATTGACCGCGTGGATGTCTGGGCAGACGCGGGAACGCGCTATCTGCGCGTCGCCGATTACAAAACGGGCAGAAAGAAAGAGTTTTCGCTGTCCGACGCGCTGTACGGGCTGAATCTTCAAATGCTGATTTACCTGTATGCGCTGGGCGGAAAGATTGATAACGCCGCGCCGGCCGCCGCGCTCTATACGCCGGCGAGAGATGAAATTCTGTCCGAAAAATACAATCTGCCGGATGGCGAGCTGGCGGCGGAGCTTATGAAAAAAGCGCGTCGCAGCGGACTAATCCTTGACGATGAGCGCGTCGCGGACGCGCTTGAAGTCGGGGAGAAAAAGCGGTTTTTGCCGGGCGGTGACGCCGTTGTCTCGGCTGAGCGGTTCGCGCTGCTGACGCGGAACGTCGAAACACAGCTGCGCGATGCCGCGGTTACGGTGCGCGGGGGAGATATTACAGCGCGGCCGTATTACAAGAGCGAGACCGAAAACGCGTGCCGCTTTTGCGATTACCGCGCGGTTTGCGCCCACGGAACGGAGGCGCGCGACGAGATAAAGCGGCTGAGAAAACTCACCGCCGCCGAGGTCTGGCGGAAACTGGAAGAGGGAGGTGGCGCGCTGTGAGCCGTAATTTTGTGCCTTCGGAAGAGCAGCGACGCGCCATTTCGGCGCGTGACAGCGAACTGTTAATCTCTGCGGGAGCGGGGTCCGGCAAGACTCGCGTCCTCACGGAGCGGCTGATGTCCTACCTGAATGATACGGAGAATCCTTGCGACATCGGCGAATTTCTGATTATCACATATACGCGCGCCGCGGCGGCGGAGCTGCGCGAACGCATTCGCGGGGCGATAGCGGAGGAGCTTGCCGAAAGCCCGAATAACCGCCGTCTGCGGCGGCAGGCCGCGCTTGTCCACTCGGCGCAGATTGACACGATTCACGGTTTCTGCGCGAATATTATCCGCGAAAACGCGCACTTTTTGGAGCTTTCACCCGATTTTCGCGTCGCGGAGGCAGACGAGGCTTCCGTCATCGAGACGGCGGTTATGGACCGTCTGCTCGACGAGAGGTACGAACGAATCGAGGAATTCACAGGCTTCGAGAATCTTGTTGACGCGCTCTCACCGGGGCGCGACGACGAGCGGCTCGGCGAAATCGCGCTCAGCCTGTACACGAATTTACGCAGTCACCACAACGGCCGCGCCTGGCTCGAAAACACGCTTCGCGCGCTGGATCCGGACACTTATTCGGACGCGGCGGAGACACCGTGGGGGAAAGTGCTGATCGCCAAGGCGCGCCGTTCCGCGGAGTTCTGGGACAGTCGGCTCGGAGAGATTCTCGCGGAGATTGCCGGGGACGAAGCGGTGATGAAAAAATACGGAAATTGTTATCCGGAAGCCTTGAACGCCCTGCAAATGCTGATTATGACGCTCGACGGCAAGTGGGACGAGATTTGTTCCGCCGCGGTGTTTGAAACGACTAAGCCGCCGCCGATAAGAATCACGGAGGACGGCGAGCGCGCGCGCCTTGCGTGGACGGAATTCGGCAGGGAGAAGAAGAAAATCGCGGAGATTTTCTACGCGCCCTCGAATGAAATCCTCGGCGATATGCGCACTGTTCACGGCATAATTGCGGCGTTATTCGCGCTCGTTGAGGACTTCGCAGCCGCGTTCACAGCGGAGAAAAAACGCCGCCGTCTCGTAGATTTCTCGGACTTGGAGCATTACGCACTGCAACTGCTGACCGACGAAAAAACGCGTGAACCGACCGCACTTGCGCGGGATATCTCGCTGCGGTATAAAGAGATTATGGTGGACGAGTACCAGGACGTTTCGCTGATTCAGGAGCATATCTTCGGCGCGGTCTCACGCGGGGGACGCAACCTCGTCACGGTCGGCGATATGCGGCAGTCTATTTACCGATTCAGGCTTGCCGAGCCGTCAATCTTTCAGAACAAGTACGATACTTATCCCGACGACCGGCTCATCCGGCTGACGCGGAACTTCCGTTCTCACGGGTCGATCCTCGACGCGGTGAACTTTGTCTTTTCCAACGTGATGAGCAAGGCGTTCGGCGAGATGGACTATACGGAGAAGGAATACCTCTACCCCGGAGCGGATGAGGCGGCGGGAGGCGGGCGCGTTGAGCTTGCGCTCATCTCCGCCGGCGTTGAGACCGACGGGGACGAAGAGGAACCGGCGGATGTGCCGGGGAAACGCGAGGTTGAGGCGCGGTTCATCGCGAACCGTATCCGCGAGCTTACACAGAGCGGCGAATTCGCGTTTCGGGATTGCGTAATCCTGTTGCGCGCGATGTCAAACGCGGGAATTTACCGCGCCGCGCTGGCGGGAGCGGGAATCCCCGTCGTGTCGCCGCCGTCGGAATCGTATTTTGACTCGGCGGAGGTTGAGCTTGCGCTCGCGTTCCTGACGATAATTGACAATCCGCGCAACGATATTCCGCTGACGGCGGTACTGCGGTCGCGGCTTTACAACTTCACGCCCGACGAGCTTGCGGACATTCGCGTCGGCGGCGGGGAAGCGGATTACAGGCGGGATTTCTTGCCCGCGCTGGAAGAATACGCGGAGACCTCCGACAAGGCGCGCGCATTCCTCGACGAGCTGCGCGAGTACCGCGCGCTCGCGCCGGAATACGGTGCGGAGCGAGTTTTGTGGCGGCTTTATAACCGCGCGGAACTGCCCGCGCTCGCGTCGTCGCTGCCGAACGGCGGGGAGCGGCGCGACAACCTGATGCGCCTGATACGCGACGCGCGGCGTGCCGCGGCAATAGGTTACGGCGGTGTTGCGGAGTTCTTGCGATATATCGAACGCGTGCGTGAGCGCGGTACGAAGCTGTCTGACGACGACGCCGGAAACGACAACGCCGTGCGGATTCTGACAATCCATAAGTCCAAGGGGCTGGAATTCCCCGTCGTGTTCCTCGCGGACTGCGCACGGCAACTGAGGAAAACGGACGAAAAGGATCTGCTGATGTTCCACCGCGAACTCGGAATCGGCGTGAAACGCGTGGATTTGGAGCGGAAAATCGCGTACTCGACACTGCCGCGCCTTGCGATTACCGAAAAGCTGAATGAAGAGATGATGAGCGAGGAGCTGCGCGTGCTGTACGTCGCGATGACGCGCGCACGGGAGCGTCTCATTATAACTTACGCCGACAAGGACACGGAAAAGCTGACCGATAAGCTGCTGGCGCAGACCGAAAGCCCCGTGCCGCCGTATATTTTATCAAATCAGACGAAATTCGGGAACTTCCTGTTGCTCGCGGCACTGACGCCGAGGGGCGAAGAGTTCTTTGATATTCGTCGCGTGACCGCTGCGGAGGTTGCGGCGCAGTATGCACAGCCGCACTTTGCGACGCCGGCGGACCCGGACGCGCCGGAGGAGATAACGCTTCCGGAGACGGTTATTTATGCATTTGCCGCGGCGACCGCGCTGCCGTCAAAGCTCACGGTTACGGAGCTGAAAAACCGCGCCGCCGACGCGGAAATTACCGACGAATCGGAGACGGATCACCGGAAAACGCGCCGCGAAGTCGTATTCGACCGCCCGAAATTCATTGCGGCGGAGCCGCTGACGGGCGCGGAGCGCGGCACCGCGCTCCACCTCGCGCTGCGGCATCTTGAACTGCGCGAGTACGTCGGCGAGGCGGATATCCGCGCGGCCGTGGACGCACTTGCGGAGCGCGGTATGCTGACGGAAGAACAGGCGGAAGCCGCGGACGCGGGCGCGCTCCTGCGCTTCTTCCAATCGGATTTGGGGCGGAAATCCGTTGCGGCGGAAGACGTATTCCGCGAATTCAAGTTTTCGCTGCTTGTGGACGCGGAGCAGTTCTTCGCGGGCGGGGGAGACGATAAAATCCTGTTCCAAGGGGTCGTGGACCTCGCGTTCCGCGACGGAGACGCGCTGACAATCGTAGACTTCAAGTCCGATAAGCTCTACGGAGGCAACGCAATCTCCGAGAAAACCGAGATGTACGCGCCGCAGCTGCGCGCCTACGCGGACGCGATGGAGCGCGTCACCGACCTGCGCGTCCGCGAATGTGCGCTGTATTTTTTGGATAAAGGGATTGCGGTGACGGTCGAAAACGAATAATTTATTACATTTAATACAAAGAATTACGAAAAAATACAAATCAGTGGCAAATAAAACAAAAAAATATGAAAATAATTGTAAAATAGTACTTGCATAGTTATGCGAGACGTGGTATAATGTGTCAAAAATGCACGTGCATTTTTCACTGTTTCCAAAGGAAACAGTAGTAAGGATTCAAAAAATTTTTGGAGGGACAAACTTGAAAAGACTAATCAGTATCATCCTCGCAATCGCTATGATTGCAACGCTCGGCGCACTGTCGACTGCGGCAGACGCGGGCGAAGTCGCAGCAAACAAACTGTTCACACTCGGACTCTTCATCGGCGTCGGCGATAACGCTGACGGCACCCCGAACTTCGAGCTCGGCCGCGAGCCGACACGCGCGGAGGGCGTAACGCTCCTCGTGAGATTCCTCGGCAAGGAAAAGGAAGCCCTCGCCGGAACGTGGAACACACCGTTCACGGACGTCGCTGACTGGGCGAAGCCCTACGTCGGCTACGCGTACGCTAACGGCATTACGTACGGCATCAGCTACACCGAGTACGGCGGTAGCATCGCCATCACGGCGGCGCAGTACCTGACCTTCATTCTTCGTGCGCTCGGCTACGAGGACGGGTACGACTTCTCGTGGAGCAGCGCGTGGACGCTGTCCGACCAAATCGGCTTCACAGCCGGCGAATTCAACTCGCGCAACAACACAATCCTGCGCGGCGGCGTAGCCGACATCTCGTTCAAGGCACTTATCGCAAAGTATTTCGGCACTGACACTTACGTGATCCGCGCACTCTACGACGAAAAAGTGGTCACCAAGCAGGCCGTTGTGGACGTCGGCCTCGGCAAGTACATTGAGGACGAAAAGACGGAGGAGAAGGAAAAGGAAACCAGCAGCAGCGACGACTACTTCTCCAGCCCCGCGA
>JAISJC010000042.1 GCA_031261745.1 Oscillospiraceae bacterium
GCGACAGCCACGAACGAAAACACAACCGTAAAAACCGCGGCCGCCGCGACGTACGCGCCGCTCATACCGGAGCCGAGAGCCGTAATCGCCGCGTCAATGCTCGTCGCGGAGGCGAGCAGAACGCCCTCGCGGATTGACAAATCGCCGCCGGCGTCGAGGTCGGCAAGCTCCGGCTCCGCGTAGACTTTGAGGAGAATCGAGAGTCTTTTACGAAAGTGGCGGATCGCGGCTTTGACCGCGCGGTCAAAAACGCGCGTCAGCCCTATAATCATCAGCGTCGCGAAGCCGACGATTTTCTCAATATAATCCGGAACGAACGGCGTAGCGACGCTGCCGATCAGTCCGAAAACAAGAAAAATGCAGGAGCAGACAACCGCCGAAACGACCGCGGTGCGCCGCTTTAAGCCTATGCCGCGCCCGCCGCACCCGAAAAACGCGACGAAAACGTCGGTTGAAACCGCGAGAGCGAGCGTCGCGCCGTGGACGACGCTGCCCATTGAAAATAGCATAACAAAATCACCCCAAAGCATTATATGCGGGGGCGGCTCGTCTCGCGAATCACGCAGAACGAGAAAAATTAACACGCAGCGTGATATTGTAATGCGCGCCTGCGTGTGTTATTGTATTTACAGGACATAAGAAAGGCGGCGACGGCAATGAAAATCATAATCGGCGAGAACATCAAGCGCGAACGGAGAACCCGCGACCTCACGCAGGAGGAGCTGGCGGAGCGGCTCGGCGTGTCTACGCAATCGGTCAGCCGCTGGGAGCGCGGCGATTGCTATCCGGATTTGGAGCTGATACCCGCGATTGCGCGGTTCTTTGAGATGACCGTTGACGACCTGCTCGGTGTGGACGCGCTCACCGACGAGGAGCGTCTTTGGGAGGTTGTGTATAGGCAACGGGAATTGCAGCAGGAGGGAGTCCCGCAGCTCAGCGACGAGGAGGCGACAAAGGCGTTTGAGGCTTGGCTGGAAACGGGATACAACCCGCCGGAGGCTATGGAGCGTACGCGTCTTGCGAGCGAGAAAGCGAGCGCGTATCTCAGCGAAATGGCGCGCGACTATCCGAACAACTGGAAAATCCAGGAGTTGTACGCGAGCGACTATCTCAGCATTCGCACCTGGGACACGCCGGAGGACATTGTGCGGCGGCACGAAAAGTGCGTCGAGCTGTATGAGCGCGTAATCGAGAAATGCCCGCAGGAGGAAACGCGGTGGAGCGCAATCGAATCGCTTGCGTTTATGTACAGCATTGACGATAAAATGGACCTCGCGATTGCGACGGCGAAACGGCTGCCGGAGCATTTGCAGGGACATTCGCTCGAACGGTACTATATCGGGCGCGAGGAGGGACCGCAATATACGCAGAGCAGAATGCAGAGTCACGCGATTGCCCTCTACAATACTGTGGAGAATTTGATTCCCGCGGAGTGCGCGATGGGCGTCGGCTCCGCGGAGGAGCATCTGGATAAATTCCTGTTCTGCCGCAGTGTGATGAAAAAGGTTATACCGCACTACGGCGAGCGCGTCAAGGAGGGCGACGTTCAGCGCGCGAACATCTTTCATCTCGGCGCGTTGCATTTGCTGGAACACGGCGACGCGGAGCGCGCGCTCGACTATATCGAGATTTCGGCGGAGGCGTTCGCGGAGATTGTGGACTTTTACGAGGCGCGCGACGGGAAACGAAAGCTCTCGGCGGAAACGTATCTTGTGAATTTTCGCGAAAAGGCTTTTGACCCAATCCGCGAGCATCCGCGCTTTGTCGCGGCAATGAACAGGATAAGGGGATTGTAAAATTCACCCGCCGGTTGAGGGGCGTTCTATAACCGCGTTATTGCATTGCCGCAGGGCTGTGATAAAATAGAGTTAAGAAAGGCGGCGATAGAATGGACATTGACATTTCAACGAGACTGAAACACCTGCGGCGGGAGCGCGAGATTACACAGGAGGAACTTGCAGGCGTCCTCGGCGTGTCGTTTCAATCCGTATCAAAGTGGGAGCGCGGAGATTGCTATCCGGACATTAATATGCTGCCCGCGCTCGCGAATTACTTTGAAATCAGCGTTGACGACCTGCTCGGAATGGAGGAAATCCGCGACGAGGCGCGGATTGAGGCGGCGCGGAAACGCGCTGACGAGATGTACGCCGCCCCTGACTGCAACCGCGATGAGGCTCAGGAGGAGGCGACCGCGCTCTGGCGTGAGCTGGTCCGCGATATGCCGCACAACCACGAGCTGCAACTGGAATTCGTCGGGAATTATCTGATGTTCGGCTCGGTTATGTCGGAGAACGCGCAAGTTTCGCAGGCGCGGGAGGCCATCGCAATCCTCGAACGAATCCTCGCCCGCTCCACGGACAGCGACGTCCGCGCGCGAGCCAACGCGTTCCTCCTGCGGAGCTATTCAAACGCCGGTGAAACCGAAAGGGCGATAAAAATGGCGAAAAAGCTCCCGACGGCGCAGTCGGGGCGCGAGAACGCGACGTGGTACCTCGCGGTTTTTGACAGTCGCTACCGCGAGCTTGTGAGCTTTGAGGACACGGCGGAGCTGCTGCACCAAAACGTCGCCAACCTCGCGGGCTTAACTGCGGCCGCCATCGCGTCGCTGCGCGGCGGAATGGGTACAATCGGCGGCGCGGAGCCGGTAAATTACCTCGAAAATGCGAAGTCCGACGGGCTGGCGGCGGCGTATGAGGAGGTTTACGACGCGATTAACAGGCTGAGTTACCTCAATTTAGAGCGCGCCACGGGTCAAAAGGTCATAATCAGCGACGACGGCTATGTTCAGTTTCAGTTCGTACAGGAATAAGAGAAATCCCCGCTCACCGGAGCGGGGATTTACGCGTTTGTTAACTATTCCGCCGAGATTACATAGCGGTAAACTGGCTGACCGCCGTCAATCGCCGTGATCTCAACGCCGGAGAGCGTACCGAGCTTGGCCGCGAGAGCGTCGGCCTCGGCGTTGTCCGAACCCTCGCCCGCGAAAACGGTGACGAATTCGGGCAGCCGCTCCGTGAGCTTTTCGGTAATCGCGTCCGCGATTGCGCCGAAGTCCGCGCTGCTCGCGAGCAGCGAATCGTTGAACAGGGCGAGGAACTCACCCTCGTGAATGTCGTAACCGTCGAATGTCGAATCGCGCGCCGCGTGGGTGATTAAGACCGTGCGGACGTTCGCGGCGGCCGTACTCGCGGCTTCAAGATTGTGACCGGGTTCGGAATCCGCGTCGAACGCGAGCATCGCGGCGACGCCCTGCGGAATGGATTTTGTCGGCACGACGACGATGTGCTTTGAGGAGAGCGGCACGGCCTGCTCCGCCGCCATAATGATGTTTTTGTTGTTCGGATAGACGAAAACGACCTCCGCGGGCGTGGCCTCAACGGCGGAGAGAATGTCCTCCGTAGACGGGTTCATCGTCTGCCCGCCCGTAATCAGCCTGTCGGCACCGAGGTCGCGGAAAACCTCCTCCAACCCCTCGCCGGAGCAGACGGCGACCGCGCCGTAACGCTTTTCGGGCGCGGCGGGCGAACCGTTTCCGGCCTTCGCGTCGTGTTCGACGAGCTTAGTCGTGTGCTGCTCGCGCATATTCTCGATTTTCACGGTGAGCATACTGCCGTAGGTCAACGCCTCGGAAATCGCGACGCCGGGGTCGTTTGTGTGGACGTGTACCTTGATAATCTCGTCGTCGTCAACGAGTACAAGGCTGTCGCCGAGCTTATCGAGGAACGTGCGGAACAGCTCCGGATTTTTGTCGTTCTCGCGCTGCACGATAAATTCCGTGCAATACGTGAACGTGATGTCGCCCGTGTCGAAATCCGAAAAATCCGCGGCGTCGCGGGACGGATTGGCGGCACTGTCGTCGGCAACGGCGATGATCGTTTCGCCGCGCAGGGCGCGTAGCATTCCGTCGAGGATATAGATATAGCCCTTGCCGCCGGAGTCGATGACGCCGGCTTTTTTCAGCACGGGGTTGAGGTTGATTGTGTCCGCGAGGGCGATTTCACCTTCGGCGAGCGCGTGTTCAAGGACGGTTTCGATGTCTGTTTCCGTTTCGGCGGCGGCGACGGCTGCGTCGGCGGCGAGCCGCGAAACGGTGAGAATCGTACCCTCGGTGGGCTTCATAACCGCGTTGTAGGCGGCTTGGACACCCTCTGCCATTGCTTCGGCGAACTGTTTAGCGTTTGCGGCTTCCAAATCCTTGAATTTCTTCGCAATGCCGCGGAACAGCAGCGAGAGGATAACGCCGGAATTCCCGCGTGAACCGCGATTGAGCGCGTTCGCGGAAATCTCGGCGGCGCGCGCGACGGTTTTCGGTTCCTCCTCCGAGAGCTTATTGACGGCGTAAGCCATTGTGAGGCTCATATTTATACCCGTGTCCCCGTCGGGAACGGGGAATACGTTTAACTCGTTGACCTCGGTCTGGTGGTTGTTGATTGCGGCGGACGCGTTTATGAGCATAGCCTTAAACTGCGCGCCGGTAAGGAGCTGTGTCAAGCTCAAATCCCTCCTTCGTTTAGGCGACTAACCCAAAATCATCGAGTCAACGTAGACATCGACCGCTTTTACAGTAATCCCCGTGGCGGACTCGACCTTATACCGAACCTCCGACTTTATGGACTCGCAAATGACGGGGATATTCACGCCCACATCGACGCCGATGTGAAGTTCGATAGAGATTGTGCCGTCGTCATTATATGTTACGTGAACGCCTTTGCCCATAGACTCGCGCCGCAATAAATGCACAAGCCCGTCCGTAACAGAGCGCACGGTCATCCCCTTAACGCCGAAGCAGTTCGTCGCCGCGTCGCCCGTGAGATACGTGAACACATCGCGCGAGATGATGATTTTGCCGTCTTCGTTTTGAATCGTAACCAATTAATCCAACTCCTTCTTTTGAGTGTATGAAATGCATCACTATATTATAGACTTATAGCGCGAAATAAGCAAGTTAAATTTTTGAAACAAAATAACCGCCCGCTGTTTAAGCGGGCGGTTGAGCTGCGTATTACATTATTTGTCCACGAGCGGGGAGAGCTTTGCGAGTACGTCGGGAATGTCGATGTGCTGCGGGCAATGCTCTGTGCAGGTGCCGCAGGCGACGCAGTCCTTCGCCTTTGCCTGCTGGAAGTTGTACATAAATCCGCCGACATTGTTGGGATCGCGGTACACAAGATACTCGTTGTAAATGCTGATGAGCGCGGGGATATTGATCTTTTGCGGACAGTTCGGTGAGCAATAGTTGCAGGCCGTGCAGGGGATACCGGGGTACTTGCTGATCGTCTCCGCGGCCTTGTTGATAAGCGCGCGGTCGGCGTCGGTCAGCGGTTTGAGCGTCTTGAACGTGTTGACGTTATCGACGATTTGGTCATACGCGCTCATACCGGACAGGATAACGATGATGCCCTCCAAATCCGCGATGAAACGCAGCCCCCACGAAGCAGAGGACGCGTTCGGGTCGGCTTTTTTGAAGTCCTCCGCCGGAGCGAAGGTCTCGGACGCGAGCTTGCCGCCTTTGAGTGGCTCCATAACCGTTACGGGCTTATTGTGCTTGCGCGCGACCTCGTAGACCTTGCGCGACTGCACGTCTGCGGATTCCCAGTCTAAGTAGTTGAGTTGCAGCTGGACGAATTCCGCGTCCGGATGCTTCGTGAAGATGCCGTCAAGCTCCTCCGGCGTGCCGTGGAACGACAGACCGTAATGCTTGACCTTTCCGGCTTCTTTCAGCTCCTTGACGTAATCCCACGCGCCGAGGTCGTCGGCCTTTTGGATTGACGGGCCGGAGAGACCGTGGATGAGGTAGAAGTCGAGGTACGGCGTGTCGAGGCGCGTCATCGTCGTGTTGAACTCGTCCTCCATACCCTTGCGGTCGTTGACCATTCCGAGGTTGAGCTTGGACGCGATTTGGTACTTCGAGCGGTCCGTGTGACGCTTAATCAGGCTGCGGCTGAGAGCCTCCTCTGAGCCTCCGTAGACGAACGCGGTGTCGAAATACGTGAAGCCGTTGTCGAGGAAGTAATCAACCATTTTGCTGATTTGCTCGTCGTCGAACGGGGCTTGCGGTCCGAACGGACCGGCTCCGGGTGCGGGGGGCGCGGACGGGTCAATCGGAAGTCGGGGGAGACGCATAAAGCCGAAACCGAGCTTCGGAATGGACTCGCCAAGGTATTTATCTGCCATTTGTGCCAACTCCTTTTATTTTAGTTAGCAACATTATAAACGACTTGCACAAAGATTGCAAGAGAAAATTTTCACACTCTTACTAATTCTTATCACCGGGCTTGCCGAACACGCCGAACACAAAGCTGAACACGACCGCCGCGGCGACGCCGCCCGCCGAGGCAGTGAGTCCGCCGGTGAGGATTCCGATTGCGCCGCGCTCCGTGACGGCCTTTCGCACGCCGTCCGCGAGCAGGTTGCCGAAGCCGATAAGCGGCACCGTCGCGCCCGCTCCGGCGAATTCCGCGAACGGCTTGTACAGCCCGACCGCGCCGAGGATTACGCCCGCGACGACAAATGCCGTGAGAATCCGCGCCGGCGTGAGTTTGGTCTTGTCAATCAGCACCTGCCCGACGGCGCAGAACGCCCCGCCGATAAGAAAAACTTTAAGAAACGTAATAAATGTTTGCATTTTACACCTCAATCGCAACAGCGTAACAGATACTCGGTATACTCTCGCCCTGTTGACTGCTTGTAGTTGACATCATCGCGCCCGTCGCGGCGAACAGGACGCGGCGCAGCTCTCCGGTGTTCATTTTACGCAAAATATGCCCGCAGAGAACTGTTGCGGAGCAGCCGCAGCCGGAGCCGCCCGCGTGAACGTCCTGACCCTCAACGTCGTAAATCATCAGCCCGCAGTCGTTGTAATTATTGAGCTTTATGCTGTCCTTGGCGAAGAAATCCACGAGAATATCGTGGCCGAGCCGGCCGAGGTCACCCGTCAGAATCAAATCGTAGTAGTCGGGGCTGCGCCCCGTGTCGCGGAAATGCGCCGAGAGCGTGTCGTAGGCGGCGGGAGCCATTGCCGCGCCCATATTGTTCGCATCCTTTATGCCCGCGTCGATAATTTTTGCCGAGGTGAAGTGCGTGATTTTCGGCAGACCATTGGCGTTTTTCGCGCCGCCGCGGCCGAGAATCACCGCGCCCGCGCCCGTTACCGTCCACTGCGACGTCGGCGTGCGCTGACCGCCGTATTCGAGCGGCATACGGAACTGACGCTCAGCGGAGCAATAGTGCGAGCTGGTGATGCACGCGACGCGCTCCGCGAAGCCGCCGTCAATCGCCATCGCGCCGAAGCAGAGCGTTTCCGACATAGTCGAACACGCGCCGTAAACGCCGAAAAACGGAATATTCGCGTCGCGCAGCCCGAACGTCGAGCCGGCGCACTGGTTCAGCAGGTCGCCCGCGAACACGAAATCCATATCCGACAGCGATAATTCAGCTTTTTCGACGGCGCGGCCGAGTGCGAGGCTCTGGATTTGCGACTCGGCTTTTTCCCACGTATCTTCGCCGAAAAAGCTGTCGTCGTTGCGGATGTCGAAGTCCGCGCCGAGCGGACCCTCGCCCTCCTTTTTGCCCACGGCGGACGCGGAGCCGAGTATGACGGGCGGATTTTCGGGACGGAACGTGCGCTCGCCGAGCTTTTTTTCAAGGCTTTTTGTTATCATATAAATCCCTCACAGACGTTTTCGATATTTTGTTCGGAAAAAGCGAAAATATTCATTCGCATTGACTTTGTGCGAATAGCGAGTATAATCAATCCGAGAGGTGAGCGTATATGGGTGTCGTGTTTTTTGTGGGATTTTTAATTATTTTGTGCGCGATTGCGGGCGCGCTCTTAATTATCGGAATTGCGCTGCTGATAGTCGGCAATGTCAGAAAAAGACAAATGAAAAAATTCAAAGGAAAGCGGATAGCGGCTATAATCCTGTTTTGTGTTTCGGCGGTTATTTTTGCCGTTCCGGTTGGATGGATTGTGATGCTGCGCGCGTCGAACGCATCGACATTCGACGGATATGTTGACACGGGAGTAAAAGTAACTTCTTATGACGGATGGAGCATATCTAGCAGCAAAAAATTCAACCTTAACAATGAATTGTACGTCAATGCGGGAACCAAGCTGAACGGATACGATTTTCAGATCGGGCAGGCGGTAGCGAACGCTGACACAGGCAACTATAAAATTTTGGACAAAATACTTAATTATAACAGCACCACTACAATATATGCCGTAGTAAACGACGGCGGTTTCACGATTTTATCTCCGGGAAACGGGCTTTGGTACAGGGAGAAGGATAGAGCTGAAATTATCAACTACTACCAATCGTTAGCCGAGTACGAGTACTTCTTCTACTCATATGACAATAACGATGACACGGGAAATGTGAAAATAGAAATGAATGCAGACGTATTTGACAGCTTAATTGCGAAATACTCTTCCGACTATTCCGAAAAAGCCGCGCTGATTACGGAGGAAATTGTTTTGGACGGCAGTATAAAACAGACGTCGCCTGATGGGCTTTATTTGCGCGGCGTTACTGTGGAGTTTACGGAAACTTCGGCATATGTAGCTTCGAGCAGTGGCGGAGGCGCGTATTACGGTTACCCGATAGACGAAGAAACGGCGCATTATCTGAAAAATGTACTTGCGTTCTCGGAAAAACCGTGATATAATAACTGGACAATTTATTCAAATGGAGGTTTTTCACTATGGCACACGTTATTACCGATGAGTGCGTCGCCTGCGGCTCGTGCGCGTCAACCTGTCCCGTCGAGGCGATTTCCGAGGGTTCGCCGACGTACGTAATCGACAAGGAAAAGTGCGTTGACTGCGGCTCGTGCGCGGAGGCCTGTCCGATGTCCGCAATCAAACACGAATAGATGAACGAAAAAAGATTGCCGTCGTCCAAACAGGACGGCGGCACGCTTTATCTTGTGGCTACGCCGATCGGAAACCTCGGCGATATTTCCGCGCGAGCGGCGGCGACGCTGGCAAGCGTTGACTTCATCGCGGCGGAGGACACGCGCGTCTCCGCGAAGCTGCTCAACCACCTGCAAATCAAGAAAAATTTAATCAGCTATCACGAGCATAACCGCGCGGAATCGGGCGAAAAAATCGTCGCGCGGCTCCTCGCGGGGGAATCGTGCGCGCTCGTGACGGACGCGGGAATGCCCGCGATTTCCGACCCAGGGCAGGAGCTTGTCAAGCTCTGCGCGGACGCGGGAATTCCCGTCCTCGCAATTCCGGGCGCGTCGGCGGTCGTGTGCGCCGTCGCGCTTTCGGGACTGCCGTCGGGGCGGTGGATGTTCGAGGGGTTCCTCTCAACGGCGAAAAAAAGCCGCTTCGCGCACTTGGACGAGCTGAAAACCGAAAAACGCACGATGGTGTTTTACGAGGCACCGCACAAGCTCCGCCGGACGCTCGCGGATATGCTGGAAGTCCTCGGAGACAGGCGCGTCGCGCTCTCGCGCGAGCTGACGAAAATCCACGAGGAAACGGTGCGTACCACGCTCGCGGCCGCCGTTACATATTACGAAACGACGGAGCCGCGCGGCGAGTTCGTGCTTGTAATCGAGGGATATGTAGAGCCGCCGAGCGAAAAGCCGACGCTTGGCGACGCGCTTAACGCGGTGAAAAAGCTCACAGAGACAGGAAAATCCCTCAAAGACGCGGTGAAACAGGTGTCGGCCGAGCTGGGCATCGCGAAAAACGCGCTGTATGAGGCGGCGGTCGCGCGGTCAGGCGATTAGGTCGGGCGTGAGCCGCGCCTCAATTTCGTTCCAGTTCACCAAATCCCACCACGCGTTTACGTAGTCGGCGCGCCGGTTTTGGTACTGCAAATAGTACGCGTGTTCCCAGACGTCGCAGACGAGGAGCGGTATCGTTCCCCATTGCGTGAGGTTCTGGTGCTTTTCCGCCTGCAACAGTTCAAGGCTGAAAAACGACGTGTTGTATCCTAAGATGCACCAGCCGGAACCCTCAACAGCGACGGCCGACGCCGAGAATTGCGCCTTGAATTTGTCGAAGCCGCCGAAGTACCGGTCAAGGTACAGCGTCGTGCGCGCCCCCGGCGCGCCGCCCGCGCCGACGGGACACATATTGCGCCAGTAAACGCTGTGCAGAATGTGACCGGAACCGTTGAACGCCAGCTCGTTTTCCCAGTATTTGATGTATGTGTAGTCGCCCGCGTTCCGCGCCGCCTGAACCGCAAGCTCCGCGCGGTTGAGGTCGTCCACATATTTTCTGTGGTGGATGTCGTGATGAATCCGCAGCGTCTCCTCGCCGATTACCGGTTCCAACGCGTTGTAAGCGTACGGAAGCGGCGGCAGCTTGTGCGAACCCGCGGGAATCGGGAGCAAAATTTCGCCCATATTGCACCTCCAAAAAAGTATTTCAGAGGATTATATGCGGCGAGAACATCAGACTTGCTTTTTTCGTCAAAATAGTGTATAATGTAGACAGAAGTAAAGGAGGCGATAGCCTATGGTCAAAGAATATGAGATGACGCGCGAGATTTTCAACAAGTGCAGCGGGAATCAGATGCGCGACGTGTTTATGGAGGAGCTTGAACTCGACGAGAATACGCTGGACGCCTACGTCCGCAATTATTTTGCGGGGGAGAGCGTTGAGATTGAACGCTCCGACGATAAAAAGGGCGTCGTCGTGTTTGATATCGACATCTCCGAGCAGCGGCAAAGGCTGACGTTCTGCGAGATTTAGCGGATTTCAGTCACGCGCCAGCTCCGCCAGCTTACGGAACCTGTGGTTCAGTCCCGATTTTGTAACCGGCGGGTCGAACAGCTCCGCAAGCTCAGTCAAACTCAATTCGGGGTTTTCGAGCCGCAAGCGCGCCGTCTCACGCAGCTTTTCGGGCAGGGTCTCCATATCCAGCCGAGCAATCGCGTCGAGGTGCGCCGCCGCCGCGTCCACGGTCTTGGACACATTCGCCGTATCGCAATTCACACGACGGTTGACACTGTTGCGCATATCCTTTTCGATTTTCGCACTCATCAGTTCCATAGCGCAGCCGGACGCGCCGACGAGCGTTAGAAAATCCTCAATCGCCGCGCTCTGCTTGAAATACACGATGTAGTTGCCGCCGCGAGAAACCTGCTTCGGCGAAAAATCCATCTCGCGAAGCAGTGTAACGGTCTCGCGCCAGACGTTGAAGTGAGGGGTTACAAGTTCCAGGTGATAGCTCTTCACGGGGTCTGTGACGCTGCCTCCCGCAAGGAAAACGCCCCGCAGGAACGCCGTCCGACAACAATCCTCCTCCAAAACTCCGAGGTTGATGTGATGCGAAACCGTGTCCTCCGGCGCGAGCCCGAACGCGCCGAACACGGTTTCGAGCTTGCGTTTATCCGTGATAATCAGGCTGCGTTTGCCGGATTCAGGCAAACGCGTGTCGTCAAATTCAACGCCGAAGCACTCGCCGAACAGCGCGGTTACGCGCTCGGCGAGTTTTTCGTTTTCTGTGATAATCCTCGCCTCGGAAGACGAAAATGTGTTGCAGTACAGCAGAATGCCGTAGCACTCGGCGAGAGCGTCGCACGATTTCGCCGGCTTCGCGCGGCATATTTCGTTTTTAACGTCGCGGGAAAAACTCATTTGTCCACGTCCCTGTGAACGCAGTCGGCGGGGTAGCCGGCTGTATGCAAATGCTCCTGCAACGCGCGCGCGACGGCGACGGAGCGGTGGTGTCCGCCCGTGCAGCCGATGCAGACGGAGAGGTACCGCTTGCCCTCTTCAATGTAACGCGGCAGCAGAAAATCCATCATATCGCAGAGCTTCTCGACGAATTGTTTCGTGTCGTCAAAGCCGGTTACGTAGTCGTAGACCTCCGCGTCCAGCCCCGTTTTCTCGCGCAGCAGCGGAATGTAGTACGGGTTCGGCAAAAACCGCACGTCGAACACCAAATCCGCCTCAATCGGAACGCCGTGCTTGAAGCCGAAGGACTTGACATTCACGCCGATTTCGCGCCCCGCAGTCTCGCCGACGAAGATACCTGATACGCGGCGTTGCAGGTTGCCGAGCGTCAGATTAGTCGTGTCGATGATCTCGTCCGCCCGCGCGCGAAGCGGCGCGAGCAGGGCGATTTCGCGCTTAACCGCATCCTCCAAGCCCGCGCCCTCCGGGTCGAGCGGGTGACGGCGGCGCGTTTCTTTATATCTCTTGACAATGGTCTCTACATCGGCCTCTACAAACAGGATTCTGAACGTCACGCCGACGGTCGAAATCTCATCCAGAGCGGCGAAAAGCTCGTCGGGATTCGTGATTGCGCGCACGTCGGTGACGAGTGCGACGCGCTCATACCGCCCGCGCGTCGCGGTGACAAGCTCCGCGAACTTCGCCATCATCGACACGGGCATATTGTCCACGCAGTAGAAGTCCAAATCCTCCAAAACCGCTGCCGCGCGGGACTTTCCCGCGCCGGATAGACCGCTGATAATCAAAATTTCCATTTGTCCACCGCCATTATTTTATCATTCGTATTTCCGGTTCCAATTCGACGCCGAAGCGTTTGAAAACTTCGCTCCGGACGTGTTCAATTACGCGCAGAACGTCGTCGCAGGTCGCGCCGCCGAGGTTCACAATAAAGCCTGCGTGCTTGTCGGAAACGGCCGCGTCGCCGACGCGGTAACCGCGCAGACCGGCCTCGTCAATCATCTGCGCCGCAAAGCCGTTTTTCGGGCGTTTGAACGCGCTGCCCGCACCGGGCAGGTCAAGCGGCTGTGATTCGCGGCGGCGTTCGGCGAGGTCGCGCATCTTTGCGGCGATCTCGTCCGCATCACCGCGTTCAAGCTGAATTTTCGCGGCGAGGATAACGTCGCCGGTTACGGAAAACACGCTGTGACGGTAAGAAAATCCACACTGCTCATTTGTGAATCCAAGCAATTCGCCGCCGGAATCAAATGCGTATACGTGAGCTGTGACGCCGGCCATATCGCCGCCGTACGCGCCCGCGTTCATAAATATCGCGCCGCCGAGCGAGCCGGGAATCCCGTGCGCGAACTCAAAGCCGGTGAGCGAGTTGTCCCGCGCGAGAGCGGCGATTGCGCTGAGTGCCGCGCCGGACCGGGCATAGATCTCGTTGCCGCGGACCTCTGTTTTAGCAAGCTCCGGATAGGTTTTCACAACGACAATATCGAGCGGCGAATCCGACACGAGAAGATTTGTTCCGCGACCTATGACCAGCGGCGAAACGCCGCGATTGTGCAGTAATGCAAGCGTGTCCTGCAACTCCGTATCGGATTTAGGGAACCACATCTCGGACACGGGACCGCCGATTTTGAACGAGGTGTGGTTGCGCATAGGTTCGTTATACTTGATTTCTGTCAAACGGACACCTTATTTCCCTTTAATTTTCGCGTCGATATGGGCGTTGATTTGGTTCGTGAACTCAATTGCGGCGTTAAAGCCCATAAATTTCTGGCGTTGGTTCATCGCCGCGACTTCAAGGATGACGGCGAGATTCCGCCCGGGACGCACGGGAATTGTGAGCGACGCGACCTCTACTCCGAGGATATTCACGGTCTGCTCGTTTATGCCCAAACGGTCGTACAACGCGCCCTCTTTCCACTGTTCGAGGTTCACGACGAGGTGAATATTCTGCCGGTCCTTGACCGAGCCGACGCCGAAAATCTGCCGCACGTCAATCACGCCGATGCCGCGCAGCTCCATATAGTGGCGAATCAGCGCGGGCGCGGTACCCTGCACGACGTTGAAGTCCGCGACCTTGATCTCCACCGCGTCGTCGGCAATCAGGCGGTGACCGCGCTTTAACAGCTCGATCGCCGTTTCGCTCTTGCCCACGCCGCTCTCGCCGATGATGAAAACGCCGATGCCGTAGACCTCAACGAGTACGCCGTGCCGCGTAATCGACGGGGACAGTGCGCGCTGCGCCACGCGGATTACGTTCGACATAACCTCCGACGTGTTGAGCGGGCTGGACAGGATCGTCACGTCGTTCGCTTCGGCGGCGCGGAACAGTTCCTCCGGCATCTCCATACCGTGGCAGATAATCACGGCGGGAACTTTCTGCGCGAGCAGTGCGTCAAGCCGCGCAAAACGCGCATCGGGCGGGAGCGTTTCGAGGTATGACGCCTCCATTTTGCCCATCAGCTGAATACGCGTCGGGTCAAAATAATCGAAAAAACCCGACAACTGCAAGCCAGGGCGGTGAACTTCGCCTGAGTGCAGCAGAACTTTATCGTAATCATCTGCGGGGTAGAGTATATCCAATTTTAACTCGTCTACAATCGCAGACAGCGGACAGGAATGGTCCTGATCCATAATCCGGCACCTCGAATCTTGGCTTTTCTTTGATAATACACGTTTTGCGGCAACAATGCAAGTAATTTTGTCATAAACTTGTCCGCACCCTCATAAAATGCGCTATGGAAATGATTGACAAAAGCTATTCGGGCGCGGTTCGGCTCCTGCCGCCCGCCCTGCGGGAGAACGCAAACAAACTTGAACACAAATTGCAATTATACGCGGAGGAACTGCGGCTGCGCGCGGGGTTTCCGCTCACGGTTCTGTTGCCGGAGGGGGGGCGGGAGCTTGGCTCCGCGCCGGTTTCGCCGCGCGACCTCGAAGCCGTGCTGGAAATTGCGACCTCGGCGTCGGCGCACTCTGTGCGCGAAACGGTCCGCGCGGGATATGTGAACGCGTCGGGCGGGTACCGCCTCGGTCTGTGCGGCAGCGTGACCGCGGACGCGGGAGGCGTGACGGGCTTTCACGCGCTAAGCTCAATTGCGATTCGCATTCCGCGCGAGTTTCCCGGTTCGGCGGACAAAATCGCGCTCGCTTGCGGAGGCGAAATCCCGTCAACGCTGATAATCGCACCGCCGGGCGCGGGCAAGACGACGCTCTTACGCGATTTGGTGCGCCTGACCTCCGACGGCTGCGAACGGCTCGGCGTCGAACCCCGGCGCGTCGGGCTGTGCGACGAGCGCGGAGAGGTCGCGGCAGTTGCAAGCGGCGCGGCGCAGATGGACGTCGGGCGGCGCACGGACGTGCTGTCGGGCGCGCCGAAATCGGCGGCGGCGATGATGCTCGTGCGGACGATGAACCCCGAAATCGTCGCGCTCGACGAGATTACCGCGCCGGAGGACGTGACTGCGATTGAGTACGCCGCGAATTGCGGCGTGACGCTCTTCGCGACGGTTCACGCGGGGAATTTGGACGAGCTTCGTGGGAAACCGCTGTACCGCAGGCTTCTGGACGCGCGGATATTTGAGCTTGGAATTTTAATTAAAAAATTTTCCGGCACAAGAGAGTACGAGGTGGCGCGGCTGTGATTCGTTGGTTAGGTGCGATTTTAATTCTCGCGGGGTCCTGCGCTTGGGGCGTTTCCGGTGTGTTCACGCTGCGGCGGCGGAGCCGGATTCTCGCGGAGCTGCTGCGCGCCGTCGCGGCAATGCGCGCGGAGCTTGTGACGCGGCTGACGCCGGTGCCGGAGCTTATTTCGCGGGTTGCGGCGCAGTCGGCGGAGCCGGTCGCGGGGTTTTTCCGAGCCGTGGAGGCGCGTCTGCCGTCGCTCGGTGAGCTGTCGCTGTTTGAGCTGTGGCAATCCGCGCTCGGCGCGTCGCCGGAGCTGATGCTCACGCCGCAGGAATACGCCGCTTTTTGCGAAATTCCGCGCGCCTTGGGGCGGTATGATATTGCGGAGCAGCGCGCCGCGCTGATGACGGCGGAGCGCGAATTGGAACGGTTCGCGCGGCTCGCGGAGGACAAGCGGCTGTCGGACTCAAAAACCCGCGCGTTTACGGGCGTCGCGGCGGGGATTTTCGTGGTGCTTATGTTGATTTAAGGAGAAACACAAATGAACGTAGACCTGATTTTCAAAATCGCCGCCGTCGGAATCCTCGTCGCGGTTTTAGATTTGCTGCTGTCGCGGTCGGGACGCGGGGAGCAGGCGTTGCTGACGAGCATCGCGGGGCTGATTGTTGTGCTGATTATCATTCTGCGAGAGGTTTCGGGGCTGTTTTCGCTGATTAAAGACCTGTTCGGGTTCTAAGCGATGACGCAGCTGATGAAGGTCCTCGCGGCGGCGGTCGCGGGCAGCGCGCTCGGTCTTGTCGTGAAGAAAAACAACCCCGAAAACTCGCTGTTCGTATCGATTGCGCTGTCGGTTTTCGCGATGTACCTCTCGTTCGAGGTGATTTCCTCCGTCCTCGGTTTCCTGCGCCTGATTGCGGATGCGGCGGGCATACCGAACGCGACGCTCGGCGTCGTGCTGAAAACGGCGGGGATTTCTATCATCACTAAGCTGATTGCGGACGTCTGCAAGGACGCGGGGCAGGCGGGAGCCGCCTCCGGCGTCGAATTTATGGGCGCGGTCACGTCAATCTACGTCGCGCTGCCGCTGTTTCAGACGGTTTTGGATATGATAAACAGCCTATTACAATAAGGAAAAACACATATGAAACAGCTTGTTATTTTACTCGCGATTTTGGTTTTGCTGCCCGCACCTTTCGCGCTTGCGGACGATGTGTTCGACGAGCAGGCGGGAGCGGCGGGAGTGCGTGGGGTGGAGGACGCGCTGCCGCCGGAGGCGGGCGAAATCCTCGGAGATATGAAGGTCACGGACGCGCTCGACGCGCAGGGCGCGATATCGCGGCTCGTCGAGGGCATAGGCGCGAAACTGCGCGGAATCGTCGTGTCCGCGCTGAAAAACGCCGCGATAATCGTAATGGCGGCGATGCTGTCCGGCATATTTGCGGCGGCGTTTCCGGAAAAGAGCGGGAATTACGCGCGGCTCGCGGGCGTTCTCGCAATATCGACAGTGTCCGTCGCGAGCGTGAACACGTTTATCGGAATGGGCGCGGCCGTCCTCGACGACCTCTCCGTTTTCTCGAAAATGCTACTGCCGTGCCTGACCGCGGCGGCGGCCGCGAGCGGCGCGATAACAAGCGCGGCGGCGAAATACGCCGCGACAATGCTGTTTATGGACATTATGATGAGCGTGATGAAAGCCGTGATAATGCCGCTGATTTACGCGTTCGCCGCCGCGTCAATCGCGGAGGCGACAGTCGGCGGTGACGCGCTCGCGGGCGTGACCTCGCTGATTAAATGGCTCGCGAAAACTGCGCTGAGCATAATCGTCGTCGTGTTCATCGTCTACATATCGCTCACGGGCGTAATCGCGGGCGCGTCCGACGCGGCGGCATTGCGCGCCGCAAAGGTTGCAATCTCAACGGCTTTGCCCGTGGTAGGGACGATTCTCGCCGACGCGGCGGGTACGGTGCTGTCGGGCGCGGCTATGCTAAAAGGCGCGGTCGGCGTTTTCGGCGTACTCGTTGTCGCGGCGACGTGCGTGATTCCGGTGCTGAAACTCGGCGTGAATTATCTGCTGTTCAAGGTGGCGGCGGGACTGTCCGGCGCGGTCGCCGACAAGTCGGTGACAAAGCTCCTGGACGGCTTCGCCTCGGCGTTCGGACTCGCGCTTGGAATGACCGGCGTCGCCGCGATAATGCTGTTCGTGTCAATAGTTTCGATGATAAAAACAGTGGTCGTATGAGGTGTGAACTGTGACGGAAATTTTGCGGAACTGGATATTCGGCATCGTCGGCGCGGCGTTCATCGCCGCGATAACACAGGCGATTACGCCGGACGGAAAGGCAAAGCGCGTCGTCTCCGTCGTGTGCGGCTTCGTGATGCTGACCGCGATAATCCGCCCGATCAAGACCTTCGACTACGGCGGATTCCGCCAAAGTCTCGCGCGGTTGAGCGGCGAAGCGGCGGATATTTCCGCTCCGCTGGACGAAGTGAACGAAAACATCACGCGCGGAATCATAGAGGAGCGATACGCCGCATATATTCTGGACAAGGGTAACGCGCACGGCATTGACGCGATGAGTGTCGTCGTCGAAACCGCGGTGAGCGATGACGAAAGCTATCTCTATCCCTCCGCTGTGACGATAACCGCGAATGTCACAGACGCGCAGAAATCCGCACTTGCGTATGATATTGAATCGGGGCTTGGGGTGCCGTCCGGGGAGATTGTATGGACAGATTGAAAGCGATTTGGGAAAAGCTCAAAAAGGGCGGCTCGCTCGGCTTTGCCGTGATTATCGTCGTTTTCGGCGCGCTGCTGCTCCTGCTCCCGACGGGTGAAAAGGCGAAGATTGAGCCGACAGCGGAGCCGCCCACCGCAGACGAACCGGCGTTTTCCCTGCCGGAAACGGAGGCGCGCATCGCAGCCGCGCTCTCACAGATTGACGGCGCGGGGGAGGTGACGGTCGTTCTGACCCTCAAATCCGACGGGCAGACGATAATCGCGACGGACAGGAAACTCTCGGAAAAGGGCGAAAATGAAACGCGCGAGCGGAGCGAGGACGCCGTAATCGTCGGCTCCGGCGGCTCGGTTCAGGCACCTGTTATCCTCGGACACGTCTATCCGGAGTTTCGCGGCGCGCTCGTCGTCGCGGAGGGCGCGAACAATCCGGACGTGCGGTTGCAGCTGCTCGGTGCGGTTTCGTCGCTGACGGGTCTCGGCACGGACAAAGTGACGGTGAGCGCGATGCGGCGGCGGGAATGAGCGAAAAGCTATGAGAAGCAGAGCCTTAATTAATAATTTGCAGGAGGAAGACTTATGAAATCACTGAAAAGAAACGCGGTAATTATCACGGTTGTGCTGTTTGTGTGCGTGGCGGCGTACCTGAACTGGTCGTACAGTCAGGACGCGGCAACAGACGCGGCGGCAACGGGCGACGCCACGCCGATCGCGCTCTCGCCAAACGTCAATACCGTCGGCGAGGACGGCGGATTAGCCGCAGAAGGGGAGTCGGCGGGGCTGTTCTACGACGGTGCAGTCGCGTCGGGTTACTTCGCCGAGGCGCGTATCGGTCGCCGCCAGGCGCGCGACGCGGCTGTAGAGACGCTCGCGTCCGTAAACAACGCGGACGGCGCGTCGCAGGCGGTACTGGACGGCGCGTTGGAGAAAATCACGGCAATCGCGGCGTTCTCGCAGAAAGAGGCGGAGATTGAGGCGTTAATCCGCGCCAAGGGCTTCGCGGACTGCGTCGCGTTCCTGTCGGACGACGGCGTGAAAATCACGGTTCCGGCTCCCGTGGCGGGACTTTCGTCGGTAGACGTCGCGAAGATAACGGAGGTCGTCACGAGCGAAACGGAGTTCGCGCCCACCGCGCTCCAAATAATCGAAGTCAAGCAAAATTAGGTTTGCAATCGGAAGAATTTGTGGTATAATAACTGTGCAATTACAAATGAGGTGAAACCAATGTCTGAAATCAAAGATTACATTTCCTATACCGACGACGACGGGAGCGTCAATATTTCCGAGGACGTGCTTGCGATTATCGCGGGTTCGGCAGCCGCGGAGACCGAGGGCGTACACGCGCTGTACCCGTCGTACGGCCGTGACATCGGCGAGCTGCTGAGCAAGAAATCGCTGTCGCGCAGCGTGAAAATCGCGACAAATGAGCAGAGCGTCACAATCGACGTGTTCCTCGTCGTTGAACTTGCCGTTGCCGTGAACAGCGTTGCGGAAGCCGTGCAGAAGGCGATTGCCGAGGCCGTTGAATCGTCGGTCGGCATAAAACCCTCCGCCGTGAATGTGCATATCTGCGGTATTTCACTCAAAAAGAACAAATAAAACAATAAACAGCGCAGCACACGGAGCGGATTTTTCCGCTCCGCGTTGCCGCGTTTTTGTGGGGTAAGTGGCAATGACAAGAACACAAGCGCGCGAATTGGCCGTCAGGCTCGTATACACCCTCGCGGAGAATCCGGCCGACGCGAAAACGACGCTCGAAGAGACGCTGGACGCGGAATATTACGCGACGCTCGCCGATGAGGACGAACTGTATAAGCTGCGCCCGACGGGCGACGCACTCAACTATTTGGAGCGCGTCGTTACGGGCGTTTCGGAGCATCTGGCGGAGCTTGACAGCTACATCGAAAAGCACGCCGTCGGCTGGCAGTTCTACCGTATTTCGCGCACGGCGGTCAGCATAATGCGCGTCGCGATGTTCGAGGCGTTGTATATGCCCGACATTCCGCGCGCGGCCGCGATGAACGAGGCGATTGAGCTTGCGAAGAAGTACGACACGCCGGAGACGGTTTCGTTCACGAACGGCGTCCTCGGCGCGTTCACGAAAACGGAGATTCCCGATGCCGGCAAATAATGTTCTTGAAGTATCACAGCTCAATGAGTACGTAAAACAGCTCGTCGGTTCGGACGACGTGCTGTCGTCAGTCGGCGTGCGCGGGGAGCTGTCGAACTACAAGATTTACCCGTCTGGACACCACTATTTCACGATGAAGGACGCGACCGCGTCCCTGCGCTGCGTGATGTTCAAAGGCTCCGCGGACAAGCTGCGATGGAAGCCGAAAGACGGGACGAAGGTCGTCGCGCTCGGCCACGTCGAGGTCTATGTGCGTGACGGGCAGTACCAGCTCTACGTCTCGCATATGACGCCCGACGGAGTCGGTGATCTGTACGTCGAGTACGAGCGGCTCAAAGAAAAGCTGCGCCTTGAAGGACTTTTTGATGAACAATTCAAGAAAAAAATCCCCGTTATGCCGCGCACCATCGCGGTCATTACGTCGTCCGCAGGTGCGGCCGTGCGGGATGTTATCCGCATTTTACGCGCGCGCTGGCCGCTGACGAAAGTGCTGATTTTGCCCGTGCGCGTGCAGGGCGTCGAAGCCCCGGCGGAGATTGCGTCCGCGCTGAAATACTGCAACGCGCACAGTCTCGCGGATCTGATTATCACGGGGCGCGGCGGCGGCTCTATTGAGGATTTGTGGGCGTTTAACGACGAGCGCGTCGCCCGCGCGATTTTCGCGTCGAAAATCCCCGTCATCTCCGCCGTCGGCCACGAGCCGGATTACACGATTGCGGACTTCGTTGCGGATCTGCGCGCGGCCACGCCGTCAAACGCGGCGGAGCTTGCCGTGCCGGACATTTCCGACGTTCGCGGGTATCTGAACAACCAAAGCAACCGCCTGCTGCAAGCGTCGTCACAATCGCTCAAAGCGCGGCGGCAGAGGCTGGAAACGCTTGCAAACACGCGCGTTATGCGCTCACCGAAGAATTATCTCGACGACCGCAGACTCGCACTCGACCGCGCGGGGGAGCGAATCCTTGCCGCGACAAACAGGCACGTCGCGAATGACCGCGCACAGCTCGCGCGGCTCGCCGCGTCGCTCGACGCGCTCTCACCGATTAGAGTTTTGGGGCGCGGATACGCGATTGCGCGCGGCGCGGACGGCGCGGTAATTCGGAGTGCGAAGGACGTAAAATCCGGCGATAAGCTGAAAATCCGGCTGCAAAAGGACGAAATCGGGGTGACGGTGGAGTGAAGCGCAAAAATGAAGCCGCCCATTATAGAACGACCTCATTTGTCAATTTGTTTTTTCATTTTGCGCTGTAAACGATAATGTTTCAGCGTGTAGTGAATACAGGAGAAGAGCATAAGTGCGGTAAACCCACCTGATATTGATATAAAACCGATAATCATAGCAAACCCCCTAAGATATTGAAATTGTAACATAAGCAACAGGAAATGTCAAGTATGCGAAACAATTCGGACTGTGAGGTGGAGCAATGAGCGTCAAAGTGAAGAAAATCGCGCTGCCGCAGGCGTCGCGCGTCATCTGCGTGTCGGATATTCACGGCAGCTTAAACGAATTTCGGCGGCTCCTCGCGGAGGTCGGTTTCGGCGAAAGCGACGCGCTGATTCTGCTCGGCGACCTGTTCCTCAAAGGCAAACAGCCGCGCGAAACGCTGGAATTTATCATCAACCTCGCGGAAAATTCTAATGTTCACGCGCTCCTCGGCAACTGCGATTGGGACGAGGATTTGACCGGGCGCGAAAACGCGTGGCTCGGCGGGCTGCCGCACATCATAGACGCGGGCGAATTTATATTTGTCCACGCGGGGCTAAAAACGGGTGAGCTTGAAGCGCAGGACGAGTGGTTTTGTATGAAAAACGACGCGTTTTTGGAGACGGCGGCGGCGTTTCCGCACTGGGTTGTGACCGGGCATTGGCCGGTGATAAACTACCGCCACGAAATCCCGTCGTGCAACCCGATTGTCAACGCGGACAAGCGGATAATCGCGATTGACGGCGGAATGGTCGTCCAATCTGTGGGTCAGTTGAACGCGTTTATCATTGAAAACGGCGAGTTTTCGTATCATTCGGTCGATTCTCTGCCGACCGCGGCGGCGGCCGCTCCGCAATCGGAGAGCGGAGGTTTCAGCATAACGTGGCTCGACAGGTTCGTCGAGGTAATCAGCGAGGGCGCGGAGTTTTCGCTCTGCCGCCACACGGCGAGCGGGCGCGAGCTTGAAATCGCCAACGACAAGTTGTTTGAGGATCGCGACGGGCGGCTCGGTTGCGGGAGCGTAACGGACTACTGCCTGCCGCTCGCGACCGGCGACACGTTTTCCGTAATTCGGGAGTACAGTGACAGATATTTTGCCAAGCGCGGCGGGATTGTCGGCTGGGTGAGTAAATAGGAGTATGGAGAGAATTTGGATATGTGGCTGCGCGGGTTCAGGTAAAACAACTCTTGCGAACTTTATCGGCGGCAAGCGCAGTATTCCGGTATATCATAGAGATTCGATAACGTGGGATGAAAACGACAATGTACGTTCGGAAGAGCGGCAAATTGCAATGGTGCGAGACATCGCTAAACAGGACAAATGGATATTTGAGGGAGCGCGGTTTACGGCTTCAAAAATTGACGGTCGATTAGACAACTGTGATACAATTATCCATTTGAATATAAATAGGTTTATTTGCGTATATCGGGGGATAAAAAGAGGACTAAAACAAGCGAAAATGACAAGTATACCGGAAAAAGACAAGCAGCCTTTCTATTTTGAGCATATTAAAGGCGTATTGATAGGCTATCCCCAAAAAAGGAAGCAACGCGACGACGTTTTTGAAACGGCAAGGAAAAAGGGAATTGATGTTGTCGTTTTGAAAAAACGAAAAGACGTCAGAGAATTTTGCAATAAATTGTAGATT
>JAISJC010000134.1 GCA_031261745.1 Oscillospiraceae bacterium
TCGCGGTTCACGGCGCGAATGGTCTTTGGGGAACAATCGCGGTCGGGCTGTTCGCGACCGCTAAGGCTCCCGGTGCGCCGGTCGGTGTCGGCGGAGTTGCCCCGAACGGTCTGTTTTACGGCGGCGGCTTCAGCCAACTCGGTATTCAGCTGTTGGGTCTCGGCGCGATAATCATCTGGACAGTGGTCATTATGACGATAATGTTCAAGCTCATCAAGAAAACCGTCGGTCTGCGCGTCACGGCGGAAGAGGAAATCACCGGCCTCGACATCACGGAGCACGGACTGCCTTCCGCTTACAGCGGCTTCACCTTCGCGCCGGAGGAGTTTGTGACCGATGTTGAGCTCCCTGTTTCTCCCGCAGCCGCGAATGCGGCCGTACCGGTTGACAAGGCCGTCGAGGTGGTCAACAATTCCGCGCCGGGCGCGAAAATCACGAAGGTTACAATCATCACCAACCAAAACAAATTCTCGGCTCTCCAGTCCGCGCTTGAGAGCGTCGGCATCACCGGAATCACCGTCACGAACGTCCTCGGCTACGGTATGCAAAAGGGCCACATTGATTACTACCGCGGCGTTCCCGTCGAAACGCGGCTGCTGCCGAAAATCCAGGTGGATATTGTCATCTGCAAGGTTCCGACGCCGGTTCTCGTCGAGACGGTGAAGAACGCCCTGTACACCGGCAAGGTCGGCGACGGCAAGATCTTCATTTACGACGTTGAGAACGTCATCAAGGTTCGCACCGGCGAAGAGGGCTACGACGCTTTGCAGGACGAATAAACCGCTAAATAATAAAACCCCCGTCGCCGTTATTTCGGTGACGGGGGTTCTTTTATTTCGGGGCGTTCTTCCAAATTTTTCAGCGCAACTCTCACAGCCTCAATCACAAACGCGGTAAATGTGCAATCCTTTCCGTTTATCGCCGCCTCGACGGACTCAATTATATTGTTCGGAAACCGTATGCATTTGCTCGTCGTCTGCGGAATAACGGGGATTTTGAACTTTTCCACGTATCACACCTCGCATATCATTTGTATATACAAGTAGGATACGCTAAAAATTTTTGTTTTTATGCATTACGTTTGTATTGCAATTATATGTACAGTGTGATATAATGTGAGAAATTTATCGAAAAGAAAGTGAAGTGTTGATTATGGGCGGCTTACTTTTTCTCGCATTTTTCGCTAGCGTGTGGAATATATTGAAATTTGTACTAATCATATCATTCTTCGTGGGTATCGCTTTGCTTATCCTTTATAAGCCGATTATTGCAATAATCAAAAAACATAAACGCTCAAAAATTATGACACCGCAAGAATCACAAACCGAAAACACTCCATACACAGTTCTGCCAGAGTTTGAAATACGACCATATAATGAACCCAAAAATAATACAGGAGGAAATAACGCTATGGCAAATGCTTCGTATGCGCGAATTTACGCAGAAATTCGCAAAATTCCAAGAGGGCGCGTCGCAACTTACTCCAGTATCGCAGAAAAGGTTGGAACTATTGCACGGACGGTCGGTACCGCTCTCGGAAGCAACTCGGACCCAACACTTCCTGACCATCGCGTCGTGAAAAAAAGCGGTGCTTACGGTCTTGCAAATCCGAACTACCCCGGCGGCGAGGCTTATCAAAGAAGTAAACTTCGTTCAGAAGGTGTCTACATAAATGGTGATGGTACCATTTATCTCAGACGCTTCGGCTGGTAATCCAACAAAAAACCGGACGGTGCACACCGTCCGGTTCCTTTTAACTTTTTCAGCCCTCTGCGGGTTCCGCGGCGGCGGGGCGCAGCACGCCGAACTCGTCGAATGCGGCGTTGATTGACAGCTCACTCCATTTAATCAGCAGCTCCGCGGCCTCGTCCTCAGGCGCGGCGTAGGTCAGCGTCCCCGTCATCTTGCACGGCACGAGCCGCACGGCGACCTCGCCGCCGTCGATTGTAATCTCCGCGAACGCCGTCTGCGGGTTGCGCGAATTGAAGATGAAATTGCCGAGCGAATAAATTATCGGCTTGCCGTTGTAATACTCAAAGCTCTGAATTATGTGCGGGTGCGAGCCGATTACAACGTCCACGCCGAGGTCAATCAGCGCGTGCGCCGTGTTTTTCTGCGTCGCGTTCGGGCGCGAATCGCGCTCAATCCCCCAGTGCAAATATACGATGATAAAGTCGCACGTTTCGCGTGCGGCCTTTATGTTTTCTTCGAGAATGCCGAGGTTTTTCGGGTCCTTTGTCACGAGCTGACCCGCGCGGTCGCCGCTCGCCGTCCACGAAACCGCGGGCAGAATCTGGTTCGACGCGAAAACCGCGATTTTCTTGTCGCCGACCTCGGCGATGTACGGCGCGGCCGCCGTATCGAGATCCTCGCCGCCGCCGACGGGCGTTATGCCGTACTCGCGCGTGTAAATCAATGTGTCCTCAAACGCGTCGCGCCCGTAATCGAGCGCGTGGTTGTTCGCCAGACTCGCCGCGTCAATGCCGAGATAATCGCGCAGAAACGCGAGGTTCTCCGGCGGCGAACGGAAAGTGTACGTCTTGTCCGCGGGCGAGCCGCGTTCCGAAACCGAGGTTTCGAGGTTAATCAGCGCAATATCGGCGTTGCGGAACCGCTCCGCAGTGTCCGCGTCAAGCACCGCGTCGTACTCCCCGGCCGCGATTCGCGGGCCGATTTTCTCTCCCGTCAACACGTCGCCCGCGACGACTATCTTAATCGCCGGCGGCGGCGTCGGCTCCGGCGTGGGTTCGGGTGTCGGAATCGGCGTCGGAACCGGCGTTGCGGCGATGACCGCCGTCGGTTCCGGTGTCGGCGACGGCTCCGACGCTCCGGATTCCGGCATTATCAGGAACGCAAATACAACGGCAAGCGCGACCGCGGCCGCCGCTAACGAAATCACAATTTTTTTCAATAGTTTCACCTCGCCGCTAATCATACACCAAATTTCTCCTTATTGCAACACTTAAAGTCGGCGGCGAATATGACGATAACATTATTATAGATTATTGTGAGGTGTCAAACGTGCGCATTGAGAATACACAAACCGTAAAAGATTTAATGCTGCAAGCCGTCACGGCGGAACTTGAAAACCTGCCGGAGGTCGGCGAAACGCTCGACGCGCGCGTACTCGCCGCGGAGGGCGCGGCGGCTCGGATTAAGACAGCCGGCGGTCTCGTCCTCGCGGCTCGGCTTGAAGGCTCCGCTATGCTCACGGCGGGCGAAACGGTCACGCTGACCGTTGACGAAGCCCGCGACGGGCTGATCGTGTTCCGGCTGAACAGCGGTTCGGATGCGGACGCGCCCGACGACAAACTCCAACTCACCGCCACACCCGATGAAACGGATACGAACACCTTTATCCGCGCATATTCCGACAAACCCGCGCGCGCTCCCGCGCAGCCGCAGGAGCCGCCTGCGACCGCCCCCGATGCCCCCGCAAACACCGCCGCTCCGACTGAAAACGCACCCAAACCGGCACCGAATGTCGTCAACACCCCGCCGGAATCGCCGACCGAGCCGCGCGAACCTGCACCGGCTCAAAATTCACCGCCGCCCGCGCAAGGCGAGCACTTTAATCCGCCCGTAGCCGTTCAATCGTATGCTACTGACAATATTCGAGCTGCTACGACAGAGAATATTCCACAGCCAAATGACGCTCAATTGCTGAGTGAAAACGAAACCGTTGTCGCTCCGGCTCCCGATATTGCCGTAGAGGATAGAAACGCGGCTCCAAAATCTCCGCAATTTTATTCGGTTACGCCCGATGATAGTCCGGAAGTTACAGAACAGCGCGCGGTTACAGTACGTAATAATGCTCAAATAGAGGACTCGACGATCCCCACTGATGAAAATGCGGACGATTTACAACCAACGCCGGAAAGACGCGCGGCGGACGGCACCGACGTCCCTCCGAAGCTCCCCGATGAGACTCCGGAACCTGCCGTTACACATTCACAACCGCGCGAGCGCGTCCGCGCCGAGCTTCAACGTCCCGCCGAGGACACCGCGCGCGTTCAAAACCGCATCACAAGTGATGATGCGGAGGCCGTCCGCAGCACCCCGCGGAATGCTGAATCCGCTCCCGCTCAACCGCAAATCGTCAATGAAATCCGTCCGCAGAACGCGCAGGAGAATCAGCCTCCGCAGACGGCGTTCGCGCAGATAAAACTGCCCGTTGAGCTTCGCGGTGAGAAGCGCGAAGCCGAGATTTTTGTGCGGCGCGGACGGCGCAACCGCGACGGTTCATCTGACAACACGGATATGCTGCTCTCGCTCGATTTGCCCGCGATGGGCAAGTGGGACGCGGCCGTGACGGTCACGGGGCGCGAGCTGACAATACGTATGAAAACCGAGTCCGAACCCGCTCGCGAGCTGCTTGTAAAAAACGCGGAGCAGCTCTCCGCGCTCGTCGAGCTTACGGGCTTTCACATCACGTCGTCGCGCGTTTCCGTGCGCGGCGAGGGTTCTCCCCTGCCGGAAGCGGCGAAGCCCGCGCGGCGCGGACGCGCCGTCGATTTGTCGATATGAGCGAGAAGAAAACCAAGCGCGCGGCCGTGCTGCGCTATGACCCCGAACAGGACGGCGCGCCGGTTCTCGCCGCGTACGGCGAGGGGTATGTCGCCGAAAAGCTGCTTGAACGCGCCGAGGAATACGGCGTGCCGACCGTCACGGACGAACCGCTCGCGGTGCTGCTGTCGCAGCTCGATGTCGGCAGCGAGGTTCCGCCGGAGCTGTACGACCTCGTGGCGAAGATTCTCGTTTTCGTCGCGGAAATGGACAAGACCTACGCGGATAAGTACGGAAAAAGAAAGTGAGCCTCAGACTATGAACGATTTGCCGATTTCGCCGATTCTCCCCGCGCTTCCGGTTGAACCCGCCGCCGCGCCGACGCCGGCTCAGGGCGGTGACACGGGCTTCGCCGACGCGCTCGCCGACGCCGTCGCAAAGAGCGCGAAGCAGGATCTCATAACCTCCGTCGGCGGAATGACCGACGCGCCGACCGAGGGCCTCGGCGGCGACATTACGGGTATGCTGTTCGCCGAAGCCGCTTCGGGCGAGATTTCGCAGGATCAGCTCGCGCTGTTTATGCTCTCGCAGATGATGCAGAGCGGAAGCTCCGAGGGCGGCGGCGCGGAGTCGATGTATCTGACGCTCGCGTCCTCCGCGCTGGCAAAGAACGCGGGTACGAAGTCCGGCATCGAAACCAAAATGGCGACGGGATACAAGTCCGGCATCGTCAGCGGCTCGCGCCGCAGCTACGCGCCGTCTGTCACGGGCGACCGCGTCGCCGTCCCCGTGCGGGAATGGGTGCCGACGACACCCGCGTTCGTGAGTACCGCGGACGAGCGTTCGGCGCAGGCGTACAACGCGATCACGCGGCAGTTTGACGTGACGAACGCGGAGCGGTACGAGCCGCACCGCAACGGCAATACATACTGCAACATCTACGTCTGGGACGTCACGCGTGCTATGGGCGCGGAAATTCCGCATTACGTGGACGCGCAGACGGGCGAGATTCGCGAATATCCCGATGTGAACGGCGCGCGCGAGCTGCGCGCGATTGATATGGGTCAGTGGCTCGCGACAACCGGTCAGAGCTACGGCTGGCGCGAGGTGGACGCCGCAACGGCGCAAATTCAGGCGAATGCGGGTCGTCCCGCCGTCGCGGTGTCCTCTGTCGTCAGTCACATCTCGATGGTCGTGCCGAGCGAAAACGGCGCGTATAACGCGAATCTCGGTGTTGCCGTCGCACAGGCGGGCGCGAAGAACACGGATTACGCGTACCTGACGGATATTTACAGCGATTCGGGAATGCGCAGCGTAAAATATTTCATTCACGACTAAATTACGTTAAAGTCGGCGGCAATTTGTGACGATAATTTATTTGATGGCGCAATGTTACGAAATGGAGGTCGAATATTATGGCTATCGGGGCAACAACAAGCAGACTTACAGGTCTTTCAAGCGGGTTTGACACGGACACAATGATCAAAGAGCTGATGAAAATCCAGCAGCTCAAAGTTGACCGCCAGTTAAAAGCGGGCAAAATCCTTGAATGGAAGAACGAATTGTATTCCGGCGCAACCTCGGACCTGCGCGATTTCAGAAACAATTTTATCAGCGTTATCGGCACGGACAGCCTCGCGAAGGAGTCCGCGTTTAACGCTTATTCGATGAAAGTCACCGGCACGGGCGAAAACGCCGTGACGCTCACCCCGTCCGTCTACGCGTCCGCGGGCAACATCCGCATCGGCTCGATTACACAGCTCGCAAAGGGCGCGTCACTCGAAGGTTCGGGCATTTCTGCGAACTCAAACGTCGGTCTCACCTCGCAGACCAAGCTGAAAGATTTGAAGCTCGCGAATAAATTGGAGTTCTCCGGCGGGCGAATCACGTTCGCGATCAACGGCAAGAATTTTTCTTTCACCGAGAATCAAACCCTCGGCGAGATGATTAACACGGTGAACAATTCCGACGCCGGCGTCACGATGGGGTACACGCAAATCGGCGATAAGTTCACTATTGAGTCCAAGGAAAAGGGACCGGATTCGACACTTACGGTGAAGAATCTCTCCGGCAACGCTTTCGGCGGCGTTGACAACGACGGTAATCTCACGCTCGGCGCGTTCGGCATTCGTCAAGCGGACGCCGTTACGAGCATTCCTATTTACGGAGCGAACGGTGTTGCACTCACGAAGGAGCATCTCACCGCGAAGCTCGGCGATTTTGTTCCCGCCGGCGGCGTCGACCTCTTTCCGGCGGGTGAGGACTCACTTTCGTTCAAGATTAACGGCGAGGCATTTACGTTCACCAAGGACGATTCGCTTCAAGATATGATGGACACGATAAACAGCTCCGCCGCGAACGTGAAAATTTCGTTCAACGAGGCTTCGAGTTCGTTCACGATTGCGCCGACGGGCAGCAATGACAGCCGCTTCAAGATTGAAAACGTCTCCGGCAATGTGTTCGGCGCAAGCGGCGTGCTTAAAATCGCGGAATTCGATGTTCCCTCGTCTTTCCACGCCGGGCAAAACGCAAAGCTCACCATCAACGGCGTTGAAATTGAACGCGATTCCAACAGTTTCACGATTGACGGCGTCGGCTACACGCTCAACCGCAAAACCGAGGCGGGCGAAGAGATTTACGCGACTCTCAGCAAGGACGTTCAGCCGGCGATCGACAAGATTAAGAAGTTCGTAGAGGGCTACAACACGCTGATTAAAAAGCTTGAGGACCTCATTTCGACGCGCAAAGGCACCGATGAGCGCAAGTACATTCCGCTCACCGAGGAAGAGCAATCCGTCCTGTCCGAGGACCAAATCAAGCAGTGGGAGGACATCGCGAAAAAGGGTCTGCTTTACGGCGACACGGGCATTCAGCGTATGCTGACGAACCTGCGCGGCGCGCTTGTGGGAACTGTTGAGAGCGCGGGGCTGTCCCCGTCCGCCATCGGCATAAAAACCGGCAATTACTTTGAGGGCACAAAGGGGCAGATCGTCCTCGACGAGGACAAGTTGCGCGCCGCGCTTGAACGCGACCCCGAACAGGTTATGAAAGTTTTTCAGGCCGAGGGAACGACGAGCGGCACGCAGGGTCTGCTCGGCAGAATCGACAGCATTATGAGCAACTATTCCACCGGCAAGGTGGTTAACGGCACGTACCGGATGGGTCCCGGCGAGCTCGCGCTGTCCAACCTCAAATCGCAGATGAAAGCCTCCGCCGACAGGGTCGTGACGCTCCAAGAGAAGATGGCGGAAGCCGAGGAAAAATATTACCTCAAATTCGCCGCGATGGAAGCGGCACTGTCAAAGATGAACGAACAATCCAGCTGGCTCGCCAGTCTCACGGGTACGGCGTCGTGATGAATAATCGGAGGATAACGGAATGAGCAGTAACCCGCAGGATTTGTACAGACGGCAGAGAATACTCACGGCAAGCCCCGTGGAGCTGATTGTTCTGCTTTACGAGGGGCTTAAAAAGGATATCATCCTCGCCGGACGCGCCGTCGCCAATAACGACGTTCCCCGCGCTCACGATTATTTCATTAAGGCGCAGGCAATCGTGTCGGAGCTTATGAACTGTCTCGATATGGACACGTCGATTTCCGAGGAGCTTATGCGGCTTTATGAGTTCATACTCGAAGAACTCATCGGCGCGAATATGAAAAAAGACACATCGAAGCTGCCCGACCTCGTTGAAATCGTTGAGGAATTGCGTTCCGCCTGGGCGGAACTCGCCGAGCAGCAAAAGGGCGGAACGCTCGCCATAGCGACGAATGAGTAATCCGCTCGAAACGCTCCTTGCGGCATATGAAGCTCTCGTGGACGAGCAGCGCAAGCTGCTTGACGCCGAGGATTATGACGCGCTGATTCTCTCGCTCGACCGTTCCGACGCGGTGCGGTACGAGCTTGAAGGCGTGCGCCAAGCCGGTGAACCGGTCACGCCGGAGCTGCGTGAAATCGCGCTCCGCGTGCGCGAAAAAGTCACGGAGCAGCAGCGTCTGCTGGCGGAGCGTATGCGCGAGCTCGGTGCGGAAAATGCCAAGCGCGCCATTACGCGGCGCGGCATCGCGGCGTACAATCCGCTTCCCTTGGGCGAGGCAGACGCGTATGATAAAAAGGCTTAGCGCGCATATGAGGGTTACGCTATGGCGATAAAGGTTCAAAAAGTCAACAACACAAACGGTCAGGTTGCCGCCTCCAAGTCGCGCTCCGTGCGCGGCATCGACGGCGAAAAGCACGTCGCATTCCACCGCACGCTCACCGATGCGACGGGGCGCGCGCGCGAGGAAAAGCTCACCGCGATGATCGGCGATATTGAACAGCAGGGCAAAAAGCTCTCGAAGCGCGTCGATATTTCGGAGCTTGAACGCTACCGCGAGCTTGTCCGCGGTTTCCTCGACGATGTGGTTTCCAACGGCTACGAATTTTCACGCGATTCCGCTTTCGGCGGCCGTGGTCGCGCCAGATTCTTTGCGACGGTGAACACGGTAAACGAGAAGCTCACAGAGCTTGCGCAATCGGTTATCAACTCGCAGGCGGAGGAACTGGACATTCTCGCGCAGGTCGGCGAGATACAGGGGCTGCTCGTGGATTTGATGGTTTAAGTAACTATAATCGCAAACATAATAACTATAATAAAAAACAGCGGAGAAATCCGCTGTTTTTTGTAACGAAACGCAATTTGAATTGTCTTATGTTATGAAAGCGTGGTGACGTGGTGAACGATTTCGAGCAGATCTATACGGAATACTTCGACGTGGTGTACCGCTACATATTCTCGCTCTGCCGCAACGAAACGGTCGCGGAGGACATTACGCAGGACACATTTGTCAAGGCGTTGAAGTCAATTAACAGCTTCAAGGGCGACTGCAAGCTGTCCGTCTGGCTGTGCCAAATCGCGAAAAACGCGTACTTTTCGCTGTACAACACGCGCAAAAGGTCTGCTCCGCGTCGAGCATAATTGCCGTCGAGGAGCATTTGGAAACGTGCGCGGAGTGCCGCGCGGAGCTGGAAAAAATGAAGTCGGATTTTACCGCAAACGGCTCGCCGAGGGAAAAAAGTGCGTTGCAAAAGCTGAAAAAGAGCCTGTTCCGCAAGAAGGTCGTCATTGCGGTCGTGTCCGCGCTCTGCGCCGGCGGAATCCTGTTCGGCCTGCACGCCTACGCGTCGCTGCACTACGTCCCCGTTGAGTATTACGCCTATGAGGAGGTCAGCGGAATGACCGCGGTGATAGGCGACGGGCTGTACGCGGTCTACACCGGGAAAAATCACGGGTTCACGAACAGTGCGGAGCGAAAAATCACCCGCGGCGGCGAGGAGCTGCTTATCCTCACATTCTACGTCGCGGACAACTTCTATTCAAAGCACTCCGATTGGAAATACGATTTCCCGCAGTTTGTCCAGCCGCTGTATTCGCAGGAATTTGTTATTGCCGAGGACGCCGGCGACGATAGCCCTCTCGCGCAGAGTATGACGCGAATCCCGTACGCCGAAATCTATTATTGTACGAGCGGCGAGATTTACGGTCTTGCGAGTATTGGCGTGACCGACGAGCAGTTTGACGCAATTCTGCAACGCGACGGCGTTCTGCTTCAAGTTCCTGATTTTACTAACTATAAATAACAATTAACCAACTATAAAGCGGCAAATACGAAAACCGCACGGTCATTGACCGTGCGGTTCGTTCTTTTTCAGCTTCTCCCGCGACCCGTCGGGCCGCTCGATCACCGTGTTGTCGAGGACGTTCCGCGTCGCCGCGCGGAACTCCGCGAGGTATTCGGCGCGGAGCGCGGAGCGTTCCTCCGTTTCCGCTTCGCTCAGCGTTTCGCCGGCCTTTACGCGGTGCGCGAACGCATTTATGCGGTCGATTTTAGCTTTTTCCATAGCTTAGAACACCAGATTTCCGGGCGTGCGTGCATACGGGAGCGCGTCGCGAATGTTGCCGATATTCGTGAGGTACAGCAGAAAACGCTCCAACCCCAAGCCGAATCCCGCGTGCGGAACGCTGCCGAACCGCCGCAAATCGACGTACCACGCGAGCGATTCCACGGGGATTTTCATCTCCTCCATACGTTTAACGAGGCGGTCATACCGCTCCTCGCGCTGGCTACCTCCGATCAGCTCCCCGACGCCGGGGACGAGCAGGTCGCACGCCGCGACCGTCTTTCCGTCGTCGTTCTGGCGCATATAAAACGCCTTGATGTCCTTCGGGTAATCCGTCAAAAACAGCGGTCCCGCAACGACTTCCTCGCACAGATAACGCTCGTGCTCGGTTTTCAAATCCAAACCCCACTTCACGGGGAACTTGAAGTTTTTGCCCGATTTTTCGAGGATTTCAATCGCCTCCGTGTACGTCATTCGGCGGAATTCGGAATTTTTTACGGCTTCGAGGCGCGATATTAATGTATGTTCTTCGTCAATCAGGTCGTTAAAGAAACGCATTTCCTCCGCGCATCGCTCCAAAACCGTTGCGACGCAGTGCTTTACAAGCCCCTCCATAACCGCCATATCGTCTTCGAGGTCCGCCCAATTGATTTCCGGCTCAATCATCCAGAACTCGGCGGCGTGCGTCGTCGTGTTTGAGTTTTCCGCGCGGAACGTCGG
>JAISJC010000105.1 GCA_031261745.1 Oscillospiraceae bacterium
CGTCCAAGGGCATTATGACCGACAAGAAGGCTCGCGCCTTGAATGTCGGCGGCGAAGTCCTTGCGTTCGTGTGGTAAGGGGGTATATGATATGTCGAGAATAGGAAAGACCCCCATCGCGATTCCCGCGGGAGTTACGATTACAGTCGCCGAGGGGAATGTCGTCACCGTGAAAGGACCCAAGGGTACGCTCACGCGTGAAATCCGCCCCGAAATCGCAGTCGCGGTTGAGGGTGACGTGCTGAACGTCCTCCGCAGCTCCGATGAGCCGCTCCACCGCTCTATGCACGGTCTGTCCCGCTCGCTGCTCGCCAATATGGTTACGGGCGTGACGGACGGCTTCAAGAAAGAGCTGGAAGTCAACGGCGTCGGCTACCGCGCGACGAAGGACGGCAAAAAGCTCGTGATGAACCTCGGTTACTCGCATCAGGTTATCGTCGAGGAGAACGAGGACATTCAAATCGAAGTTCCCGCGCCGAACAAGGTCATCATCGTGGGAATCGACAAGCAAATCGTCGGCCAGTTCGCCGCCGATGTCAGGAAGAAAAGACCGCCGGAGCCGTATAAGGGCAAGGGCATTAAATATGTTGATGAGGTCATTCGCCGCAAAGAAGGCAAGACCGGCGCGAAATAAGGGAGGTGTGCTGAAAAATGGTTAAAAAACCCGATACAAATGCTGCGCGTTTGAAACGCCACAAGAGAGTGCGCGGGAAGCTGTCCGGCACGCCGGAGCGTCCGCGTCTGAACGTCTTTCGCAGCACGACAAACATCTACGCTCAGCTGATTGACGATGTTGCGGGCGTTACGCTCGCCGCAGCGTCGAGCATTGAAAAAGGCTTTGAGGGCGGCGGAAACAAGGAAGCCGCGAAGAAAGTCGGACTTCTGATTGCCGAACGCGGCAAGGCAAAGGGAATTACGTCGATCGTTTTCGACCGCGGAGGCTACGTCTATCACGGACGCGTCGCCGAGCTTGCCGAGGGTGCCCGTGAGGGCGGACTCGAATTTTAACGGAGGGAGGAAACACTAAATGGCTTATCAGGACAACAGCAGAAACAATAACAATCGCCGCGATAACCGCCGCGATGAGGCTCCGCAGGAGTTTTCAGAGAAAGTGGTTTCTCTCAACCGCGTATCCAAGACGGTCAAGGGCGGACGTATCTTTAAGTTCGCGGCCCTGTGCGTAGTGGGCGACGGCAAAGGCCGCGTCGGCTTCGGACTCGGCAAGGCGGGCGAAGTTTCGGAAGCAATCCGTAAGGGTATCGACGACGCGAAGAAGCACATCGTCACGATTACGCGTTCGGGATCGACGATTCCGCACGAGGTCACCGGTGAATTCGGCGCGGGACGCGTGCTGTTAAAGCCGGCCCCTCCGGGAACCGGCGTTATCGCGGGCGGCGCGGTTCGCGCCGTGGTTGAGGCCGCGGGAATTTCGGACATTCGTACGAAGTGCCTGCGCTCGAACAACCCGCAGAATGTCGTCGCGGCGACGATGGTCGGTCTGCGCTCGCTGCGCGACGCGGCTCAGGTCGCAAAGATTCGCGGCAAATCTGTCGAAGAAATATAAGGAGACTGCACAATGGCTAACTTAAAGATTAAGCTTGTTAAAAGCCTGAACGGCAGGCTCATTAAGCACAAGCAAACGGCGGAATCGCTCGGTCTGCGCAAAATCGGCACGGAGACAATCCAGCCCGACAACGCGGCGACACGCGGCAAAATTTCGCAGATTAAGTACCTTGTCTCGGTTACCGAAGAGTAATCACCGCATAACGTAAGTGAATTATTCGCCGAAGGCGTAGGGATTGCAGCATAAAAGGGCAAACTGCGTTTGACGCGAGGGTTCAAGAATATGGAGGTATATCCTAATATGCAAATTCACGATTTAGCTCCCGCGTCCGGCTCTACGCACGTCAACAAGCGTCGCGGAAGAGGCCCCGGTACGGGTAACGGAAAGACCGGCGGTCGCGGTCACAAGGGTCAAAAGGCACGTTCGGGCGGCGGCGTTCGCGTCGGGTTCGAGGGCGGCCAGATGCCGCTTGCGCGCCGTGTTCCTAAGCGCGGCTTCCACAACATCTTTGCAAAGCCGCTCGAAGCGATTAACGTGCGCGACCTGGACGCGTTTGCGGACGGTGCGGTCGTTGACGCGGAAGCGTTGCTCACCGAGGGCGTGCTGTCCAAGTGCGTCTACGGGGTGAAAATCCTCGGCAACGGTGAAATCACAAAAAAACTCACGGTCAAAGCGTCGGCTTTCTCCGAGTCGGCAAAGGCGAAAATAGAGGCGGCCGGGGGAAAGGCTGAGGTGGTTTAGGTGCTTCAAACGCTCCGAAACGCGTGGAAAATCGAGGAAATCAGGAAAAAACTGATTTTTATGGTATTCATCGTGTTGCTTTACCGTCTCGGTAACTCCGTAACGGTACCGTATATCGACACCGCGCTGCTGAAAGATTACTTCACCGGAAACAGCGGCACAATGCTCGGTTTGCTTAACACTATGTCGGGTTCCGCGCTGGAACGCGCTTCGATTTTCGCGCTGTCAATTCAGCCGTATATCAACGCGAGCATCATTATCCAGCTTTTGACGATCGCCATTCCCGCGCTCGAACGCATTCAAAAAGAGGGCGGAGAAGAGGGCAAAAAGAAGATGGAGCGCGTCACGCGTTATTCCGCAATCGCCATCGGAATCCTTCAAGGCTACGGCTACTACGTGCTGATTAACAACGGCACCGGCGGACAGAGCTTCCTCGCGCAGGGCGCGGCGGGCTTTTTGCCGGCACTCGTAATCATCGGTTCGTTTGTCGCGGGTTCGACATTGCTTATGTGGATGGGCGAGCAAATTACGGAGTTCGGTATTGGCAACGGTATCTCGATTATCCTGTTTGTCAGCATCATCTCGCGCTTCCCGTCGAACATCTACAATCTTGTAACGCGCGTGATTACGAAGCCGTCGGCCACGGACATTGCGTCCAACCCGAACCTTGCGAACTATCACGTCGCGTGGTACGCCGCGGTGCTTATGCTGATCGGCGCGCTCGCGATTATGGTTCTCATCGTAATCGTCACGAATTCAGAGCGACGCATTCCGATTCAGTATTCCAAGCGCGTCGTCGGACGCAAGATGTACGGCGGTCAGTCCACGCACCTGCCGATGAAGGTCAATATGTCCGGCGTTCTCCCGATTATCTTCGCGCAGTCAATTGCGTCGATTCCGGCGACAATCGCGGCGTTCGTTCCCAAGTGGAACTCGCCCGACCACTGGACTAACACGGTATTCGGGCAGACGAGCTGGTTGTATATGATTGTTTACTTCCTGCTGATTGTGTTCTTCTCGTATTTCTATTCGACGATTCAGTTCAATCCGATAGAAATCGCGAACAACCTAAAAAAGAACGGCGGATTTATCCCCGGCTTCCGCGCCGGCCGCCCGACGAGCGAGTTCATTCAGCGCGTACTCACAAAGATTACGCTTTTCGGCGCGATTTACCTCGCGATTATCGCGATTGTGCCGATTATGATCAGCCACTTTTCACCGGCGGCGGCCAATTCGGGCATCAGCCTCGGCGGAACGAGCATCATCATCGTAATCTCTGTCGCGCTTGAAACAATGAAGCAGCTCGAAGCGCAGATGTTAATGCGCCACTACAAGGGCTTCCTTGAATAAGGGGAGGGCTTAAAATGAAACTTGTATTACTCGGCGCACCCGGTGCGGGAAAAGGCACGCAGTCGGAAATCCTGTCCGAAAAGCTCGGCATTCCGACGATATCCACGGGGAACATCCTCCGCACCGCAGTCAAGAACCAAACGCCGGTCGGTCTGAAAGCCAAGTCCTATATGGACGCGGGCGACCTCGTACCCGACGAAGTGATTATCGGGATTATGCGGGAGCGTATGGCGGAGCCGGACTGCGAAAAAGGTTATATTCTCGACGGGATGCCGAGGACGCTCGCGCAGGCGGACGCACTCGAAGCCGGCGGCGTTGAGGTCGAACTCGCGCTGTCCATCGAAATCTCCGACGAGACGATTATCGCGCGGATGGGCGGACGCCGCTCGTGCGCGGAATGCGGGGCGACGTACCATACGGAGTCCGCGCCGCCAAAGGTCGAGGGCATTTGCGATGCCTGCGGAAAGCCGCTGACAATTCGCAAAGACGACCTGCCGGAAACGGTGAAAAACCGCCTTGCGGTGTATCATCGCGAAACGGAGCCGCTGAAAGACTTCTATGCGAAGCGCGGCAAGCTCAAAACGGTGGACAATCAGCCGAGTATCGCGGCCACCACCGGAGTTATTTACGCGGCTCTGGGAATTTGAGTATGATTAAGCTCAAAAGCCCCAAGGAAATAGAGCTGATGCGTCAGGCGGGAAAGATTACCGCGGCTGCCCGTGCGCTTGCAGGGGAAATGGTAATCGCCGGCGCGACAACCCAAAAAATCGACAAAGCAGTGAGAGACTATATCGTGTCCGAGGGCGGAAAACCCGCGTTCCTCGGATACAACGGGTTCCCGAACAGCACCTGCATCTCCTTAAACAACGAGGTCATTCACGGCATTCCCGGTTCGCGATTGCTGCGCGACGGGGACGTTGTGAGTATCGACGTCGGGGTTATAAAGAACGGCTACGTCGGGGACTGCGCGGCGACTTTCATCGTCGGGCAAGGCACAGACGAGGCAAGAAAACTCGTCGAGGTCACGCGTCAGAGCTTTTATGAGGGCTTGAAATTCGCCAGAGCGGGTTGTCGGGTTTCCGATATCTCGCGCGCGGTTCAGGCTCACGCGGAGGACAACGGTTTCTCGGTGGTGCGCGAGTATGTCGGTCACGGTATCGGCAGCAGAATGCACGAGGATCCGGAGGTGCCGAATTACGTGGAGAGCCCGCGGCGCGGGGCGGACCCGCGGCTTGTCGCGGGAATGACAATTTGTATCGAGCCGATGATTAACGCGGGTGCGGCGGCTATTCGGGTGCTGGGCGACGGGTGGACGGTCGTGACGAACGACGGAAAGCTCTCGGCGCATTATGAGAACACGCTTCTCATAACGAGCGGCGACCCTGAGATACTTACGGTTTGTGAGGCGGCGAAAATATGAATGCTGCCGGACAAAACACGGAGGTTGCGGACATAGTCCGATCTCTGAACGGGCGCGACGCGGGGGATCTGTTCTTCGTCACCGCAATCGACGGCGAGTATGTACTGCTCGCGGACGGTCGCGGACGGCGAATAGAGAAACCGAAGCGCAAAAAAATCAAGCATACCGAGCGCGTGGGACAATCCGCGTCACGCGCGGTCGAGAAACTCAGAAGCGGAGAGAAAGTGACGAACGCCGAACTGCGAAGGGCAATATCGGACTTCGCGGGCGGCGACGCAGAAACGAAAGGAGATATGCCCATTGGCTAAGGAAGATATGATTGAGCTGGAAGGCGTTGTTACGGAGTCGTTGCCTAATACGATGTTCCAGGTGGACATCGGCAAGGGACACACGATTCTCGCGCATATCTCCGGAAAGCTCCGTATGAACTTTATCCGCATCCTGCCGGGCGACAAAGTGACGGTGCAGATGTCACCGTACGACCTGACACGCGGCAGAATCACCTGGCGCAGCAAATAACGGAAAGAGGTTACTAAAATGAAAGTCAGACCGTCAGTTAAGCCGATGTGCGAAAAATGCAAGATTATTCGTCGCAAAGGCAGAGTTATGGTAATTTGCGAAAACCCCAAACACAAGCAAAGACAAGGTTAGAAAGGACCGGTTGCTAATATGGCGAGAATTGCGGGCATTGATTTGCCGAAAGACAAGCG
>JAISJC010000154.1 GCA_031261745.1 Oscillospiraceae bacterium
TTCCTGCGCCCCGAATTTATCAACCGCGTGGACGAGATTGTCTACTTCAACCGCCTGTCGGAGGACGATTTCAAGAAAATCGCCGCGCTTATGCTCGGCGAGCTGCGCGACGCTATGGCGGAAAAACACATCACGCTGACCTATGACGACTCGGTTTTCGACTACCTGACCGAGAAATCGTACTCCGTGACCTACGGCGCGCGCAACCTGCGCCGCACGATTCAGAAAGAAGTCGAGGACGCGATTGCGGCGGAGATTATCGCCGCGCACGGCCGCGTGACGCGCTCCGTCGGCATTACGGCGACGGACGGCAAACTGCAAGTGCTCGCCGTATAAAACAGAACCAATAAAACGAAAATCCCCTCGCCTTTACGGCGAGGGGATTGTTGTCAATTGCTTATAAAGCGTTGCCTTGCAGGACCGACAGATCGATGTCGAATATCTCGTCGCCGTCGGCGGTGATGTTGTTGTACTTGCTCTCCGCGTCGCGATAAAGCGCGAGGCCGCTGCCCGCGGGAACGAGCTTGCCGATGATGACGTTCTCTTTCAGCCCGACGAGTTTGTCTACCTTGCCCTTGATTGCCGCTTCGGTGAGAACCTTTGTCGTCTCCTGGAAGCTCGCCGCCGACAGGAACGAATCCGTCGCGAGGGACGCCTTTGTGATGCCCATAAGCATCTGCGTATACGTCGCGGGGCGGAGCGAATTGTCCTCACCCTCCGGAACGTCCTCGCGCGTTTCCCCGGCGGCGATGCGCTCCGCAACCTTTACGTTCTCGCGCTTTAATTCGAGAATATCGACGGTTGTGCCGGAAAGCAGTTCCGTGGAACCGCCGTCCTCGACGCGCACTTTGCGCATCATCTGGCGCACGATGACCTCAATATGCTTGTCGTTGATGTCAACGCTCTGCTGGCGGTAAACGCGCTGAACCTCGCTGATGAGGTACGTCTGCGCGTCCGACTTGCTACGTGTGCGGAGAACGTCGTGGGGGTTGAGCGCGCCGTCGGTGAGGCGGTCGCCCTTTTTCACGTCGTCGCCCGTCTTGACGCGCAGACCCGATGAATACGGCGTGGAATAGACGCGCGTGTCTCCGTCCTCCTCGTTTATAACCGCAATCTCGACAATTGAGTTGCGCTTGGTTTCGTTGAGCTGGACCTTGCCGCTCGTCTCCGAGAGAATAGACACCTTTTTCGGCTTGCGCGCCTCAAAAAGTTCCTCAACGCGCGGCAGACCCTGCGTGATATCGTCGCCCGCGACGCCGCCCGTATGGAAGGTTCGCATTGTAAGCTGTGTGCCGGGTTCGCCGATGGACTGCGCCGCGATAACGCCGACGGCCTCGCCGATAGAAACCGTGTCGCCGGTTGCGAGGTTGATGCCGTAGCACTTCGCGCACACGCCGGATTTGGCCTCGCAGTCAAGCACCGTACGAATCTTCACGCGGGTGATGCCGTGCGCTTTCAACACGTTCTCGTCGTCGGTCATCAGCATTGTGCCGTCCGTGAACAGTACCTCGCCGGTTGTCGGATCGACGATGTCGTCCGTCGGATAACGCCCGTGAATCGCCTCACCGAGGGTGCGGACGACAACGCCGCTCTTTTCGTCAACCTCCGCACCGGTTTCAATGCCATCGTGGGTGCCGCAGTCGTGTTCGCGGATAATCACGTCCTGCGAAACGTCAACGAGGCGGCGGGTCAGGTAACCGGAGTCCGCGGTACGCAGAGCCGTATCGGCAAGACCCTTACGCGCGCCGCGCGAGGAGATGAAGTATTCGAGAACCGTCAGACCCTCGCGGAAGTTCGCCTTGATCGGGATTTCAATCGTTTTACCGGCGGTGTTCGACATAAGTCCGCGCATACCCGCGAGCTGGCGAATCTGATTCATACTTCCGCGCGCACCGGAATTTGCCATCATATATATCGGGTTGAACTCGGATAACGTGTGTTGCAGCGCGGCGGTAACCTCTTTTGTCGTCTTTTCCCACTCATTGACGACAAGGCGGTAACGCTCGTCGTCGGTGATGAAGCCGCGCTTGTACTGACGCTCAATGTCAACGACTTTCTGCTCCGTCTCTTTTATGAGCCGCTTCTTTTCGTCCGGAACGGTCATATCCGCAATGGAAATCGTAATCGCGCCGCGCGTCGAATACTTAAATCCGAGGGACTTGATGTTGTCCAGCAGTTCCGTGGATTCGGTAAAGCCGTGCTTGGAGATGCAGGCCTTGATGATTTTTCCGAGCTGGTCCTTGCCCGTCTGGAATCCGATCTCGTAGTCGAACGCGAGTTCGGGGTCGGAGCGGTCAACGAAGCCGAGATCCTGCGGAATCGGGTCGTTGAAGATGATGCGGCCGATCGTCGTGTTGACGAGCTTACCGACGGTTTTGCCGTCAATTTCGCGCGTGCGCCACACGCGAATCGGCGCGTGAATGCCGATATCGCCGCTCTGATACGCCATCAACGCCTCGTTCGGGTCGGAAAACGCCTTGTAGATTTTGTTGCCGTCGTCGTCCGTCGCGCACTCGTCCTCGCGGACGATTGTGAGGTAGTACGAGCCGAGAATCATATCCTGTGTCGGCACCGTAACCGGCTGTCCGTCTTTCGGGTGCAGCAGGTTGTTCGCGGAGAGCATAAGAATACGCGCCTCCGCCTGCGCCTCCGAGGACAGCGGAACGTGAATCGCCATCTGGTCGCCGTCAAAGTCCGCGTTATACGCGGAGCAGACGAGCGGGTGGAGCTTTAACGCGCGACCCTCAACCAAAATGGGTTCAAAAGCCTGAATGCCCAGACGATGGAGCGTAGGCGCGCGGTTGAGCAGAACCGGATGTTCCTTGATAATGACTTCAAGCGCGTCCCAGACCTCGGTGTGGCCGCGGTCAACCATTTTCTTCGCGGACTTGATGTTGTTCGACACGCCGTCCTCGACGAGTTTTTTCATAATGAACGGGCGGAACAGCTCAATCGCCATTTCCTTCGGCACGCCGCACTGATAGAGTTTCAGGTCGGGTCCGACGACGATAACGGAACGGCCAGAGTAGTCAACGCGCTTGCCGAGAAGGTTCTGACGGAACCGTCCCTGCTTGCCTTTCAGCATATCCGAAAGGGATTTCAGCGCGCGAGAGTTCGCGCCCGTAACGGCGCGTCCGCGCCGTCCGTTGTCAATCAGCGCGTCAACAGCTTCTTGCAGCATACGCTTTTCGTTGCGGACGATAATGTCCGGTGCTTTCAGGTCAATAAGACGTTTCAGGCGGTTGTTGCGGTTAATTACGCGGCGGTAGAGGTCGTTCAAATCGCTCGTGGCGAAGCGTCCTCCGTCAAGCTGAACCATCGGACGGATTTCGGGCGGGATTACGGGCAGCACGTCGATAATCATCCACGACGGGTCGTTGCCCGACTGGCGGAACGCCTCGACGACTTCAAGCCGCTTAATCAGCTTCGCCTTTTTCTGTCCCTGCGCCTCGCGCGCTTCCTGACGCAGTTGCTCGGAAAAAGTCTCGCAGTCAATGCTTTGCAGGAGGTCGCGAATCGCTTCCGCGCCCATTCCGGCGGAGAAATCGTCCTCGTACTTTTCGCGCATTTCGCGGTATTCTTTTTCCGTGAGTATCTGGTTGCGGCGCAGCGGCGTCAAGCCCGGATCCGTGACGATGTACGACGCAAAATACAGAACCTTTTCAAGAATACGCGGGGTCAAATCCAAGAGCAGTCCCATACGCGACGGGATGCCCTTGAAATACCAGATGTGCGACACCGGCGCGGCAAGTTCGATATGCCCCATACGCTCGCGGCGGACCTCTTTTTTCGTGACCTCAACGCCGCAGCGGTCACAGATTTTGCCCTTATAGCGGATTTTCTTGTACTTGCCGCAGTGGCATTCCCAGTCCTTGGTGGGTCCGAAGATTTTCTCGCAGAATAATCCGTCGCGCTCCGGTTTGAGCGTGCGGTAATTGATGGTCTCCGGCTTTTTAACCTCGCCGTGCGACCAGTTACGAATCATTTCCGGGGAGGCAAGTCCGATTTGGATAGCCTCAAACGGTGCAAAACTCATATAATCTCCTCCTCTTCCGCAACGGCGATGACAAGATCGTCGTCGTCATCCGCAATGTCCTCGTCGTCTTCATCCTCTTCATCGAAGTCCTCGCCGAGCAGCAGGTCCTCCGCGTCCTCGACGGCGAAGCCTGCGGCCGCAAGCTCATTATCGTCCGCGCGGTACTGGCTCGTGTCGCGCATAATATCGTGGAAATCGTCGTCATCATCGTCGTTTTCAAGTTCGATGATATCGCCGTTCGCGTCAAGCACGCGCATATCCAGACAAAGCGACTGCAATTCCTTGATGAGAACCTTGAATGATTCGGGTACGCCCGGCTTCGGAATGTTGTGTCCCTTTACAATGGATTCGTAGGTGCGCACGCGTCCCTTAACGTCGTCCGACTTGACCGTCAGGATTTCCTGCAAGGTGTACGCCGCGCCGTAGGCCTCCAACGCCCAGACCTCCATTTCACCGAAACGCTGTCCGCCGAACTGCGCCTTGCCGCCGAGCGGCTGCTGCGTGACTAAGCTGTACGGACCCGTAGAGCGTGCGTGGATTTTATCATCGACGAGGTGGTGGAGCTTTAAGAAGTAGACGTAGCCGACCGTAACGGGGTTATCGAACTTGTCGCCCGTGCGCCCGTCATACAGCTCGCTCTTGCCGTCCTCGCGCAGACCCGCCTGTTTGAGCGTGTCCCAGATGTCCTGCTCGTTCGCGCCGTTGAAAATCGGCGTCGCGACTTTCCACCCAAGGGTGTGCGCCGCGTAACCGAGGTGGACTTCCAGAACCTGTCCGATGTTCATACGTGACGGAACGCCGAGGGGGTTCAGCACGATATCAAGCGGTGTGCCGTCCGGCAGATACGGCATATCCTCGGCCGGAAGAATGCGGGAAACGACGCCCTTGTTGCCGTGGCGGCCCGCCATTTTGTCGCCGACGGAGATTTTGCGCTTTTGCGCGATGTAGCAGCGGACGACCTGATTCACGCCGGGGTTCATCTCGTCGCCGTTTTCGCGCTTGAACACCTTAACGTCAACGACTATACCGGATTCGCCGTGCGGAACTTTCAGCGACGTGTCGCGCACTTCGCGCGCTTTTTCACCGAAGATTGCGCGGAGCAACCGCTCCTCGGCGGTGAGGTCGGTTTCGCCCTTCGGCGTGACCTTTCCGACAAGAATATCGCCCGCGTGAACCTCCGCACCGACGTAGATGATGCCGCGCTCGTCGAGATAACGCAGCGCGTCCTCACCGACGCCGGGAATGTCGCGCGTAATCTCTTCCGCGCCGAGCTTTGTGTCGCGGGAGTCAATTTCGTGTTCCTCAATGTGAATCGAGGTGAAAACGTCGTCCGCAGAGAGACGCTCGTTAATCAGGATCGCGTCCTCGTAATTGTAGCCCTCCCACGTCATAAATCCGACGAGGATATTCTTGCCGAGGGCGATTTCGCCGTTCGAGGTGGAGGGTCCGTCCGCGAGAATGTCGCCGTCCTTTACGCGGTCGTGCGCGTTGACAATCGGACGCTGGTTCGTGCAGGTTCCCTGGTTCGACCGCGCGAACTTAGACAGCGGGTACGTCTTGGTTCCGAGCGCGCCGTCGTATTTAACGGTAATACTGTTGGCGGAGACCTGCGTGACCTCGCCGTCGCCCTCGGAAACGACAACAACCGTGGAATCCACAGCGCACTTATGCTCGATACCCGTCGCGACGATCGGGGCTTCTGGCATCAAAAGCGGAACGGCCTGACGCTGCATATTCGCACCCATAAGCGCGCGGTTCGCGTCGTCATTCTCCAAGAACGGAATCATCGCCGTTGCGATAGACACCATCATCATCGGCGAAACGTCCATATAATCAATGCGGTTGCGGTCAACCTCAATAATCTCGTCGCGGTGGCGGCAGGTGATACGCTCATTTGCGAAGCGGCCCTGTTCGTCCATCGGCTCCGTCGCCTGCGCAACAATGAAGTCGTCCTCCATATCGGCGGTCAGATAGTCGATTTCTTCTGTGACGACGCCGGTTTCCTTGTCAACGCGGCGGAACGGCGCAATGATGAAACCGTACTCGTTCACGCGGCCGTAGGACGCGAGGTAGGAGATAAGTCCGATGTTCGGACCTTCCGGCGTTTCAATCGGGCACATACGTCCGTAGTGGCTGTAATGGACGTCGCGCACGTCAAAACTCGCGCGCTCACGCGACAGTCCGCCGGGTCCGAGGGCCGAGAGACGACGCTTGTGCGTCAGCTCCGCGAGCGGATTCGTCTGGTCCATAAACTGCGACAGCGGCGACGAGCCGAAGAATTCTTTAATCGCGGCGGTCACGGGTCGGATATTGATCAGCGACTGCGGCGTGATGATGTCGAGGTCTTGCAGTGTCATACGCTCTTTAATTACGCGCTCCATACGCGAGAAGCCGACGCGGAACTGGTTTTGCAGCAGCTCGCCGACGCTGCGCATACGGCGGTTGCCGAGATGGTCAATGTCGTCGGGTTCGCCGACGTTGTGCGCCAGACCGTTTAAGTAGTTCACCGTTGCGAAAATATCGTCGGGGATGATGTGGCGCGGAATCAGCGTCTCGATATTGTCGATAATCGCCTGCTTCAACGCCTCGCCCTTATACTGTTCGAGCAGCGGCTTTAATATAATGAAGCGCACGCGCTCGCGTATGCCGATTTCCTTGGGGTCGAAATCCACAAAACCGTCGAGCCGCACCATTCCGTTTGAGAAAATATTTACCGGCTTGCCGTCAACGTCAAGCACGGCGGAGATAACGCCGAAGCGGTCAAGCTCCTGCGCGCGGTCACGCGTCAGCGTCGCGCCCGCCTCTTCAAGGATTTCGCCGGTCAGCGGATCAACGACAGGCTCAGCCAGCGTCGCGCCCGTCAAGCGCGTCGCGAGTTGGAGCTTTTTGTTGAACTTATAACGTCCGACGGTGGAAATGTCGTACCGGCGCGGGTCAAAAAACAGGTTGTACAAAAGCGTTTCAGCCGAATCGACCGTCGGGGGGTCGCCGGGGCGCAGACGCTTGTACATCTCAATGAGTGCTTCCTCGCGCGAGACGCAGGCGTCGCGTTCAAGCGTCGCGACAATGCGCTCATCCTCGCCGAAAATCGCCTTAATCTGCTCGGTCGTCACGCCGCCGGTCTCGCCGCCGGGCATCGAAAGCCAAGTATATTTGTCGTTTTCGGAATATCTGCCGACGGAGCGCAGCAGCCACGTCACGGGCAACTTGCGGTTCTTGTCAACGCGGACAAAAAAACCGTCGGAAGCGTCGGTCTCGTATTCGAGCCACGCGCCGCGATACGGGATAAGTGTGGCGGCGTAAATCGCGCCCATCGTTTTGGGGTCGATTTTACGCTCAAAATAGGACGAAGGCGAGCGGATAATCTGCGACACGACGACGCGCTCCGCGCCGTTTATGATGAACGTACCCGCCGGCGTCATAATCGGCAGGTCGCCCATAAAGATTTCCTGCTCTTTAATCTCCTCGGTCTCTCGGTTGCGCAGACGGACGCTGACTTTAATCGGCGCGGCGTATGTAACGTCGCGCGCCTTGCACTCGTCGATAGAGTATTTCGTGTCCGTGATGTCAATCGAGTGGTCTATGAACGTGAGTTCGAGGTTTCCCGTGTGGTCAACGATTTCAGCCACGTCGTGAAAAACCTCACGCAGACCGCTTTCAAGGAACCACGTGTAGGAATCCTTCTGAACTTCCAGGAGGCTCGGCATCTCCCGAATCTCCGGGTGCTTGGCGAAACTCTGCCGCTCGGTTTTGCCGTACATTACGCTTTTTGGCATTAAATAGTACTCCTTCCGCATTGTGAATCACATTATCTTGCGTTTTTAATCTCGACACTCACGGGTTCGTTGTCAGATAGTAAAATTATCTGTTGACATTCCCCGCAAAGTGTGGTACTCTGTATGCGTTGATAGTTTGGGTCACTGTCCCCTAAAAGGGAATAGTAGCGACTTAGTCTATCAAATTTTTTTATATTTGTCAAGTGTTTTTCAGGAAATATATAGATTGAAATTTGTCGAAAGTTGTCGTATAATAGCGTTTGAAAAGGGTGAGTGCTATGTCAATTCGCGTCAAAACAGTTCTTTCTATTGTCATTATCGCCGTTGTTATCATCGTTTTCGGTATCGGGTCGGGGCTTTTCTTTGTACGCGCGAACCTCGAAAAAACGATTGTAAACGATATGAACGCCGTGGCCGCAATTGCGGACGAACTCGCCACCACCGCGATCAATCTGCTAAAAGCGGACGCGTCTGTCGTGGTCCGTCACCTCTACGAGACCTCAGAGGACGATTTCCACGAGGTTTTACGCGACCAGACCGAGGCGTATAACAACTTTATCGCGCTGACAGTTTTTGACCGCAACGGCATTGTGGATTCCTGCGCAATTCCGGACGAGAACAATATCCCCGGTATTGCGCCCGCGCCGGCGGAATTTCTCAACAGCGAATATGTTCAGCGGGCTTTTTACGGCGAAACGGTAATCTCCACAACTTATATGAACGTAACGGATTCAAATGAGCGGCTCGTGTTTTATCTCGTCACGCCTTTGGACAACCGCGTTCTGTGCGCAACGATTCCCGGTATGTATTTCAGTGACCTGCTCTCCGATATTAAGATATGGCAAACGGGCAATATCTTTGTGCTGGACGCAGTGGGAACGATCGTGGCCGACACGGATCGCGACCTTGTAATACAGCGGTACAATTCAATCGAACGGGCAAAAACAGACGCCGGATATGAAGACATCGCGGGTACCGCCGCCCAAATGATCAGCGGCGAAGCGGGAACCGGACGCTATTATATGTACGGCAAGGAGCGGCTGTGTATCTACACGCCAATCACGGGTTCCAAGGTCGGCTGGTCGCTCGGTGTCGTCGCGCCGATTGAAGAAAGCCCGCTGCAAAACGTGCGCGACGGTCTGCTGATCGTCGGGGCTGTGTGTTTACTTTTAAGCGTCGTCGCCGCGAATATCGCCGTCGGTTCAATTGTAAAGCCGTATAAGGAAATCACCGCTATGACGGGGCAGATTGAATCTCGCGACAGACTGCTGCACACCATCAATGACGCTGCGGCGTTGCTTCTGCGGACAGAAACCGGCAGTTTTGAAAGCGACATCTGGAACTCAATGGATATGATTGCGCGCGTCGCGGGCGTGGACCGAATGCGCGTTTGGCAAAACAATACGGCGAACGGCGAGCTGTTCTGCTCGCAGAGATACGAGTGGTCCGGCGGCGCGGAACCGCAGGCGGGCAAGCCGATTACGAAAGACATTTCATACAGCAAGACGCTCATCGGCTGGGAGGGAAATCTGTCGCACGGGCATCCGATCAGCGGCTTCGTGCGCGACTTTTCCCCATTGGAGCAGGCGGTGCTTGTGCCGCAGGGAATCATCTCAATCCTCGTCGTTCCCGTGTTTTTCAGGGACAGCTTCTGGGGGTTTATCGCGTTTGACGACTGCCACACGGAACGCGTGTTTTCAGAGGACGACGAGAGTCTGCTTAGCTCCGGCGGGATGCTGATCGCCAACGCGATTCTGCGCAATGATATGACGCACCAGCTCGTCCTCGCGAGGGAGGAAGCCATTGCCGGCGCGGAAGCAAAGACGGACTTCCTCGCCAATATGAGCCACGAAATGCGCACGCCGCTCAACGCGATTATCGGTCTTTCGGAGCTGACGCTCGACTCCGGCGAGGTGGAGGGCTACGCGCGTGAGAACCTGGAAAAAGTATACAATTCCGGCGTTACGCTGCTGAGTCTTATCAATGACATTCTTGATATTTCCAAAATTGATTCGGGCAAGTTCGAGCTGATTCCCGTCGAATACGACACGCCGAGCCTGATTAATGATACCGTCACGCTGAATATTGTTCGCATCGGCTCCAAACCCATAACCTTTGACTTGCATATTGACGGCAATGTGCCGAGTATGCTTGTCGGCGACGAACTGCGGCTCAAACAGATATTCAATAATCTGTTGAGCAATGCCTTTAAGTACACAAAGGAGGGCAGCGTCGTATGGAGCATTGATTTCGAGGAGGACGGCGACGACGTGTGGATCGTTTCGAGCATCCGCGACAGCGGCATCGGCATCCGTCCCAAGGATATGGAAAAGCTCTTCACGAACTACAATCAGGTCGATACGAAGAGTAATCGTAAGATTGAGGGTACGGGTCTCGGTCTGTCCATCTGCAAGAGTTTATTGGATTTGATGGACGGTTCCATAAGCGTTGAGAGCGAATACGGCGAGGGCAGCGTTTTCTCAATTCGCGTGCGGCAGGGCAAAGCCGCCGGCAGCGTCCCGATCGGAGATGACGTCGCAAACAATCTTCGCAGCTTCCGGTATTCCGAACACAAGCGCGACAGAAGCTCAAAACTCGTGCGCGCGCGTATACCTTATGCAAAGGTTCTCGTCGTTGACGATGTTCCGACTAACCTTGACGTCGCCCGCGGAATGATGAAACCATACGGAATGCAGGTGGACTGCGCGGCGAGCGGCCCCGCCGCGATTGAGCTTATCCGCAACAGCGACGTGAAATACAATGCAATATTTATGGATCATATGATGCCGGAAATGGACGGCATTGAGGCGACGCGAATCATCCGTCAGGAAATCGGAACGGACTACGCAAGGAACATTCCGATTATCGCGCTCACCGCAAACGCGATTGTCGGAAATGAGGATATGTTCCTGAAAAACGGGTTCCAGGCGTTTCTGTCCAAACCGATTGATATTATGCGAATGGACGTCGTCATAAACCATTGGGTGCGTGACAGGGAATATGAGAAAAAGTACGCCGCCGAAATAAGCAGCGTCGGAATTGCGCAGGACCGGCGCGAAAGCAATGACAGAAGAAGCAATGAAGAGCGCAGAAAAGAGCACGACCGACGATGTGTTCCGGACAGGCGCGCCGGAATTACCGGCAAGAACATCAGCGGACTCGACATTGTGCAAGGGAAAAAACGTTTCGGTGACGACGAAGAGGTCTATCTCGATGTCTTGAAGTCATACGCACTCAATACGCCGCAGTTGCTTGATAAGATACGCAGTGTTGAGGAGTCGGAACTGGCGGACTACGCCGTTATAGTTCACGGACTCAAAAGCAGCAGCCGCAGCATAGGCGCAGAGGCGATAGGCGCGCGGGCGGAATCCTTGGAATTTGCCGCAAAAGCCGGTGACTTTGAGATTGTCAACGCGAATAACGACAGCTTTGTCGAAGCCGTCCAGTCCCTGATTGCCGAGTTGTCCGTGTTGCTCGGAGATATTGCAAAGGCAAATCCCAAGCCGTCAGCCGCAAAACCGGACGCAGATACGCTCGCGGCGTTGCGGGACGCCTGCACGGCGTACGACATTGATGCGGTGGACGCGGCGATGCGCGAACTTGAAAAATATGATTACAAATCGGGCGGAGATCTGGTAGACTGGTTACAGGCACAAATAAGCATTATGGGATTTAAGCAGATTGTTGAAAAACTGTCAAACGCCGAATAGGAGGTTCGTTATGGCAATGGAAAAAGAGCGCAAAATTATTCTTATCGTTGATGACAATATGACAAACCTTACAACAGGAAAGGAAATGCTGAAAAACGACTACAAGGTCTACCCCGTTCCTTCGGCGGAGATTATGTTTGACCTGTTGGAAAACGTGATCCCCGATATGATCCTGCTCGACATTGAGATGCCGGAGATGAACGGTTATGAGGCGATAAAACGCTTAAAGAGCGAGCCGCAATGGGCGGGAATCCCCGTCATATTCCTCACGTCGAAAACGGACGAGGGAAGCGAGCTTGAAGGTCTCAGCCTCGGCGCGATTGATTACGTGGCGAAGCCGTTTTCCGGACCGCTCCTGCTCAAACGCATTGAGAATCATCTCAATTCTGAAATGCAAAAACAGCAGCTCAAAGAGTTCAACACAAATTTAGCGGACGTCGTGCGCCAGAAAACCGAGCAGGTGTTTAATTTGCAAAACGCGGTACTCTCCACCGTCGCCGACCTCGTTGAGTTCCGCGACGACGCGACGGGCGGACACGTTTCCCGCACGCAAAAGTATCTGGAACTACTGCTGAACAAGCTGGTTGAGGCAAACATCTATACCGACGAGATGACCGACTGGGATATGGATTATCTGCTCCCGTCGGCGCAACTGCACGACGTCGGTAAAATCGCAATCAGCGACCTGATACTCAACAAGCCCGGCAAACTCACTGACGAAGAGTTTGAGATTATGAAAACCCACGCCGCAATCGGCGTTGACGCTATCAGGAAGATTGAGAAGAACGCGGAAGAACACGCGTTCCTGCGCCACGCGAGACGCATCGCCGGCTCTCACCACGAAAAATGGGACGGCTCCGGTTACCCGCAGGGCGTGAGCGGCAAGGATATTCCGCTTGAAGGACGGCTGATGGCGATTGCCGACGTGTACGACGCGCTGACCTCGGTTCGCCCGTACAAGAAGCCGTTTACCACCGATGAAGCCAAGAAAATCATCTTGGAGGGACGCGGCACGCACTTTGACCCGTCCCTTATAGATTTGTTTTCAGAGATAGCGGACAAATTCGCCTCGGTCGCAAGGGATAAATAAGCCGATAAGAATGAGCGGCGGGCTATTGCCCGCCGCTTGTCGCGTCTTTCATTAATTTAACGTACTCGTAAACGTACGCGCCAGAGTTTTCGCCGTGTTCCTCGATAATGCGGACAATCGCGCTGCCGACGATTACGCCGTCCGCGAGCTTCGCCATTTCCGTCGCCTGTGACGGCGTTCCGATGCCGAAGCCGACCGCCGCGGGAATGTCGGTCACAGATTTTACGAGCCTCACGATGGACGCAATATCTGTTTTAATCTCACTTCGCACGCCCGTGACGCCCATTGAGGATACGACGTACAGGAAGCCGGTTGCGCGCCTTGCAATCTCGATAACACGCCCCTCCGACGTCGGGGCAATCAGCGAAATCAGATCCACGCCGTGCGCGGCGGCGACGGAGCGCACCTCCCCGCTCTCCTCAAACGGCAGGTCGGGAATGATTATTCCGTCGAGGCCGACGGTTTCGCACTTCGCGAAGAATTTTTCGTAGCCATAGTGGAAAACCGGATTTAAGTACGTCAGAAACACGAGCGGAACGCCGCTCTTTTTTCGCACCCGCGCGACAAGCTCAAAGAGAGAATCCACGTTCACGCCCGCGCCGAGCGCGCGCAGGTTCGCGCGCTGAATGACCTCGCCCTCCGCAATCGGGTCGGAGAACGGTACGCCGATTTCAATTAAATCCGCGCCCGCGCGCAGCATTTCGTATATGAATTCCTCGCTCTTTTCGACGGACGGGTCGCCGCCCGTCAAAAAGCCGATGAACGCCTTGCCGTTCCTGAACGCATTAGCTATATTACTCACTGATTTCAACCCCCCTGTACCGCGCAATCGCGGCGACGTCCTTATCTCCGCGCCCCGAAAGGCAGATAATTATACTGTCGGATTTGTCCATTTGCGGCGCAATCTTCCGCGCGTGGGCGACGGCGTGTGCGCTCTCAATCGCGCAGATAATCCCCTCGGTTTTCGCGAGGAACTCAAACGCCGCGACGGCCTCCTCGTCCGTCACGGGGACGTATTCCGCTCGCCCCGTGTCGTGCAGGTTCGCGTGTTCGGGTCCGATTCCGGGGTAGTCCAAGCCCGCCGAAATGGAATAAACGGGCGCAATCTGACCCTGTTCGTCCTGGCAGAAGTACGACTTCATTCCGTGGAAAATCCCGACCTCGCCCTTTGCGATTGTCGCGGCGTGCATAGGTGTGTCAACACCGTGTCCCGCAGCCTCGCAGCCGATAAGCCGCACGCCCTCGTCGGGAATGAAGTGGTAAAACGTGCCGATGGCGTTGCTCCCGCCGCCGACGCAGGCGATTACGGCCGCGGGGAGCTTGCCCTCACGCTCCAGTATCTGCGCCCGCGCCTCGCGGCTGATGACGCTCTGAAAGTCGCGCACAATCATCGGAAACGGGTGCGGACCCATTACGGAACCGAGCAGGTAATGCGTGTCGCGCGTCCGCGCCGTCCACTCGCGCATTGTCTCGTTCACCGCGTCTTTGAGCGTCATCGTCCCGCTCGTCACGGCGTTGACTTTCGCGCCGAGCAGCTCCATTCGGTAGACGTTCAGCGACTGCCGTTCCGTGTCCTCGCGACCCATAAAAATCTCGCACTCCATTCCGAGGAGCGCGGCAGCCGTCGCCGTAGCGACGCCGTGCTGACCCGCACCGGTTTCCGCAATCAGGCGCGTCTTGCCCATTCGCTTCGCGAGCAACGCCTGACCGAGGACGTTATTAATCTTGTGCGAACCCGTGTGGTTCAAGTCCTCGCGTTTGAGGTAGATTTTTGCGCCGCCCAGCTCCGCCGACATCTTTTCGGCATAGTACAGCAGCGACGGCCGCCCCGCGTATTCGTTGAGCAGGGCGTTAAGCTCGCCCGTGAAGTCCGGATCGTTTTTGTACCGCTCGTACGCATTTTCGAGATTGATTATCTCGTTCATCAGCGTTTCTGGGATATATTGCCCCCCGTATTGCCCGTATCGTCCTGTTTCCAATGTAAATCCTCCTTATTTGCACGCGTTTACTAACGCCTGAATCTTGCTGAAATCCTTAAATCCGTCCGTTTCCGCGCCGGAGCTGACGTCAATGCCGTAGGGATTCCGCGCGAGCGCATCGCCGATATTGTCGATGTTAATCCCGCCGGCGATGAAAAACGGCTTGTTTACCTCGCCGATAAGCGTCCGGTCATACGCCTCGCCCGTGCCGCCCGCGCCGCCGTCGAACAGCAGAAAATCCGTCAAGTCGCTCGCCGTGTCACCCGGCCCCGCGCGAATCGCCTGAATTACGGGGATATTCCGCGCTTTGAGTGCCGCGATATACGCCGCGTCCTCGCCGCCGTGGAGCTGCGCGACTGAAATCACGTTGTCATTATACAGGCTTATTATGTCGTCGATTTCCGCGTTTACGAAAACGCCGACGGGAATAATTGCGCCGTCAAGCCTGCGCCGCAGCCGCGCTGCGGTTTCCGCCGTCACGCGCCGGCGGCTCGGCGCGAACACAAATCCGACGTAATCGGGCGTGGCGGCGTTCGCGTAGTCAATGTCATCCTCGCGGAACAGTCCGCAGATTTTGATTTTCGCGCTCATTGTGTCTCCCCTGCCGCCCTCAAATTCGCGAGGAACCGCCGCTTGTCGGGCGCGCGCATAATCGCTTCGCCGATCAACACCGCGTTTGCGCCCGCGTCCGCGACGGCGCGAACGTCCTCCGTCGTGCTAATGCCGCTCTCCGAAACGAAAATCACGTCGCGCGGAATCAGCTTGCCGAGATGCGCACTCGTTGCCGTATCGACGGTGAAGGTTTTCAGATCACGGTTGTTCACGCCGACAATCCGCGCGCCCGCGTCAAGTGCGGTTTTCACCTCGTCCTCCGTGTGCGCCTCGACGAGCGCGGACAGTCCGAGCGCGTGCGCGATTTCGAGGTATTCGCGCACCTCCGACGGCGTTAAAATCGCGCAAATCAGCAGAACCGCCGCCGCGCCGAGGGTTTTCGCCTCATAGATTTGATACGCGTCCACGACAAAATCCTTGCGGAGCGTCGGCAGCGGAACACCCGCCGATATCTCGCGCAGATACTCGTCGCGCCCAAAAAAGTATTGCGGCTCTGTGAGAACCGAAATCGCATCCGCGCCCGCCGCCGCGTACTCCGCGGCGATATCGAGATACGGGAAGTCCTCCGCGATTACGCCCCTGGACGGCGACGTGCGCTTGACCTCACAGATGAACGATATCCCGTCGCGTTTCAACGCCTTTTCAAACGGAAACGCCGCGTTTACCGCCAATTTCTCCGCGCGTTCCCGCACCTCGTCAAGCGGCAGAGCCGCTTTCGCGTCCGCGACGCGCCGCCGCGCGGTGTCGGCAATCTCGTCAAGAATCACAGCGCACCGCCGTTCGACAGCGTGATGAATTTTTCGAGCTGCGCCAGCGCGTTGCCGCTGTCAATCGCCTCCCGCGCAACGTCAATCGCGCCGCGCAGCGTGAGTTCCGGCTTCGCGATATAGATCGCCGCGCCGGAATTGAACAGCACCGCGTCGCGCCGCGCGCCGGTTTCACCCGACAGCACGGAGCGCGTAATCGCGGCGTTCTCCTGCGGCGAGCCGCCCGTGAGGTCGCTTTTAGCGCAGCGGCGCAGGCCGAAATCCTCCGGCGTAATTACGTACGAATTGAAGCTGCCGTCGCGAATCTCGCAGACGCTCGTCGGCGCGCTCACGGAAATTTCGTCAAGACCGTCCTGACCGTAGACCACGAGGGCGTTTTTCACGCCGAGGTTCGCGAGGACGCGCGCCAGCGGTTCCACCAAGTCCTCGGAATACACGCCGAGCAGCTCCATATTTGCGCCCGCGGGGTTCACGAGCGGTCCGAGAATGTTGAAAATCGTGCGTATTCCCAGCTCGCGCCGCACAGGCGCGACGTATTTCATCGCGATGTGGTAATTCTGCGCGAACAGGAAGCAGAGGTTGATACCGCGCAGCAGTTCAAGGCTCTTTTCCGGCGGAATCGTGATGTCAACGCCGAGTGCTTCCAGCACATCCGCCGCGCCCGATTTGCTCGACGCGGCACGGTTACCGTGCTTCGCGACGGGAATACCGGCCGCCGAGATGACCATAGCGGACGTCGTGGAGATATTGAACGAATTCGAGAGGTCGCCTCCCGTGCCGACGATTTCCAGCACGTCCATATCGTGGAGAATGCGGATACAGTGCTTGCGCATTCCCGCCGCCGCCGCGGTAATTTCGTCAATCGTCTCGCCCTTAACGGCCATCGCGGTCAAAAACGCCGCCATCTGAATCTCGGACGCCTGCCCGCTCATAATCTCGTCCATTACGGTTTCCGCCATCTCGTATGTCAGGTTTTCGCGGTTCGCCGTTTTTGCAATCGCTTCCTTAATCATTTTCGTTAGCCTCCCTGCGTTCTAAAAAGTTTATTAAAATCTGCCTGCCCTCAGGCGTCAGTATGGATTCGGGGTGGAATTGCACGCCGTAGGTTTCCGTGCCGCGCCGCCGCACCGCCATAATCTCGCCGTCGTCCGTCCGCGCCGTAATTTCAAGCTCCGGCGGCATTGTGGCTTCGACGGCGGCGAGCGAGTGGTACCGCGCGCCCTGTATGACCCCGCTCATTCCGCGAAACAGCGGGCAGTCCGTATTGAGCGTAACGTCCGACGGCTTTCCGTGCATAAGCGTTTTCGCGTGGGTGACCGTCGCGCCGTAGGCCTCGCAAATCGCCTGATGTCCGAGGCACACACCGAGGATCGGGATTTTGCCCGAAAAGCGCGCGATTACCTCCTCGCACATTCCCGCGTCGCGCGGTTTCCCAGGTCCGGGGGAGATGATGATGTGCGTCGGGCTTTGCGCCGCAATCCCCGCGAGCGTCACGCCGTCGTTGCGCCGCACCTCAATATCGGGGTTCAGCGCACCGACGAGCTGATACAGGTTGTATGAAAAGCTGTCGTAATTGTCAATCAGCAGAATCATTTGTCGTACCCTCCGTCCGCAAGTTTCAGTGCGTTAATGACCGCTTGGAGCTTGCTGCGGCACTCGGCGAATTCCGTCTCCGGCACGCTGTCCGCGACAATCCCCGCGCCGGAACGGATGAACACCTTGCCGTTCTTCTTGAACGCAATACGGATTGCTATGCAGGTGTCCATATCGCCGGTAAAGCCGATGTAGCCGATTGCGCCGCCGTAAATCCCGCGCTTGTTGTTTTCCAGCTCGTTGATTATCTCGCACGCGCGGATTTTCGGCGCGCCGGAGAGCGTCCCCGCGGGGAGCAGCGCGTCCACCGCGTCAATCGCGCTCTTATCGCCGCGCAGCGTCCCCGTGACCGTCGAGCCGATGTGCATCACGTGCGAAAACCGCTCGATTGCCAAATAGTTATCGACTTTGACGGAACCGAATTCGCTGATTTTGCCGATGTCGTTGCGCCCCAAATCCACGAGCATATTGTGCTCCGCAAGCTCCTTGGGGTCGGACAGCAGCGAGCGTTCAAGCTCCGAATCCTCCGCGTCCGTCCTGCCGCGCGGCCGCGTCCCCGCGAGCGGGAACGTCATCACCGTGCGGTCGTTCACCTT
>JAISJC010000054.1 GCA_031261745.1 Oscillospiraceae bacterium
TTCTTCTTGCCGCCGCGTTTAAGTCCTTTGCTCCGCCAATAGTTCATAGGCGTTAGTATGCGGTCATCCGTGAGCGCGGTCGCTATCTGCTCCACACCGTAACCGTCGAGCGTCATCGAATATATGCGCCTTACATTACGCGCCGCGTCCTCGTCTACGAGGCATCTTTTTCGGAGCACCCTGCCAACCCTATGCAAGTCCTGTAGCCGCAGCGGTTGCAGGGCTTTTTTCTTTTGAATATGGCGTCCTGAAATGCGGCATTTTGGGGCGGTTTGCGGGTATCTGCTGTGGAAAATTCTCCGGAGTGGTGTAAATGGAGCGCGGGTCTACGCCCGCGCCCATGCTTTTTTGTATGTAATTAATCGAAAAATATTCCTTCGCCTTCGAGCAACGCCTTTGCTTCTGCATTAAGTTCGGGGTCGGATTCAAACTTTTCTGATACCATTACGAATTGCGCGAGCGTGTCGAGGTCAAAAGTGTCGAGCGCGGCAACAGCCGTATCTGAATCAATATATTCGTAAAGAACGCGGAATATAAGAATGAGCTTAACGCCGGGTTCGTATCCCGTTAATGCCGTTACTTTCTGCACCTTTTCCGCGATTTCGGCTTCTCGTTCAAGTTGAGCGTTTAATAAGTCCGAAAGTTCTTCCGGCGACAGACTATCCAATATGTCCTGTTTGCTCGTGATATTCGGAGTTTCTATTGGGGTGATGGTCGGCGTTGGTGTCGGTTCCGCGCTTGTGGCCGCAGCAGTGGGCGTGGGCGTTGCAGTGTTTACAGGTTCTTGCGTCTTGTCTGCGCAAGCAAACAATCCGACGCATAGCGCAAGCACGATAAGCAGTAAAATGAACTTTTTCATATTGTCCTCCTATACCGCGATTATTGCGGCGTGTTCGCCTTTCATTAGCGTTCCGTCTGGGTTTTTGTCAAACCCGCTCCAACCCTATACAAGTCCTGTAGCCGCAGCGGTTGCAGGGCTTTTTTCCATCTCCAGCAGATGCTCCTTGACGCGAAGCCCGCCGCCGTAGCCGACTAGCGCGCCGTTTTTCCCGATTACCCGGTGGCAGGGAACGATGATGACGATTGGGTTGCGGTTGTTCGCCATGCCGACGGCGCGGCTCGCCTTCGGGTTGCCGACGGCCGCGGCGATCTCCTGATAGCTGCGCGTCTCCCCGGCGGGAATGGCTTGCAGCGCACGCCAGACGGACTGCTGGAATTGCGTGCCCTGCGGCCTGAGCGGCAGATCAAAGACGCGCCGCTTCCCGTCAAAGTATTCCGCGAGCTGCGCGGCGGCGCTGCGGATAAGCGGCGTCTCCGCGACCTCAAACCCGTCTGGCGCGTTTTCTGCGGCGAAAAACACGCGGCATATCGCGCCGTCGTCCTCCGCGATCCCGAGCGAGCCCACGGGAAAATCATAGAAAAATACGTATTTCATGGCGATACCTCCCTACATTTTCCCCAGTATAGCACAGCGTTGCGGATATGTCTTGTCGTATTTTCGACGCAATTTTGCAAACGCCGATTGTTGTTGACATTTTATTACAATTAGTATATTATACAGGCGTGGTATTTTATCCCGGAATACTAATATTTCGGAACAACAAGGAGGGTTACACAATGAGAGCTCAAACCGGAGTCAGCATCAACGCAAAGTCGGCGGAGGCCGGCGCGGACGCCGCGAGACGGGCGAGGCAGGGTCTGTCGGGAATCAAGCTCGCGTTTGTCTACAGCGGCGTGCAGTACGACCAAAAAGAGCTTTTGGCCGCAATATCGGAAGAGCTGCCCGACGTGCCGCTCATCGGTAACACCTCGTTTACCGGCGTCATGACGCAGGAGGGGTTCATCACCGGCGCTGACGGCTTCGTCGGAATCCTCGCGCTCTCCGACGACAATCTGACCGTCGGAAGCGCGTGCCTCGCCAAGGACGGGGACGCGCGCGCCACCGGAAGGCTGGTCGCGTACGCCGCGCTCGCCGCCGCCGGGAAATCCGTAAGCAACAAAATCGAACCGCCCGACTACTTCTACATGACCGCGCCTCCCGGCGAGGAGGAGCTGTACCTAAAGGGCATATTTGACGTCATCGGGCGCGTGCCCGTGTTCGGCGGAAGCGCGGCGGACAACGCCATCGCGGGCGACTGGCTGCTGTACTCCGACCAGACCGTCACGGCCGACGGCGTGGGCGTCGCGTTCTTCTACACGGACAAGCCGATCGCGAACGTGTTCACCGGCGCGTACAAGGAGAGCGCGAACGTCGGAATCGTCACAAAGCTCGACGGGCCGCGCACGCTCGTGGAGATTGACGGCGTTCCGGCGCTGAAGAAATACGCCGAATGGACGAATCAAAACGCGGACGACCTCAAGGGCGACAAGCTGCTGTTCGCGTCAATCACGGCGCCGATCGGCGTAAAGGATCCGCTCGGCGAGCTCGTAGCGATACGCCACCCCATGAACGGGAACGACGACTACTCGATCGCCGTAGGCGCGAACCTCGCCGTGAACACCGCCGTAATACAAATGGAGTGCAGCGATAGCGAGCTGATCACCGCCACGGGCGCGGCCATTACCGCGCTGACGGAAAAGCTCGGCACGAAACCGGCGGCGTTTCACCTCGTACACTGCGGCGGCAGACGCGCCGGGATCGGCGACCGTATCGGCGTGGTCTACAAGTCCATAAGGAACGCGGCGGACGACATTCCGTTCATTGTAGAGTTCACGTTCGGCGAGTACGGCACGGAGGACGACGGCAGGAACACGACGGGAGGGCTTATGCTGTCCTTCACCGCGTTTGCGTAGCGGGGCGGCGCTGTGAAATTATTTATTGACGGCAAAAGCGCGGACGGCGTGTCCGGCGAGAGCTTCGACATCGTAAATCCCGCCACGGGCAAGGTCATAGACAGCGTGCCGAAAGCGTGCGCGGCCGATATCAAGCTCGCGATAGACGCGGCGGTGACGGCGCAGAAGAAGTGGGCAAAGACGCCGATAAGTGAGCGCGCCGAGGCGCTGTATAAATTCGTTGCGCTCGTGCGGCGCGACGCGGAAACGCTCGCGCGGACGCTCTCGGCGGAGAACGGCAAGCCGATTACGGAGGCGCGCGCGGAGATAGGCAACGTTATCGTGGCGTTCAAGGCGTTCGCGGAGAGCGCAAAGCACTTTTACGAGAAGATCATACCCGCGGGCACGGAGGCGGGGCAGGCGGCGAATCTCCAGCTCGTCACGCGCGAACCCCTCGGCGTCGTGGTGTGCGTAATACCGTTCAATTTTCCGTGCGACCTGTTTGACCAGAAGGTCGCGCCGTCGCTCATGATGGGCAACGCCGTTATCGTGCTGCCGTCGTCTGACAACCCGCTGACGCTCATACTCCTGACGCAGCTGCTGTTCGAGGCGGGGGTGCCCGCCGGCGTCGCGCAGATACTCACCGCGCCCGGCGCGGCAAAGGAGGCGGCGCTGCGCGACACGCGCGTGTCGCTTATCACACTCACGGGCAGCACGGAGGTCGGCATCTCGACGCAGAAAATCGCCGCCGCGAATCTGACGAAAACCGCGCTTGAGCTCGGCGGGAACGACGCGTTCATCGTTCTCGAGGACGGCGACGTAGACCTCGCCGTCGAGGAGATGATATGGGGGCGCATGTACAACGCGGGGCAGGTCTGCTGCGCGAGCAAGCGGTTTCTCATACACAACTCGCTGAAGGACGAATTTGCGCAAAAGTCCGTCGCGCGAATCAAGAGGGAGAGGTTCGGCGACCCGTCGGCGGAGGACACGACAATCGGCTGCCTCATCAGCGAAAAGGCCGCCGTCAAGGTTGAGGAGCAGGTCGCCGGAACGCTCGCGCAGGGCGGCAAACTCCTCCTCGGCGGGGTGCGCAACGGCGCGTTCTACGCTCCGACGGTCATCGCGGACGTACCTAAAACGGCGGACGTGGCGCGGGACCTCGAGATTTTCGGGCCCGTGGTGCCGATAATCGGCTTCGACACGGACGAGGAGGCGATCGAGATAGCGAACGCGTCCATCTTCGGACTGTCCGGCGGCGTGTTCTCCCGCGACTACAAACGGGCGTGGCGCGTCGCGTCACAGCTTGAGGCGGGCGCGGCGGTCATCAACGGGGCGAGCTTCTTCCGCTCGTTTGAGATGCCTTTCGGCGGGTGGAAGCAGAGCGGACTGGGCACGGAGGGCGTGTTCAGTTCCTTTGAGGAGGTCACGCGGGTCAAGACGATAGTGCTGAAAAATATAATGTGAAGAAAATCACAGCAAAATACAAAATTTCTCATTGACATTTCCGTACACTATGGTACAATGTGGGCGTGGAATACATCGTAATTGCCGGTAGCGAACGACGTGTTCCTGTCACGTGCGATTGCCACTGCTTGTGAGGGCAGTGGCAATTTGTTTGTCTTTTGCAGTTTGCGCGCGTTTTGAGCTCTAATCGAGGTGCAGCTTGACGTTTTGGGCCGCCAGCCGCTCCTGCAGCTCCGCGACGCGAAGAGACGCGAAGTCGTCCGAAATCGCGGCGGCGGTTCCGGCGGCCTCACCCGTGACGGCGCAGGGCGGAATTACGCGCGTGATGTCCCACATCGCGTCCGTGACGGAGATGTCGCGCCCCGCCGCGAGCAGGTTTTTTATCTCCCCGCCATACAGCGTGCCGAACGGCAGCTCGTACGCGGGGCCTTTTTTACGCCAGTCGCCCGTCATGCCGATGGAATCGGCCTTGAACTCGCGGTTTTCCGTGTCGTCCATCGTGTACACGCCCGCGAGGCGCCGCGACATGCGCACGAGCGGAATCGTGGAGATGGTGACGGGCACGTAGGACTCGTCGTTCTCGCGGAACTTCAGAATGTCCTCGTACATCTTTCCGTGCGCGGAGATGACGGCGCGGGAGAGCTCCTCGCCGTCAACGCCGGAGAAGCGCATTGGCGCGAGGCTCGCGGTCATATCCGCCGCGTAGGGGCTCTTCGCGCCGGGCTTGATTGACGCGTCGGGCGGCATCGGTATCCCCGGCGCGATGTCCGCGAGGCCGAACATTTTCAGCGAGACCTGACCGCC
>JAISJC010000066.1 GCA_031261745.1 Oscillospiraceae bacterium
CGCGCGAGCGTCCACGGAATCGAGGGCGTTACAATCAACGCGAGCCAAGATGTGTACAACGACGACGAATGGCGCAGGAAAAACGGCGGCGGACGCAACTTCGTCGCGCAACTCACCGATACGCACGTCCGCTTTCTCGCGGAGAGTCATATGCGCGGCGACGTGAGGCTGTATCACACGTTCCTCGACAGCGACACCTTTTTGAAAAACTGGGGCGTCGGCGAGGACAACTGCGGCAATCCCACGAATTTTGTCCCCGATGCGACCGTCGGACGTTTCACGGTCACTATCGGCGGCAAGGTCTACGACACAATCCGCGTAATTGACCGCGAACAATACGACGCAGGCACACACTCGGAGCAATTCCTCGATAAAAACGGCAAAACCGTTCTGTGGCGTAAATTCGTCCGCGACGGCGCGATAACGCGCTTTAACAAGCCGTGGGGCGAGCTGCTACCGGATAACGAGAGAATAACTGTTGACGGAATTGAGTATGTCCACTACTACGACTGCATTACGGACTATATTTCATAACAAAAAGCCCCCTCATCGAGGGGGCTTTGCCCATTGCTTATTTGCCGAAATAGCGTTCGTAAAGCGCGAGGAACGCCTTTCCGTGACGCGCCTCGTCGCGCGCCATCTCGTGTACGGTGTCGTGAATCGCGTCAAGATTCGCCGCCTTGGCGCGCTTCGCGAGGCCAAACTTGCCCGCCGTCGCGCCGTTCTCCGCCGTGATACGCTTTTCAAGGTTTTCCTTGGTGCTGGCGGAAACGACCTCGCCGAGCAGCTCCGCGAACTTCGCGGCGTGCTCCGCCTCGTCAAGACCGGCCTTGTGCCAGTACGCGGCGATTTCCGGATAACCCTCGCGGTCGGCCGCGCGCGCAAACGCTAAATACATACCGACCTCGGTGCATTCGCCCTCAAAATTCGCGCGCAAATCGCGCATAATATCCTCCGGAGAACCCTGCGCGACGCCTACGACGTGCTCCGCAGCCCAGACAAGCTCGCCTTCCTGCGCCTTGAACTTCTCAGCGGGAACCTTACAGACCGGGCAGGTCTCAGGGGGCGCGTCGCCCTCGTGTACGTAACCGCAAACTGTGCAAACCCATTTTTTCATAATGTCATTCCTCCTAAATTAATATTAGTGTTCTATGCAATCCGTGCATTTTCCGAAGTAGATGAGCTTTCTGTGCGAAACCTCAAAACCGTAGTTTCTGTTGATTTCGTCCTCAAAACCACGCGGCGGACCGGAAAGTTCCACGTCAATCACCGCACCGCAGCAATCACAAACAAAGTGCGGATGGTCGCTCGTCACGCCGTCAAATCGCTCCTCCCCGCCGACGAAGCCGACAGAAACAATCTCGCCCTCCTCGCGCAGCAGCGCGATGTTGCGGTAAACGGTGCCGAGCGAAAGTTTCGGGAACTCCGCGCGCAGGCGGCTGTAAACCGTTTCTGCGGACGGATGCGCCTTTGTTTCGCGGATGCACGCGATTATTGCGTCGCGTTTGCGACTGTGTTTTCTCAGTGTTGGCATAACTCACCTCTATAACGATAATAATTATCGTTGTTGATATTATAATAGCACGATAACGCCCGCTTGTCAAGGGTTATTTTGAAAAAAGACTGCAAATTTGGCGGCGCAGCGGTCGTTACTTTGCCGCGTTGATGAATCGCGTAATTTTTTTCGGCTCCGCACCCGGATTCAACCGCAGAATCTGCGCTGTAATCGCCGCGACGGCCGCGTCCTGCGCCAGCTCCGCCGCCTGATTAAAGACCTCTCCGCCCCAGAAACTCTCAGTCGTGCAGTACATCATTGAGTTCCAGCCGTACTCCTCGCCCTTGGCGTTCACTCGGCGGTTTGTGCCGCACATCGTGACGAAAAGTCCCGTTTGCAGCTCCGTCAGCGCGCGGTCAAAGCGCGATTTGTCCTCTTTTGCGAAGTGACCGAGCCGTTTGATTTCCTCGACCGGCAGCGCGCCGTGTTCCGACCCGGCAATCAGCTCAAAAATTTGCTTCGCCGTCTGCGACACGTGACCGTCGTAGTAATGCTCGCTCAAATTCCCGTCACCGCGCCGCGCCGCGAGGAAATACGGGTACCATTCGCGCGTGATGAAACCGCTTTTGTTGAAAAACACCTTGCCGTAGGCGACGTCGCTCCGCTCCGTGAGGACGCGGACGCGCCACTCCCACGGGTCGGTTTCCGCGTCGCCCGTGTGCCAGCGTACGGGCGTCTCATACGGCGGACGCTCATCCCAGCTGAACGGCACGACGGCGAAAATCCCCTCGTCGTTGCCGCCACCGAGCGAGAATCCCGCATTTATCAGCGCGGCACAGAAGTCGTTAAAATTGCGGATTTCGGCTGTTTTCATAGCATTTTACCCCATTTTGCGAAACAAGACCTGCGATTGCTCGCAGGTCTTGTCGTTGCAGTTTGCGTTATTTCGCTGCGAGCAGTGCGCGCTTGACCATCGTCTTGGCGAGCTGGATTTTGTACGTCGTGGCTTCAAACGGCTGCGCGTCGGTGATTGCCGCCGCACCCGCCGCCTCGGCGGTTTTCTCGTCGATGGCCTTGCCCACAATCGCGGCCTCGGCTGTCGTTGAGCGATACGGCTTCGGCGCGATCGCGTTGAGCGCGATACGCGACTTGTCGCCGCCGACCTTGACGGCCGCGTTGACGACCGGGAAGTCAATCGACTTACGGAACGCGAACTTGATGAACGCGCTCTTCTCGCCGGCTTTCAGCGCGGGAATCTGAATCTCGGTGATGATTTCGTCAATCGCCGCGACGGTCGAACCCGGAATCTTCACGGTGAAGAAATCCTCCGCGTCGATTGTACGCTTGTTCGTGACGATTTTCGCGTCGAGCGCGATGAGCGCGGGCGCGATATCCGACGGGTGAACCGCGTAGCACGAGCAGGTCAGGCAGCGTTTCGTCTCTTCAAGAGCCTCGTCTTTCGACGCGGTGAACGCATCCTCGGCTTCGAGTTTGCGGTCGGCGAGCTTGACTTCTTTAAGCACAAGAGCCTTGGTACCCTTGACGCCCTCTGCATCGGATTTAAGATACGTCGGGGATTCGTACTCGGTCGCTTCCGCGACACCGAGGTGGCGGAGCATACCACGCGCGGCCTCGTGACCCTTGGCGATGGCGCGGATAACGGTTCCCGGTCCGGTCGTCGCGTCGCCTGCGGCATAGATGCCGGGGCGCGAGGTCTGGGACTGGTCGTCAATGTCGATAAGTCCACGGGCGGACAGCTTAACCTGATACTTTTCGTCGAGGAACGAGAGATCAACGCTCTGGCCGATAGCCATAAGGATATTTTCGGCGTTGACGGTCGTCTTGACGCTCTCGTCATAGCTTGGGCTGAAACGGCCTTCCGCGTCGCGGAGGGACACGCACTTTTTCAGCTCCATACCCTTGACCTTGCCGCCCTCTTCGACGACCTTGGACATACCCCAAGCCGGCATAACGAGGATTCCCTCTTCTTCGGCACGGGCAATTTCTTCCTTGGACGCGGGCATTTCCTCACGCGATTCGAGGCACGCGAGCGTGACCTTTTTCGCGCCGAGGCGTTTCGCCGTAATCGCGACGTCCATTGCGACGTTACCGCCGCCCATAACGAACACTTCGCCGCCGAGCTTGCCGTCCATCCACTTCTTGACGTCCGTGAGGAAGTCAAGACCGAATGTCGTCAGCTCCTCGCCGGACAGACCGGCGACGGGGCGTTTCCACGTACCCGTGGAATAGCAGACGGAATCGTAATCCTTTTCAAGCTCTTCCGGCTTGACGGTTTCGCCGATTTTCTGGCTCGTCTTAAAGGTGATACCCATACCTTCGAGAGCCTTAATCACGTTGCGAACGATGTCCTTCGGCAGGCGGTACGCCGGAATCGCGTACATCAGCATTCCGCCGGCTTCTTCCTTGACTTCGTAAACGGTGACTTTATTGCCGGCCTTGCGGAGGTAATACGCCGCGGAAAGACCCGCGGGGCCGCCGCCGACAATCGCGACGGATTTGCCCGTTTCCTTTTCCGGAGCGACGTAGAACTTCGACGCGTTTTCGAGGATATAGTCGCCGAGCGTACGCTCAACGCCGTTGATGTTTACCGCATCGCCGCCGGAACACTGGTTGCACTTATCCTGGCAGAAGTGCGCGCAGACGCGTCCGGTCAGAGCGGGCATCGGGTTGACCTGCATAATGATTTTCGCGGCGGCGTCCCAGTTGCCCTTGCGGATTTGAGCCTGATACGCGGGGATATCCGTCGCGGCGGGGCATTCCTGCTGACACGGTGTCGCGGAGACTTTCGCGCCGCCGAGAACGGAATGATAGCGGTTGTCGCCCTGCATTGCGAAGCACTCCGTGCCACCCTTGCGGATGCACTCAAAGCGGTTTTCAGCCTTGCGGAAGTACCAGCAGCGCGGCATCTGCGAGATGTTGCCGCCGATGGTACTCATCTCGCGGAGGTTCGGGCTGGAAACGGCCTTTGCCGCCTGCGCGAGAGCAGCATACTTGCCGGAGATTGTCGCGTCCGCCGCGATGTCGGCGACGCGGGTCGCCGCGCCGATTTTCAGAACGCCGTTTTCCTCTTTGATGTAGTCGAGACCGGGAATGGTCTTAATGTTGACTACGGTCTTGGGATAGAGGGGCAGAATGTTGTCTTTGAGCGTACCGAGAAGGTCGGTACCGCCCGCAATGACTGCCGCCTGACCCTTTGCAAGAACCGCAACGGCCTCGTCAAGAGTCTTGGCATTTGTATGATTAAAAGGTTTCATTTATTTTTACACCCTATGCCTTTCCTAACGCTTTGAGAACCACGTCCGGCGTAGCCGGCGGGTCAACCCAAACGCCGATAGCGTTGTGAATCGCGATAATAATCGTATGCGTGTTGGCCAGTGAGTGCGAGATACCAGATGCGCCGTAAGCCGCATTGCCGCTGCGCGTTTCAAGCAGTATGCGGTCAATCGGAGGAGCGTCGAGCATCGTTGTGCGCTTGTGATCGAGCATATTGTTGTTGAGCTGAATGCCCGTGCGCTCGTCATAGACGAATTCGCCGAAGAGCTGGCAGCTCTGCGAGAAGTACATAACCTGGTCGATCTGCGACTCCAAGGACGTCGGACGCAGAACCTTGCCGGGGTCGACGACGACACCGTAACGCAGGATTTCGACTTCGCCGGTCTCTTCGTCAACGGCGACTTCGCAGAACAAGGCGTTCATCGTGTCGAGCATCTTGCCCATTCCGAGGCTCCAAATCGCCGCGGGCGGACGGCCTGAGAACGTCGCAAAGACGTTGGCGGAGACGGCCGAGCGGAGGGGTTTGCCCTGCGTGTGGTCGTCCTTGCGAACCACCATTCCGTTGGCAAGGTCAAGCTCGTCGGCCGAGGTGATGCCCTCAAACGGGTCTGCCTGGGGCGGGCCGCCGAAGCCGCCGAAACCGCCGAACATACCCGCCGCCGGCGGATTTTTAATCTGGTCGATTGCCGCTTCAAGAATCTTTTGTTTGAGGATATTCGCGCATTCCTTCATCGCCCACGAGGACGCGGTGGAGCCGTCCGAGCCGCCGCCGACAGGGGTGAAAGTCTCGCGGTAGTCAAAGTCGATAGCGACATCGGCATACTCTAAGCCGAGTTCTTCCGCGACGACCATCGCGTTGCACTCAACCGCGAAGATACCGGTGCAGGGGCCCTGCGTCGGCATATGAACGACGCCGCTGCGCAGTTCGAGCTTGCAGTCATAACCTGAGAACGCGTGACGCGGGCAGATCTGATAGCGGAACGACATACCGTGCTTGCGTCCGTCGGGCAGGGTTTTCGCGCCTGCCTTGTGGTACTCCCAGTTCATCAGCTTCTTGCCGGCTTCGAGGCAGGCCTCAAAGGACGGAACGGGGCTGTTGTCCTCCTGCGACGCGGGACCGTGGAGATTCAGTTTCGCAACGTCAATCGGATCCATACCGAGTTCCTCGGCGACGAGATAAATCATCATCGTGCCGGAATCCCAGTTAAACGGGCAGTGCTGACCGGACAGGAACATCTTGCCGCGGTTCGTGTCAACAACATCCATACGCTGACGGATGTTCGGGCATTTTAAGGTGTAGTACGGACCGTAACCCTGATCGTTCGCCGCGCCGAAGCTCGAAGAACCGAACGAACCGTTGTCCGCGACGGACCAGTCGTCAACGGCGGAGATTAAACCGGTGTCGTCGAAACCGACTTTCAGGTACATATAACGCTCGTTCATCAGAAAGTCGTACGTGTCCTCACGCGTGTTCGCGCAGCGGACGGGACGACCGGTGCGGCGCGCGAGCAGCGGGGTGATTTCCTGCGACTTGCGCAGACCCCAGTCGCAGTAGCGTCCGCCCTGGAACAGGCCGCGCTGAATCGTTTTTTCATTGGAAACGCCGTACATAGAGCCGACATTCGTGCGACGCTGAACCGCGCCCTCGATGTGGAGGTTCGGACCTTCGCCGAGATACGGGTCGTCGGAACCGTCGTCCCACCACGCGACGGACGCGGGCGGGTTCGGCATTCCGGACAGGAACGCCGGCAGCTTTAACTCAAACTCAACGACGTGCTTCGCCTCCGCGAGAGCCTTTTCAACGTCACCCTGAGTGGTGTCCGCATAGGTCACGTTGCCTTTTTTCGGTACCGCAGCGGGGGGTGAGAACATACTCGGAGCGGTTTCTTTAATGTGCGCGCGCGGTGCGTCCTCTTCGCGGCCTTTTTTGAGGTCGATTACGAACGGCATAACCTCCCACTCGATGTCGAGCTGGCGCAGTGCCTCTTCGCAGATGTCCTCGTCCTCGGCGACGACGATAACGGCGACTTCCTCGCCCGCCTGGCTCGCCCAGTTTTCAAGATACGCGGTCGGGGGGCCGAAGCCGCCTCCGCCGATCGTATACATATCGGGGTCTTCCCACGTGACGATGTCCACGACGCCGGGAATTGCCTTAGCGCGCGTAATATCGACGCTCTTTACGAGCGCGTTGGCGTACGGGCTGCGCAGGAACTTCGCGTGGAGCATATTCGGCGCGGTGTAGTCGATGCCGAACTTTGCAAGTCCGGTAGCGAGCGCGTAAGAGAGTTTACCGGGGAGATTTGGCTTGCCGACGACGCGGAAATTCTCGCGCTTGTCGTTTGCGCCGACGAGATGGTCCATATTGGACTCGTGCGCCTTGGAGATTTCCGGCTTGTAGCTTTCTAAAATATCAGACATTATTCAATACGCTCCTTTCCTAAGACGCTGCCGGAGGAGGTCCGCCGAAACCGCCGGGTCCACCGGGTCCGCCGAAGCCTGCGGGAGGCGCGGGGGGAGGAGGCGGATTCGCGATGAGGTACGCCGCTTCCAAAATCGCCTGCGCGTGGCGCGGATATGTGCCGCAGATGCAGATATTGCCGGCGAGAGCCTCGCGGCATTCCTGCTCTGTCGGGTTCGGGTTCTTCGCGAGAAGATTCTTTGCCGAGACGAGGAAACCCGTGGTGCAGTAACCACACTGCATCGCGTCCCAGCGGCAGTATGCGTCAATCAGCGGTTTCCACTTCGGGTCGGCGGCGATGCCTTCGACCGTCTGGATGTCATAACCCTCGCACTCAACGGCGAGCATCTGGCACGACAGGACGGAACGCCCGTCCATAATGACGGTGCAGGAACCGCACACGCCTTTGTCGCACATATGCTTCGCGCCCGTGAGTCCGACGCGGAATTGAAGCGTGCGCTTCAACGTCCAGTGCGGCTCGATGAGAACTTCGCAGTTCTTACCGTTGAGCGTGAGTACGACGGTAATGGGGGGAACTGCGCCGAGGTGTTCGACTTCGTAGTGCTGCTTCAAATCAGCATAATTTCCGGTAATCTTGCCGCATAGCGGACAGCGATACTCGGTCAGAGCCGTGGGAATTGCGCCGATTAACGCGGATACCTTTTCGTGTGCGGCATCCGGCGTAAGCGTCATAACTCCGCCCTGAATGGAATTTGCTTCACTTGCCATTTCAAGTCCTCCTAATTTTGTATGGTGCCTTTCCTAATTTAATATAATAATTCATTTTGTCGCGTTTGTCAACAA